>CAZOZG010000048.1:582-1773 GCA_964584225.1 uncultured Candidatus Saccharibacteria bacterium | reverse complement strand
TGTGTTTGCCAGAGGAGACTACGGTCGGCGCGAAAGCGCCAACGGCTTGTGGTATCTGAGGATCGGAGGCGCCGACAATCGCCACAGTATCTCGATTCCCCACGTTGCGCTGCACCTTCTCTTCAACTCGCGAGCGCTCTTCAACGGTTCGAATCATCATTGAAGCGCTGGCGTGAGAAGGAACGACGTTCGCTGCCTCGCCTCCATGGAAGGTACCCGTGTTGAATGTTCCTTTTCCCAGAACGGGATCGTTGCCCCAGTCTTCGCTCTCGCAATCTTGCAATACGGCAACAAGATTTCGTATGGCCGACACACCAAACTCGGGATAACCGGAGTGTGATGCGCGTCCCGCGACACTCAGATTCACCATGAGCGTTCCCTTTTGTGCCCGCGCGAGTTGGTTTTGCGTGGGCTCGCCGACAACAACGTATTCGGTATTCCACTGCATCTTGTTCGCTGTTTTCGCACCGATGCTGTCCGTCTCCTCACCGACAACAAACAGATAGCCGAAGTTGACAATACCCGCTTGTCTCAAACGATCGCCCGCTTCGAGCATCGCCGCGATGATGCCTTTGGTATCACATGCACCGCGTCCGTAAAGAAAGTCGTTGTCCTCACGGACGGGTATCACCGGCGGTGGTGGAGGAACCGTATCGATATGCGTGCAAAACAGAACCCGCGCATCACCTGCGAATGCGAGGAGGTTGAACCGGTCGTTTTCGACCTGCTGGCGTTCGACCCGGTAATTACGCGAGGCAAGGTGGGACGACAAAAACTCTCCCACCTCGCACTCGGCACCAGTCACAGACGGGATCGACATCAGATGCTTCGTCAATTGAAACGGGTTCACTCGCCTATAATACAGGTGTGGGGGGACCGGCCGGTAGTTAGGATGATGGCTCTTACTGAACCCGAATTTCGGACACACTGCGACGACGCGCTAAATCGTCTCAATCGTGCATTGGATGTCGTTGCGGAAAAATATGACGCCGAGGTTGTCTTCCAAAACGGCGTGCTTTCGATTGAGATTGAAGATCCGCAGCCTGGGAAGATCGTAATCAGCCCGCAGTCACCAACGCGGCAAATCTGGATCTCTGCGCAATCTACAAGCTTCAAGCTGGACTGGTCCGGCTCCGCTTTCGTTCTTAAATCGACCGGCGAAACCCTGACGCAATTGGTCGGCCGCCTCGG
>CAZOZG010000048.1:0-572 GCA_964584225.1 uncultured Candidatus Saccharibacteria bacterium | reverse complement strand
CCGCTGACTTTTTAGTCGCCGGGTTTGGCCGGCGTCGACACCGCAGCGGTTATTTTTTCTCGGGTGCTTTCGGCGGGACGACGGGCACGTCGTAGAGCGTGTGGAAATCCCCGTCGTACACCTTTGCGGTAATCTCGTCGCCAACCTTCAGGGTCTTGAGAACATCCGCCTTATCCGGCGCGTAACTCATCGTCATCGCACCCATCCAGCCTTTAACTTCCTGCCCGTTGACCCGGAAGGTTTTTGCGCTGAGATCGATCTGTTCAACTTTACCCCGGAAAAGAAATTCCTTTTTGCCCGCGCCTTTCTTGTCTTGCGAATAGCCGGCAGACGCAAATAGACCAAGAGCCACTCCCAGCAATATCGCAAACCGAACGTATTTCATTTCCATCCTCCAAATCGATCACTCTATCACATGCGTCAGTGTGATAATTTCACGGCCATGCGGGAAAAACTTCGTCATCCACGCGGGCTAAGCACGCTTTTCTTCACAGAAATGTGGGAACGGTTTAGCTATTACGGGATGCGTGCGTTCTTGATTCTTTACATGACAGCACCCGTGACCGCAGGTG
>CAZOZG010000047.1:0-2299 GCA_964584225.1 uncultured Candidatus Saccharibacteria bacterium | reverse complement strand
CGCTTCGAATGCGAGATGTGCGTCAAGGCTCGTCGCCATGGCCTCGAGTGCGTCGAGAGGATTGATGAGCTCGCCTCGGTCGCATCCGTCGCGCATCGTACCGAGATGGTCGAGTGTTATGACGTTGCGTTGTGCGAAATCAGCGATTGCGTCGATAAAGTTATCGGTGCGATCTTCACGAGCAGCAAAGGCCGTCATTGCTGTAAGTGTCAAGTAATTCGTTGACATGTTTTGGAAACTTCCTCAGGCGTCTTCCCTGCCAACCCTTGGTGGGGTCTGAGCTTATTGTAGTAGAGTAAGAACTCAAATAGTTCTTTCTTCAATGAATCAATTGATTCAAAGTAAGTTCCCTCGATGAGGTCCTCGTTGAGTGTTCTCCAAAATCTCTCCACCTTGCCATTCGTCTGTGGACGGTACGGCCTTGTGTAGCGGTGTTTGATCCCAAGCTCCATTAATAGTCTTTCAAATGGATGGTTCTTTTTTGTCGCTGAGTCTTTCGGCCCAAACTCGGGACCATTATCGGTAATCGCTTCAGCGAACCGGATATCAAATCGATCACCAATTTGATTTAAGCAGTGAAGCGTCGAGAACATCGTCGACAAAGCGGTGATGTCGTCCATGACTTCTGCCCATGCGACTCGGGTGCAGCTATCGACGACACAAACCAAGTAATAACGATTTGGATCATTTGCGATCGTATCTTTCGAAAGGTGATGGCAATCGATATGAGCGAGCTCTCCAGCTTTTTCCTTGATGATCTTTCGTTTTTCTTCGCGCATGGCCCGAGTCTTCCTGTTCTTACCGTAGCGCGTCAATATGCTATAAATGCAGCTTGGAGAAGGTGTTTTTTCTTTGAGCAAAGGCCTTAGGATATGGTTAATCTCATAGCGATTATTACCTTTTTCTCTTTCTTGAAGGACCATTTCCTCGATAGCAGTCGGCGTTCTTCTGGTCCTAAAACGGGGGCCCCGCTTTTGAGGCACCAAGCTCTCTAAATCACCGCCAGACTGCTTGTAGCGGGCGTAATACTTCAAAAAGGTCTGGGCGCATGTTCCATGGGCTTGGTAGAAATCCTTCGCTTTCTTAAAGAGTGGATGATTTTTCGTCTTAACCAGTTCGTAATCGTGAATTAGTAGGTGGTACTTCTGAATGTAATTCTTTTTAAGAGTCTCATCTCGAGCATTGTTGCGCACTCTTTCTTCCTCGCTGACTTAAACAAGCATCCGCTCTGTTCTAAAAGAAGGAGTTGGTAGTTCCTTTGGGAACTTCAACCAACCCCTACTTTGTCAACGAATTATCTGGCACGTACAATTGCGAGCGAGAGCGAAGCAATCCAGGTCCTGCACATTCTTCTGGCGTAGCCGACAAAGAATGCCGGTATGTACTACATTGCTTCGATCTCGCTCGCAATGACAGCGTGTGTAAAAGACCTCATAATACCCGCACATCCTGTGGCACATGGCAATTGAGCCAGTTTTCTTGCCGAAGGCCGAAGCAACCTAAGCATTCAACGGATCCGTCCTCCATCGTCACACAGTAATGTGTGCCGTCGCCAACGGCGATAGAAGTGGCATCGAGTCGACTTGGCTGAGACTTGGGCCGTCCTATGCATTTTCCCACTCATAACTTCCACAATTGCGCGCAGGTTTGACTGTCACCCATGCAATAAACGGTCCCAGCTGCCTCTATCACGCATATCCGTTTGTCAAATGCAGCCGGTATTGCTCGAACAGCTCTGAGGTCATCAGGCACCACAATGCGTCCCCAGCATTCTAATGAACCATCAACAAAAAGCGCGCATGTCGCATCGTGGCCAGCCGAAACAGCGACGACTAGATTTTTGCTCGTAGGAGCAAATCCAAAGCAGGCCAGTTTGCTTCCCTCCGATACGACGCATACGTGATGTGAGCTCGCTGAAATTGACTGAATGCCTTTTATTGGAGGTGGGCGCTCCATGGATCTGCATTCGATTTGACCGTTCTCATCGACGCGGCAATTGCTGTTTTCGCACTTACTTTGGGCATAGTGTGTAAATCGAGGCGGGGTAGTCAGGCCGATCACTCTTGCAGCGATGCGAAACCATTCGCGCCAGTCCTTCTCGGCGATCGAAGGATCGGGAACCGGCATTGTCTCGGCCAGCATGGCTTCCGCCATGTGGTCGAAGAGCTGGCGCTTGTTCTTGAAATGCCAGTAGAGCGATGGCCCGGCGATGCCGAGCGTGCTCGCAACCGCGCGCGTGGAGACGCCGTCGATGCCGTCGCGGTCGAGGAGTCTGAGCGCCGTTCCCACGACCGCCTCC
>CAZOZG010000046.1:0-2535 GCA_964584225.1 uncultured Candidatus Saccharibacteria bacterium | reverse complement strand
TTTTTATTACTGCGATCGGTGTCCCACCCCTTTTCGCCCTTGGGCCAGGGATGCTTGAGTTCCTTGAGCGCCGTTTTGTCGCGGACTTCTTCGGCTGAGCCGCGCTGCGTTTTTCGTTTGGCGATGACCTCACGACCACGCTTCAAGAATGTCCGGCGCAACTCGATACACTTTTCGCCAGTCATGGCGTAGCCCATCAGGAAGAATGCGGCGGCCGGAATGATAAGCACCGGCCCGAGAATTCGCGGCAATGACATGGAATGCTCCTCAACAATGAGAGCCAGAGGCTGGCTGACTCGGGGTTTGCCTGGCGGCACTCTAGCACAACAGGTCTTCAAGTGTTAATGAATGCCGTAGACGAAAAGTGGCGGGAAATTTTTGAATGTGAATGTTCTTTTTTCCACCGGCAGATCTTTGTAGATTCGTTTCATGAGAGGCGGGATGTACGTGAAAAAGCGGAAGATCGTCCCGCGATCGGTATGTTTTTTCAACATCGAGACGAATTCTTTGGTGATGACATGCGGATAGGTCGGCAGGCCGGAAACGATGAGGTCGACGTGTCCGATGCGATGTTTTTGCAAAACACTTTCGAGTGCATGCGCGCTTGTGTGTTCGACCGTGAGGCGCACACCAAATTTCTTGCGCAATGCGTGGACGTAACTTGCTTCGAGTTCGAGTAAAACAATTTTTGTGTCTGGTTTACTGCGACGCACGATCTCTTCGGTGAACACACCGGTGCCCGGCCCGAGTTCGATCACGGTATCGATATGGGAAAAATCGATTCCCGAGAGCATCGCGCGAGCGGCCGCGCGTGAGCTTGGAACGAGCGACGCATTCTGCAATGGATTACGCAAGAAATTGAGGGCAAAGAGCCGCCGCTCATTCGACATTGCAGCAGTATAAGCTCACTTTTCTCGAATGAGAAAGGATGCAATGAGTGCGGTGAATACGCCGGAAGTGCCGATGCCTGCAATCATCAACATGATCCCGACAATGCGACCCGCCGTCGTGACAGGATAGATATCTCCATATCCTACGGTCGTGACCGTTGCCATCGCCCACCAAAAGGCATCGAAGAGCGATTGTACGTGAGGGTTTACTGCGTGTTCGATCGCGAAGAAAACCATCGCGCCAGAGAAAACAATAATCATCCAGATCGTGATGACGTAGACAAGATAGGTCTGCGTAAAGAAACGTCTCAGGTAGATACTAATTTCTTTCATTCCAGTGCCGAGTCGCAGCAGTCGGATCAAGCGTACGAGCCGCAGCAGACGCAGTGCCTGCGTCAGCGGAGTCGTGAGAGGGATTGAGGCTAGTAAATACCACCAATTTGATTTCAGATACTCCTTTTTTGAAGGAGCAAAGCTGTATTTGATGATGAATTCAGCGAGAAAAATAAGCGCAATTGTTGAGTCAACGTATCCAATGACAAGTAGCTCGCCATACGTGAGCGGTACTGAATATTCGAGCATAAGAAGGAAGGTGCTCAGGATCGCGAGTGCGCCCATGGCAATGTCGTCCCAAATGACGATCTCCGATTCGTGCTGATTCATAACTTATGAAATGGTCGCGATTTCTTCGGGCGAGAAAGAGAATGAACTGCCTGAGTGGATGTCGCCGCGGATAATTTTGTCAGCGACGAGTTTCTCGACTTTGTCTTGTATAAAGCGCTGCATTGGCCGCGCCCCGAAGACCGGGTCGAAGCCGCCTGTGGCGGTCGCAGTCGCGAGCTCGTCCGTCACCGTGAGCGTCATGTTCTTCGTATCTTTGAGGCGCGCGGCAAATTTCTCGAGATGCAGGCGCGCAATCTTCGCGAGGACTTCTTTACTCAAGGGGTGATAAATGATCACGGCGTCGAAGCGGTTCAAAAGCTCCGGACTATAGAGTCCTTCCTTCTGAATGTAGGTGAAGAGTTGATCACGCAGACTTGCAGGATCGGTCCCCTTCTCGACGGATTCCCAAATCATTTTGGCGCCGGCATTTGAGGTCGCGATGATGATCGTGTTGCGCATGTTGACCTTGCGACCGACGGTATCGGTGAAAAATCCTTCGTCCAAAACCTGCAGGAAGAGATTTTTTACTTTGGTATTAGATTTTTCAAACTCATCCAAAAGGACGAGCGCGTAGGGGCTCGCGTGCATACGCGACGTGAGAAGTCCTGGCTCGTCGTTCGTGGGCTTACCGACCAATTTATCGAACCCATCTTCTGTCTGGTACTCCGTCATGTCGAAGCGGAGCATCGCGTCTTCTGAGCCGAAATAGCTATCGGCGAGTGCTTTGGCGGTCTCCGTTTTCCCGACACCCGTTGGTCCGAGGAATAGAAAACTCCCGATCGGGCGATTCGGGTTCCCGATGCCGCTTCTGGCGCGGCGAATCGCGCCGGCCACAGCCTTCACTGCTTCGTCTTGCCCGATGACACGCTGCTGCAAAAACTCTTCAAGATGCTCGAGCTTGTCCTGTTCGTCCTTCTTGATGGCGCCAAGCGGAATCTTCGTCTTTTGCGTGATGGCTTCATCCACGAGCTCGTCATCAATG
>CAZOZG010000045.1:0-2777 GCA_964584225.1 uncultured Candidatus Saccharibacteria bacterium | reverse complement strand
TTATTTTCTTTAGTGATGGTGACAAGAATTCTCCCTTGGCTTTCAGAAAACAGAATCTGGGCTGGTGTTTTTGCCCCGCCGGGGAGCGTCTTAAGATCAACTCACGCACCAAGATTGCCGGCGATCGTGGATTTGGCGAGCGCTGCGGCGAGGCCGCCGCGCTCGCACCCGATTAGAGACACGACAATTCCCTTCTGCAACGCTTTCGTAACGACATCATAGACACGCATATTCTTCTCAACATCAACGACTGGCGCTGTGCCAGCTTGCTCACCGAGCATCGTGTAATACTCTGAGCCGCCCAACTCGTTATGAGTCTCGCCCAAGAGGTATAGAGAATCTCCAGCTGTTTTGAAATCAACTGTCTGCGCGACAGCGACATCGTCGATGACGCCGATCGCTGAAATCAAAAGTGTTGGAATCGCGGCAATATGAATTTCTTTTCCGCCAGCATCAAACCCACGAAAATCGTTATGCATACTGTCTTTGCCGGAAATGAACGGCGTGCCGTAGGAGATCGCGATGTCATAACACGCGCGCGCCGCTTCTTTGAGTTGCCAGAGTCGCTCATGGCTCCCGGAGCTCGACCAGCAGAAGTTGTCTAAAATCGCGAGATAATCGCGACGTGCGCCGGCGCATACGGCGTTTCGGACAGCAGTATCTATGGCAGCGGCAGCCATCGCATAGGTATCGAACTCCGAATACCACGGTGCGATTCCATGCGAGAGCACGACGCCGCGCGAGGAATTCGGAACTGGCTGCAACACAGCCGCACCCGCGTTGACCTGTCCTTTGCCCTGCAGTGGTTTCGTCACTGAACTTCCCTGCACTTCGTGATCATACTGGCGCGAAATGAACCCGATCGAGCCGACACTCGGTCTGCCTATGACGCGCAAGATAGACTCACGTAAGTCGCTGGGGTGATCAGTGCGAGGTGCGGCCGGCCCTAGAGCGGCCGGCCGCTTCGTCTTTTGCTCCTCGATCGGCCGACCCTCGTGCAAAAAATCAAGCGAAAGATCCATCACTGTCCTCCCTTTGTAGCGGACGATGCATGTTCCGGAATCCGTAAATGTGCCGATACATGTCGCTTCAACGTCGTATCTATCCATGATCTTCTTAAACTCGTGCCATTTCTCTTTCGGCACCGCGAGCGTCATGCGCTCCTGTGACTCCGAAAGCCAAATTTGCCATGGCGAAAGTCCTGGATATTTCAGTGGCACGTTCTCGAGATCAACGTCGCAACCGCCGGATTCACGCGCCATTTCCCCGACTGAGCCCGACAAGCCGCCCGCACCGTTGTCGGTAATTGATGAATATAAATTCGCGTCACGCGCTTCGCGAATAATTGCATCAGAAAACTTCTTCTGCGTAATCGGATCTCCAATCTGGACCGCTGTCGCCGGCGATCCTTTGCTCAACGCTTCCGAAGAAAACGTCGCTCCGTGAACGCCGTCGAGTCCCACGCGACCGCCGATCATGACGATGAAATCTCCCGGCTCAGCTTTCTTTTCGTACGATTTCCGCTTGCCGACTGTGCGCGGAATCAGACCAGCCGTGCCGCCGTACACCAAAGGCTTACCGCGGTAGCTCGGGTCTACTGCAATAAGCCCGAGCGGTGTCGGAATGCCACTTTCGTTGCCTCCTGCATTGATGCCGCGTACAACACCTTCGAGAATCCGCCGCGCAGGCAAAAGCGGTTGCGTCTTTTCTTTGTCGCGAAAGATTTCGCTCGTGTCATTTGGGTCAGCGACACAAAATGCATAGGTATTTGCAATCGGTTTTGCGCCGAGCCCAAAACCAAGTGCGTCACGGTTCACGCCGACGATTGCTGTGACAGAGCCGCCAAATGGATCCAGCCCCGACGGCGAATTATGTGTTTCTACTTTATGTGTAACGAGCCACTCATCATCGAATGCAATAGCACCGGAGTTATCCTTAAATACTGACATGCAAAAATCGTTCGCACCCTTCGCTTTGCGGATTTTCTCTGTCGCGCCTTTTATATAGCGGCGATAGATTCCCTCTTCGATCTCGTCGAGTGGATCAGCAAAAATCGTGTGCTTGCAGTGTTCAGACCAGGTGCCCGCGAGTGATTCGAGCTCGATATCTGTCGGTGTGCGTCCGAGTTTTTTGAAATGATCGCGAATCATTTGCATTGATTTCAGGGATAACGCCAAAGGGCCGCGTCCTTGAATTCCCGCTTTGCTGATACGCAGAAGTTCCTCGTCGGAAACGTCGAGGTTCACGTCATCCACTCTGATCGCCTCTGCCAACATCACTCGAGGCACGACGATTGGAATCTCTGCGCCTCCTGGGAAAACGTTGGCGCGCTCAATGAGCGGATTGTGCAAC
This sequence comes from uncultured Candidatus Saccharibacteria bacterium, assembly GCA_964584225.1. GTDB lineage: Bacteria > Patescibacteriota > Minisyncoccia > Phycocordibacterales > UBA2100 > UBA10103. The sequence goes on along the minus strand of CAZOZG010000045.1, from coordinate 425 downwards.
TCTTTCGCGAACGCGGCTACCTCGGCCTCGCTGATTGATCCGTACAAAAAGTAGAGTTGCGATGAATACACGTCTGCCTCGCCAGCGAGCGGTTTGCCGGTTGCGTCTTCTATTGTCTGCCGAGCGGTGCGGCCGACGTTGTCAGTAACGCCGGGAAGATAACCGATTTCGATTGCGTAGGCGCAGTCGCTCGGCGCGCGAAGCGCGCCGAGCGAGTAGTCCTCAATCAACGAATTCGTCAGGCATGTCGCTGCCAATTCGACTTTATCTTCCGTCAAATCGGCATCGATAGTGTAGAGCGCCAGAGACGTTGCACGCTCAAGCCCTGCAGTGGGAAAGATATGTGTGAGACGGCTGTGGAGACTCCGGCGAGGAACGTCGTCGAGTTTTGGCAGGACGTCACTGCGATGCGCCATTTAGCATTA
>CAZOZG010000044.1:0-3256 GCA_964584225.1 uncultured Candidatus Saccharibacteria bacterium | reverse complement strand
CCGTCGGCCAGAATTGTAGTCCCCCACCGACGGGGGGGAGCTTGCATCTATTGTTCCACGGCGGGAATCCCAAACCTTCGCGAAGCTCATGGCGTCCGCCGTATCGGCTGAAAGATCTGCACCGTCCATCGCTGCGATGGAAATTCTACTTTCTTCTGCCATCCGCTTGCGGCGAATGGGCAAGAGCACCTGACTTGCATGCACCTCAGCTACACCTTCATGTTCCTTCCTGTTTCAATCCCAGGCAGCGCCTTACATCAACGACAAGCTGGCGAGGGATCTGGACGTGGGAAGCCGGCGGCACAATGCTCCCTCGGCACGCCCCGTGAGCACAAACTCATAGTGGCGGTGGCAGCCACGATAGTTTTCGACTTCCTTGGGCACAATCGAACACCTTGATCCGGCCTTTGAGCTGGATCGAAATCGTGGCCGAGCCATTCGTCGGTCGCATCGTATCAGCATGAGCACGAATCGACATTACATTCCCCTGTACTTCTACACGGGTCATCCCGGGACGGGTACACCCACCGCCACCACCCTACCTCATCAAGACTGGGATGCAACTCGCATGCTTTTTGGATCGCGACCGTCCCAGCAGATCTTTTCGTGCACGACCATGTCGGTAAGTTTGGGCTGAAGAAGGTGCTCCGCACTTTGGACAGCGGCCTGAATGTCATCAGCTGTCATCTCTTTTGAAAGTCGCACGCGGTGCTGAAAGAAAATCGGACCGCGATCCATCTCATCGGTCACGAAATGCATCGTAAAACCGGATTCGGTGATTTCACCCGCATCGAGGGCACACTTGACCGCCTCGTGAATGTGATGCCCGTACATGCCATGACCTCCAAACCGACCACCGAGCGCCGAAAGGAGCGCGGGGTGAATGTTGAACGTGCGACGCGAATCAAGTCCTTCTATTTTTCGAAGCCAGCCGGAGAGTACAATCCATTCGGCGTGGGCGTCAGAAACTATTTTCTTGTAGTGCTCTGCATCATACGGACCAGGGAAATACACGAACGGGATATGGAGCTGCGCAGCCTTCTGACACACGCCACCGTTTTCATTATTGCTCACGACGGCCACGATATCGGCGTCCAACTCTCCTGTCTTCGTCGCCTCGACGAGATTTGCAAATCCGGATCCACCATCAGTCGTAGTGCCAGAGGCGAAAATGAGTACTGCTGGTTTTCCCATACTCAAGCACTATAATGCATAGAAGCTTCCTATCTAGTATGCGTTCTTCGCAATTGCGTTTTATTCTATTGGCGGTCGCCCTGGCCACTCTATTCGTAATACTCCTCCTAAGTAAAACGCACCTTTCCGCAACCACGTTATTCACGCCATCGTATATTGAAAACCAGAAAGTGAAACCCAAAGAAGCATACGCACACTGGAACGATGCAATCGCGCGACTGGGGAGCGAAGAAGCGCATGCTGAACTTCTGCGCGTGGGGGCGACACTACCGATCTGGGAAGCGCATGCTTTGGCGCATACTTTCGGAGACGCGCTATTCGAGCGTATGGGACAAACGGGACTATACGTGTGCGGTGATGAATTTCTAGCTGGATGCGAACACGAATTTATCGAGCGGGTTATAGCAGCATACGGTCTGTCCGGCATTGACAGCACGTATGCTGCATGCAAAAAGCACCCAGACCAATATGTGTTCGGCTGCGAACACGGTATCGGGCACGGCCTCGTCGGTTATTTCGGGTATACGCTCGAGGATCTCAAACAAGCACTGAATAAATGCGACACGCTTGAGATTCCATTCCGATGGAATGGTTGTTATCAAGGCGCATTTATGGAATTTGAATCTCGCTCCTTAGCTGGAGACAAAACAATACTTCCGCGCCAAGTGACAGATGAATCTAAACTCACGCCATGTTTGTCGGTGCCAACCACGTACAGAGAATTATGTGCTCGCGATCTTCCGACGTGGTGGGATATGTGGAACACTAGCAGCGACGCTCCTTCAAGTGCAGAATCGCTCTTCAGCACAATGGGAAACTGGTGCGAAAGTTTACCGAATACGACGCTTATTCATGCATGCTTTATCGGTATCGGGAGTGAGATCGTGCGCCGCGAGGCCAGCGAGTCGGCCTATATACCATTATGCAACGCTTCAACGAACGATACCCTCAACAATGTCTACTGCAGATCAACGGTTGCACGAGTGATGTTTATAGCGAATCCCAGCCTCGAGCCGGAGGACAGTTGTAAAAAAATGGGTCTCGTCGACAAGGATCTCATCTACTGCACGGAAAGAATGTCCACGAGGGTGAGGTTCAACGAGCTCTTGGATTACAAATGAAATGAGGACAGGGTGTGACTTCAAGCGAAAGCGAACGAACTCTTTGAAAAAAGAGGAGTAAAAATGTCAGTCGACAGCTTTGACATCTGCGCCGAGCTTGCCGAGGCGCTCATGCAGTTTTTCGTAGCCGCGGTTGATCGGATACACATCGTAGAGGGTCGACTCGCCGTCGGCGGCAATCATGCCAATCAATAATATAGAAGCGGGACGAAACGCGGGCGGCGCCTTCAGCGCCGCCCCGTGTAAGGCCGTCGGCCCTTTCACAAGCACACGATGCTGGTCGAGCTTTTCGATAGTGGCGCCGAGTTTGGCCATTTCTAGATAGTATGCAGAGCGAATTTCGTACACCCAATCGTGAATCAAGGTCTCGCCTTTTGCTTGCGTCGCGATGGGCACAAAGTACGGCAAGTTGTCGATATTGATCCCTGGGTACGGGCGCGGCGCAATTTTTTCTGTCGGCGCCAAGAGTTCAGATTTTTTCACGGTAATGTCGCAGAGCGCCGTACGACCGTTGTCACTCATAAAAGGCGAAGAGCGTGTGTACTGCAAACCCATGTGCTCAAGTGTCGCGAGTTCGAGTTCGAGAAAATCAATCGGGCAGTGCTGGATCGTAATCTCCGATCCAGTCGTCGCGGCGAGTGCGATGAAAAACATCGATTCTATCGGATCTTCGCCTGGTGACATCTCGAGCGAAGTATTGATGTCACTGACACCATGAACCACTAAAGTCGACGTGCCGATGCCGTCGATGTGTACGCCGGCCTTCTCAAGAAAGAAACACAGATCCTGCACCATATAGTTCGCACTCGCGAATTTGATCGTCGTTGTGCCAGGAATTTTTGCGGCGGCCATGAGGACATTCTCCGTCCCCGTGTCGCTCGCTTCGTACATGATGATCTCGCCCGCGTGCTTGCCAGCGCTTTCTGTGTGGTACGAATTTT
>CAZOZG010000043.1:0-3445 GCA_964584225.1 uncultured Candidatus Saccharibacteria bacterium | reverse complement strand
CGCGCGCCCACCCGGACGCCGTCTCCGGCAAACAACGGCTGGCCGGGACGCGCTCGTTCCCATTGCCGAACACCCGCGCGAAGGATTTCGATATCCGCCCCTTTTCCTTCGAAGTTTCCTTCGATCACCAGACTGACGGCATTGGTGACCGATGCGTGATCCGCTGGCGCTTGAGCGCTTGGATTCGCGCCAAAAGTCGTGAGAAGAGCGATCATTCCCATGACCCGAATGAACCGCAAGATTAGATTTTTTTTCCACATAATAAAAGGTGGAAGAGAAATTAAGCCCGAATTAACAGCAGTTATAAAAGCGTAGCGCAATTCTATCAATGCTTAAATCTTCATTCCAATTGCGGAGAATACGGGCCGCCTGAGTGGATTCTTTCACTCGGCCGAAATGCGGCGGACTCCGGCCAGGATCGGCGCAAAAGTCCGCACGATCGGCACGAAGCGTGCGAGCACGATGGTGCGCGTGCCGTACTTTTGATAAAACGCATGCGTTTGTTCGACGTATCTCCTTTTGAAGAAACGCGAGTCATCGCGAGTAAAGAGTGCGTGCCCGACTTTTTTCCCAAACCAGTAACCAACGTTGTCGCCTAATATTGCAGCGACTGCGAGAAGCGGAATCAATATCCGGACGTCAAAGATTCCAGCTGCTGCAAGAATGCCCGCTGTAAAAAGAAGACTCGCGCCCGGCAGAAAGAAACCAAAAAATACCCCGGATTCCAAGAAGATTGCAGCAAAAAGACCGGGGTAGCCGGTGAGGCGCACCAACTGCATGAAATCGATATGGAGTAGGGATTCCATTAGACGAACGCTTCAGGAACAGGAAACTTCTTGCATAATGTCCGGATTTCTTCTCGGATGTGTTTCAGTTTCTTTTCGTTGCCTTTGTTTTTGAGTGCTTCCACCATCAACTCTGCAACACGCGTCGATTGTTTCTCGCCGAATTTGCGGGTGGTAATCGCCGGCGTTCCGAAGCGGATGCCGGAAGGATCCATAGGCTTTCTGGTGTCGTCGGCGATTGCGTTTTTGTTGAGGGTGATACCGACGTGATCAAGGAGCGTTTCTGCCTCTTGTCCCGTGATTCCGAGACTTCCGTACACGTCGGCAAGGATGAGGTGATTGCTCGTGCCACCAGTGATCATTCTGATGTCGTTTTTCTTAAATACTTTTGCCATTGCGGCGGCATTCTTGATGACCTCTCGAGCGTAGGTGCGGAAGGAAGGCTTCAGTGCTTCACCAAAGGCGACGGCTTTGGCGGCGATGTTGTTCATATGTGGCCCGCCTTGGAGGCCAGGGAAGACCATCTTGTCGATTTTCTTCGCAATCTCTTCGCTCTCTCTCGTGAGAATGAGGCCGCCGCGCGGGCCGCGCAGTGTTTTATGAGTGGTCGAGGTCATGACATCAAAGCCAAAGTCAAATGGACTTTTGACTGCGCGGCCCGCGATCAATCCTGCGATGTGCGCGATGTCCATCACGGCGTATGCTCCTACTTCGCGCGCGATGTCGACGAATTTCTCGTAATCAAGCTCACGGGGATAGGCAGAATAGCCGGCCAGAATGATCTTCGGTTTTTCGCGCCGTGCGACCGAGCGCATTTCCTTGTAGTCGATCTCGCCAGTGTCAGGATCTTTCATCTTGTAGCGCACAAAATTGAAAATCTTTGTGAGGTAGGTGACCGGGTGACCGTGCGTCAGGTGGCCGCCGTGGGAAAGATCCATGCCCAAAACTGTGTCTCCCGGCTCAAGAAGCGCAAAATACATGGCAATGTTCGCATTTGCACCTCCGAGCGTCTGCACGTTGGCGTACTTACAGTCGAAAAGTTTTTTTGCGCGCTCGATCGCAGTTGTCTCGACCATGTCGGTGTAGGTCTGACCGCCATAGTAGCGTCGACCCGGATAGCCCTCGGAATATTTGTTCGTGAGGACTGAGCCATTCGCTTCGCGCACTGCGCGCGAGACGTAGTTTTCCGACGGAATCAGTTCGAGTCCTTCTGCCTCGCGATGTTCTTCGCCTTCAAGCGCTTTGTAGACTTCCTTGTCTTGCTTGGCTACAAATCGGTAGAGATCGCGCGCGCTCATAGGAGGGATTGTACGACATTTCGCACGTCCGTCCATACCTCTTCAAAGGAGCGATTTGCATCAATGACGTGGGCGTTGGCGTATTCGCCGATGCGCTTTTTGTAGGCTTGCCGGACGCGTTCGTGGAAGGCCATGTCTTTGTCTTCATATCGATTGATATCGTGCCCGCGCTTCCTTCCCAAACCAACGTCGGGAGACACATCAAGTAAAATTGTCCCCATGGGAGTGCATCCTTGATTCACCGCATCAGAAACAGTCTGGAGAAACGCTGCGTCCGCTTCTCGCTGCAGACCATCGATTTGATACACCAGTGTCGATAGTTCATACCGATCGCAGATAACCACTCGGCCTTTATCGAGCGCGGGCTTGATGACGTCGGCGACGAGCTGCGCGCGGCCTGCGAGGAAGAGCAACAGCTCAGATTTCGGGTCGACATTTTCAAGGTCTTTCGAAAGCGCGAGTGCGCGAATTTTCTCGCCGATCGGCGTGCCACCCGGGTTTCTTGTGAGCACGGCGTCGACCGGCAGGTACGGCCGCAGGCGCTCCATGAGAGCGGATTTCCCCGATCCTTCGCCGCCTTCGAACACGATGAATTTCCCGGCCATAGAGCGCCATTGTACCTCAAAAAGAGTGCGCCCGCCGACTTCGCAGTCGGCGGGCGCTTGTTTGGGTCAGATTACCGCAACATGTCGCGTCCAGTAACCTGAATAATTTGACCGGTTTTGTACTCGGCCGGGACACGGTTGACGAAGAAGTACGCGTTGGCGTTGTATTTCTGTCCGACCTCCTTGATGAGCGCTAAGCCTTCGCGCGGCATCGCCACTATCTCAGCGTATTGCATTCCCATATGCCGAGGCAGTTCGTAAAAATCAATGGGACTTCCGTATGAGGTTTCTTCAAGCCGGCACCGCACGGGCTCCGCCGATGATTTCACGGTGATTGTTTGCGCCCGTGGGCCGAATGCGTATTGCAGTGCAGTGTCGACGATTGTGTCAACTCCCCGCAGTGCAAGGCCGGTTGCAGCAACGAGAAGTATCCAACCGCGGATGGTTAATCCGCCTGCTTGGCGTGTCCAAAAGCTCATGACTTGCTCCTATTGTAGGGGACAACGGCTGTCCCATATCCGGCTGGACTATGTCACAGACAAAGGGTTTGATCAATCAGCTTGGTTTGTTCTCGAGGGAACGGAAGCCAGCGACGGTGAGCTCGGCTTTGATGGTGCCATGTCGGTCGTAGCCCTCCAGTTTCTGGTACCCTGGACGGCAAGCGTACGTTGCCTTCCCCCACCGACCGCGCTGGGCCAAACGGCGAATCGGTTATCATGCCCAGCTCCCAGGCCGCGTAGGCGCGCGCCGCCAAGCC
>CAZOZG010000042.1:0-3672 GCA_964584225.1 uncultured Candidatus Saccharibacteria bacterium | reverse complement strand
TCGACCGACCAGCGTCTGCTCCTGCTGCACTAACATTCTTGGCGCCGTTCGTCGGCGCAGCGATTGGTGAGTATTTTATGGACGCGGGTAAAGATGTGCTCGTTATTTATGACGATCTTTCCAAGCAAGCGGTTGCGTACCGTGAACTCTCGCTTCTTTTACGTCGTCCACCGGGTCGCGAAGCGTACCCAGGCGACATTTTCTATTTGCACTCGCGTCTTCTCGAGCGCGCCGCATGCCTTTCAAAAGAGAAGGGAGGTGGGACCTTGACCGCGCTTCCGATCATCGAGACACAAGACGGCGACGTCTCTGGCTACATCCCGACGAACGTGATTTCAATCACCGACGGACAAATCTTCCTCATCACTGAGCTTTTCAACAAAGGCGTGCGACCGGCAATCGATGTCGGTATCTCCGTATCACGCGTCGGCTCTGCCGCACAAACGAAAGCGATGAAGTCTGTTGCAGGCACGTTGCGCCTTGAGCTTGCGCAATTCCGGGAGCTGGAAGCATTCATGCAATTCGCGCAGGACTTGGACAAAGCGACCGCAGATCGTATTGCCTCGGGCCAGCGCATGGTGGAGCTCTTGAAGCAGAAAAACGGTGCACCGATGGCGGTGGAGCAACAGGTCGCCGTGCTCTATGCCGCGCAGCAGAAATTGTTTACTGATACACCGATCACCAAGGTCCGCGAGGCAGAAGGACTTCTTCTTTCGTTTCTCGATGGACAGGCGGCGGAGCTTCTCAAAGAAATCAAAACAGCGGGAGCACTTTCTGACGACCTCAAAAACAAACTTAACAAGGTGCTTGGAGAATTCAAGCTTGCACACAAGGAGCTGTTCGGGCAGAAAGCATGAACAAGGGATTGGATTACACAGGAATCGCAGTCGTCTATTTTTGTCACGACGGAAAAGGGAATGTACTTCTGAGTAGGCGCGGTGCAACCTCTCGCGACGAGCAGGGGACATGGGACCCGGGCGGCGGAGGACTCGAATTTGGCGACTCAATCGAAGACACGTTGCGCAAAGAGATTATGGAGGAGTATTGCACGGACATACTCGAACAAGAATTTTTGGGCTATCGCGACGTTCATCGCACACATGAGGGCACGCAGACACATTGGATTGCGCTCGATTTCAAAGTATTAGTCGACTCGTCGAAAGCAAAAAATGGTGAGCCCCACAAACTCGATGATGTCGCGTGGTTTCCATTCGGTTCGCTTCCCGAGCCCTTGCATTCACAATTTCCGTACTTTCTCGAGAAATATCGCGAACGTTTGTACGCATAAGTATGGCCGCGCTCAAAAATATAAAACTTAAGATTCTTTCCTACAAAAAGACCGGAACGGTGACGCACGCTATGGAGGCAGTTTCAGCTGTCAAAATGCGCAAGGCGCAAGAGCGGGCACTCACTGGGCGCGCCTACGCGGCCGCTGCACTTTCGATTCTTGAGCGCATCTCTGGCGCGAGCGAAGTAAAAGTCCATCCGCTCCTTCAAGAGCGCTCTGGGAAGACCTGTTTCGTTATCATCACGAGTGACAAAGGTCTCGCAGGCTCATTAAACAGCGCGGTCGTGAAGGCAGCTGAGCGGGAAATTGCGTCGCGCAATCTTCAGAAAAAAGATGTGATCATACTCGCGGTGGGGCGTCGTGGCGGCGATTTCTTCGCGTCGCGCGGCTACGATGTCCGCCTTAAGATTGAAAATATTGGTGACAATGTGATCGAGACAGATATGCGCAAAGTCACAGATAAGATTATCGAATTGCACAGCGCAGGAGAGATCGCGAGTTGCGTCGTCGCATATCAGAATTTTCTCTCGACCTTTGAGCAAGAGGCGGGGATTCGGCAGATTGTGCCGATTACACAAGAAATGATCGCGCATATGGTGGCGCACATTCGGCCCGCGAAAGGTCGCTACGCACCTCGCGAGCGCAATCCCGAGGAGCATCGCCCGACGACGTACAACATCGAGCCGGACGCCGACACCGTCCTCGCCGAGCTATTGCCCAAACTCCTCAATATCGCGGTTCTTCATGCGCTTCTCGAAGCGAAAGCATCTGAGCACTCAGCGCGTATGGTTGCTATGAAAAATGCCACCGATAAAGCCAAAGAAAAAGCGCAGGATTTGACGCGCGTCTTCAACAAAGTGCGCCAAGCCGCGATCACTCGCGAAGTTTCTGAAATCACCTCAGGCATCGAGGCGATGCGTTAGATATGGATAAGCCTCGGGTGGGCGTTGGAGTTTGGGTTTTGAAAGACGGTAAGGTGCTTCTTGGTAAACGTCGGAAGATTGGGTTTGGAGAAAATACATGGTGCCCGCCAGGTGGTGCAGTCGAACCCGGTGAACCAGCAGAATTAGCTGCGAAGCGAGAAACGAAAGAAGAAACCGGATTAGACCTCGAGAAGACGCAATTTATGACCTACGTTGACGACATATTCGATCAGCACTGGCTTACGCTGTACTTTGTTGCGAATTGGAATGGCGGAATTCCTGTCACGACCGAACAAGAAATAGGTGACTGGGGATGGTTTGATTGGAATGCGTTACCGGAACCTCTCTATAACCCGACTAGAAATTTTGTTAAAAGTGGCTATAATCCTTTCAATCTATGAGCAAAGGAATCATTACGCAGGTCATTGGTCCGGTTGTTGACGTTAAATTTGATGAAGGTTTGCCGCCAATCAAAAATGCGCTTCACACGCGCCACAAGGGTGAGACACTCACGCTTGAAGTCGCACAGCACCTTGGCTTGAATCGTGTTCGCACGATTGCAATGGGTGACACGGCAGGCCTGCCGCGTGATGTTGAAGTCACAGACACTGGTGCACCGATCTCTGTCCCTGTCGGGCAAGCTTCGCTCGGGCGCATGTTCAATGTCGTGGGAAAGCCAATTGATGGCAAAGAAGCATTGCCCGGCAACACGAAGAAGCTCGCAATTCACCAGGATCCGCCCAAATTCGTGCGCCAGTCGACGAAAGCGGAAGTATTTGAAACCGGTCTCAAAGCAGTCGATCTTCTTGCGCCCTTTATCAAAGGTGGCAAGGTCGGTCTCTTCGGCGGTGCTGGCGTAGGGAAGACAGTTTTGATTCAAGAATTGATTCACAACGTTGCATCAGAGCACGGCGGCTACTCCGTTTTTGCCGGCGTGGGCGAGCGCGTGCGCGAGGGCAATGATCTCTATCATGAAATGAAAGACTCCGGCGTGTTGGAAAAAACGGCGCTCGTGTTCGGCCAAATGAACGAAGTACCGGGCGCCCGTGCGCGCGTCGCACTATCCGGTCTCACGATGGCAGAGGCATTTCGCGATGAGGGCGGGAAAGACGTTCTCTTTTTCATGGACAACGTGTTTCGTTTTGTGCAGGCAGGATCAGAAGTCTCCTCGCTTCTTGGCCGTGTACCCTCCGCGGTGGGTTACCAGCCAACGCTCGCGGAAGAAATGGGACTTCTCCAGGAGCGAATTACCTCCACGACAGAAGGTTCGATCACATCGGTGCAAGCGATTTACGTACCTGCCGACGACCTCACAGACCCAGCTCCCGCGACGACGTTCTCGCACCTCGATTCCACGATCGTGCTTTCACGCGCGCTCGCGTCACTCGGTATTTATCCGGCGATTGATCCACTCGAGTCGGGTTCAACTGCGCTGACGCCAGAGATCGTCGGCGAAGAGCA
>CAZOZG010000041.1:2476-4443 GCA_964584225.1 uncultured Candidatus Saccharibacteria bacterium | reverse complement strand
GGGGGGCGGCGTCGCCGGGCCGTTTTCCTGGGGGGGTTTTGCGCCGCCGGGGGGGGCGGCGCGGCTGGTTCGAGCTATTTCAAGTATTCTGCACTCACACTCTTGAGTCGGAAGCGAGGCTTCCGGCGATTAGAGTGTGCGCCGAGGTGGGACTCGAACGTGAGCGCGGGGTGCCCGTTCAGTAAAAACGGGTCGCGCGAGCATGGCTAAGCGGAGCGAGGAGCGACGAGCGAGCGCCTATCCGAGTCCCGGCACGAAAAATTGACTCAAAAGGAAAGAGATGATTTAGTCTCTGCGGACTAGAAAGAAATACGGTTCACACAAGCATCAAAAAAGAGGAGAGTTCTGATGCAACAACTCGACAAAGCGCCCCTCAATGGGCACATTCGTACGCTGCTGCTGACAGCGGCAACGTACAAGGCGACGTTCAATTCTCGCGGCCAATGGAGAGCTTCTGATGGTGGGTCGCCGAGCGCGATCTTCTCGTGTCTGCCGCTCGCGCGTCGGGCGGTCATCAACGAAGCGCTCGATCACTTCGACAAAGTCAGGTTGTATGTCGTCGACGATCCAAGCGACAACGGCCATCACATCGAATATCTCGTCGGCGTGAAGGTACACAACGGCGAAGGAAATCCTCGTGAGGTGCTTCACGACCTGATCGGAAACCTCGAATCGCCCGATCGCTACCTTGTGGATGCCGCGAGCAAAGCTGCAGAGAATTTGGCTCCGGCAAAAGACAGCAGCGATCCACTGGTTATCGGACTCATTGCCGTCGTGGCGATCATCGGCTTCGGGTATTTGCTGACGCAGACGACCGATCACGTGAACTTTGTGCTCGAATGCGCAGGTCTGCTCATCGGACTTCTCGTCGCGTATTGGGGCTTTCTCGGTTACAAGCTCAGACGTCGCCGGAAGGCGGCGAAGATCCAGCTTTCGCTTCAAAATGCAACGCCGGCGACAGCTCCGGCCTGATGCAGACAACAAGAACCCGCGGCGGAGGACCACCTCCGCCGCGTTTTTTTATTGAAAATTCACTCTCGTTTTGCATGAGAACCGCGTCCGAGCTTATTTCGACACGCTATTGACATATGGGCAATTCTATAGTAGCGTGCCCGGGACTTGTCTTTTCGACAAGCATTGATCTTAACGCAACCAGAGAGGTGGAAGATGGCCCAAATTCTTCAAGCGCTCCGCGGCTTAATTGCGGCGGATCCCAACGTGACACTCGTTCACACGAGCGACGTGAACGGCTTCGCTGACATGAAGATCACCCCCTATGCTCGCAGGGTCAAGCTCTTCGTGGGCGTCTCAATTCCCGGCATCAGCGGTCTGTGGCATTCGGAATATCTGAATTCGATGATGGCGAAATTTGTCCCGGCCGGCGTCGTGCCGACGTTCAGCGAGCCGTTTCGTGATGAGACCAAGAGCCTGATCGCTATGCTCCTCGGTATCGGCAAGTACGACATCTTGCGGCTCGGCTATAACGAGTTCAAGGAATCGGTCGGCATGATGAAACGGCTGACCACGTACACGATCACCGATCCGGATCTCGTGAACACGCCCGGCTTCCCCGGCGGCGTCAAGCAGGAAGAGGTGTCCAACATCTCGCTCGACGGCCAAGTCACGTTCGCACTGTATCCAAACGTCGCGGCGGCCGAAGAAGCAGCTCGACTCGCAGAGAACGAAGACGACGCCTGGGCTTACGGCATCCCCGTCTCCGATTTCGAGCGGCTCGGTCGGACGACCTAGCCATCGATCTCAGCACACGTTCTTCGTCTTGTTTGAATCACATCATCTCCCGGCAGGAAACTGCCGGGAGATACTTTTTATGACTTCGCAGACTGCTTTTTTCGTGTACAATCTTCGAAATCCGCTCATAGGTGCGTATGTGCGGGTCATCGGAGGAAATGAGCGCTCACGTTCATTTCGATCCTCCAGCGCTTAACTACCGCTCTCGAAAATGACGG
>CAZOZG010000041.1:0-2466 GCA_964584225.1 uncultured Candidatus Saccharibacteria bacterium | reverse complement strand
CATAGCTCAGTTGGTAGAACAGTCGCCTCTTAAGCGAACGGTCGTAGGTTCGAATCCTACTGGGCGGACTTTGCAAAGCAAAGTCCGGCCACACACACGTACGTGTGTGTAGGATTCGAACGCCGGAGCGGGCCCCGCGCGAGTACGCGCGGGCGCGAGGCGGTGCCCAGACAAAAATCCGCGACGGTGGATTTTTAGTAGAGGGAGAAATTCCTACTGGGCGGACTCGCAATTTTTATATTCGTGTGGCATAGTGCCGCGCAGTCCAGCAACGCACCGAAGGAGATGCTCGTGGGAAAACGAAGATTAATTCCAAGCGATTCTTATATAGTTCCGATAGAGTTTGCCACAAGCCCGACGGCTCTCGAGCGGCTCCGGTCTGATTTGTTGAAAGCAAAACTTGAGATCAGATGGGCCCTCATTACCGATCAGGACGGCGGCAGCATGATGTCGAACTCGGACGCCATCAAATTTAACCTGTTTACCTCAAAGAATATCGCACTCGCGGCCACCGAGCACCTAGAACAATTTCAAGGTGGATGGGGGTCTCGTGGTCGAGCACATCCCGTTCTTTTTCTGACAAAGGACGGTAAGAGCGGCTACATTGTTCCGATTCAGCTGTACGAAACAGCTGACGAGGTCAAAGTGAAGGAACAGATAAAGCAAAAACGAAAAAGGGCTGCCTAAGGTAACTGTCTCAAGATGCCGCCTAGTAGCGAAAGCGAACGGCGGCTTTCATTTTAATAATCTTGTTCCGATTTCGTACCAGAGGGCGGACCGATACGAAAAAGACTGGCCCGCGCCAGTCTTTTTCGAGAGGCCCGAGACGAATGCATGTTTTGCCTGTTGGCAAAACAAGCGAGGCAGGGTCACGACAGGACTTCCACTGGAACATCTTCATCCACGGGGTGTATTATTGGCACATGAAGTTACTGCGGCACCCGCTCGCGCTTTTTGTGTGCGGATGCGTACTCGGGCTCGCCGGCGGATGGGTGGCCTCATCAACAATATCCGCGCGAGCGGCCGCCGCCGACAGCACCGATTCAATGACACGGCAAGGCGGCTATCAGTACATCAACCCCCTTTTGAGCTGTGATATCTCGGAAGATACGCCCTCGCCCTCGCTCGGCGCGCTGCAGCAAAAACTGCAATCGGAAACGACGAGTTTGATAAAAAGTGGAGAGGCCAAACGCGTCTCGGTATACATTCGCTTGATGGACAGCGGGAAGTGGACAGGCGTCAACCAAAACGACCGATTCGCGCCCGCGAGTCTCATGAAAGTGCCGATTCTTATCACGTACCTAAAAGATTTTCAAACCAACGCGAACGTGCTCACCACCACGTACACGCTCTCAACTACGCCAGATGCGAATGACAATGAGATCATCAAGCCCACGGCGCGGCTCGCAGCGGGCTCATACACCGTGCAGGAGCTCCTTGAAGCGATGATTACGCAGTCCGACAACAATGCGCTGCAGGTGCTCCAAAACCACGCGTCTGCGGCGACACTCAACGACGTCTTCAACAATTTCGGCGTCCCACCAGCGCTCGATGAAAACAGCGATTCAGTGTCGCCGCAAGATTACATGCGTTTCTTCCGCATTCTCTACAATGCGACCTACCTCGGCCGCGCACGCTCCCAAGATGCGCTCGAGATGCTTTCCAGTACAACCTTTACACAAGGGATTGTCGCGGGCGTCCCCCCCGGCATGCCCGTCTCTCACAAATTCGGCGAGCGTTCCGTCGTCTCAAAAAATGCTTCTACCGGCGCGGTCGTCTCAACGACACACGAACTCCACGACTGCGGCATCGTATATTACCCACACACGCCGTACGGTATTTGCATCATGACGCAGGGCGATGATTTCAAAACCCTCGAGCACGTCATTGCCGACATCTCACGCGTTACCTACCAAGCGATTGATGCCGGCGCGCTTCGTCAGTGATAGGATACCGAGACGGGCGGGTGGCGAAATTGGTAGACGCGCATGGCTTAGGACCATGTCCCGCAAGGGTTGAGAGTTCGAGTCTCTCCCCGCCCACAGACTACTGGATGTTGGTAAGCTGGCTCACCGTCCCCGCGATGAGTTGCGAAAGAATCCACGCGCCGAGAATAAGGACAGCGCCGATGACGACATAGAGAAAATTTTTCCGAGCTTTGGTGAGCTGTGCTTCGTTGCCACGCGCCATGACAAACATGAACCCCGAGTAGACGAAAAAGAACGTGATGATCGGCAGGGCAATAACGACAAGCGCCTTGAGGGCTCCTTGAATAAAGGTCGGAATCGAGCTGTACTCTCTCGCAAGCGGGTTACAGAGCCCACTGCCGCTCGGGCAATCCGCGTGCGCGACACTGCTCAAGAGGAGCACTGCGATTACGACAGTGAAAAGCATCGTTCGAATGAAGGAACTTTAGCTGCTCGTTTTCATTGGTTTGGTTTTAAACGCGCGTTGAGCGCACCGTTT
>CAZOZG010000040.1:0-4715 GCA_964584225.1 uncultured Candidatus Saccharibacteria bacterium | reverse complement strand
GCGTCATGTCGCATGATACTACCACGCGCTCGAGGAGGAAAGTGGTCAAAATCTTGACAGTAGCGCGAGAAATGCGTCCGTGATAACCTCTCGCGCAGCTGGGAAAATCAGATGGAGTTCCTCGATGCGACTACTCATCCTCATATCACTAGTTGCGAGCTTCGCGACGACTACGATGGCAGAAGAGCCGCTGCAATTGCGGAAAGATCCTGCAGTGCAGCTCGGACCGTTCTTCGTGCTTTCCTTCACCGACCAAGCGATCGACAAGATCGCACCTGGGAAAGAGTGTCGCGCTGATCCGCGACCGCTTTTTACGCCAACGCAGTCTGGTCGTTGCCGCGTCTGCGGTGTCGGTGAGCATAAGCGTCTGTGCGTGTATGCATACGGCGTGGGCGGCTTCGACGACCAATGTGTGCGTCGCAAAATGAAAGTCGAGCACACATTCGAAAAAGATGGTGTTCGACTTGAAATCAAAAAGTTCTCGGGCGAATTAGTCGGTCTCAGCTATTCCAAGCGAGAGACGAAAGATCGACTGCACATCACATTTCGTGCACATACCATCCGAGGTAGCGAAACCCTCTGTTTCAAAGGTCGTGGGTGGCTCAAGATTATCGAGCGCCCTCCGCTCCCGTCGAGACCCGAACCTGCAAAGCGCCCCCGCCGGGGCGCTTCTCTTTTGGGTGGCGTGGCAGTATGCTGCGCGGATGAAGCGCAAAAATGAGAGCGCCATTCTCGGGTCTCTTCTCGAAAAACTCGCGCCGCGACTCGGTGCGACGGTGATGATCGAGCCGCGCTGGCGCGTCGTCGGGCAAATCACTTTCCCGAAGCGCGGCAGAAAAGCGCCTGTCCGACGCTACTTCCGCTACAATACGCTCGATCTCAATCCTGTGGGCGCATCAGATGTTGCAACCGACAAGGATTATGCGAATTTCTTCATGCACGAGATGGGCTACCCGACCGTACCCGGCAAAGCATTCTATTCAGACAAACACTGCGAGAAAATTGGCTCAAAAAATAACGCAGACGCGGGCTACCGGTATGCACGTGCACTCGGCTTACCGGTGATCGTGAAGCCCAACAGCGGCAGTCACGGCACTGGCGTCTTCCTCGTGCACACAAGGAAACAATTCTTTCGCGCAATCCGCTCGATTTTTAAGAATGACGATATCGCCCTCGTGCAGCGCGTCATACGCGGGCGCGATTATCGCATCGTTGTCTTGGACAACACCGTGATTTCTGCGTACTTGCGAATTCCTCTCTCGGTCGTCGGTGATGGTTCTTCGAGTATCGAGCGACTCCTGCGGAAAAAGCAGCGTCAATTTGATTCTTCCAAACGCGATACACGCATTAAACTCGACGACATCCGGATCGCGCACAAGCTCGGTTTGCAGCGACTCGCGCTTCGGTCCGTCCCCGAGCGAGGACAGCGGGTTTTTCTTCTAGATAACGCGAATCTTTCAAGCGGCGGCGACGCAATCGATGTGACAAAGCCGATTCATCCTGACTTTAAAAAACTGGCGATTCGACTTACTCGTGATATGGGCTTGCGGCTCTGTGGCGTCGACATTATGGTCGACGGCGACATCAGGAACGCGCCAGATACGTATTGGATTCTTGAGGTCAACGCCGCGCCGGGACTCGACCATTATGTGAAAACCGGCCGGGCGCAGCAAAAAATCGTCGAGGATCTGTATCTGAAGGTACTGCGGAGTCTGCGTTGATGACAGCGACATTTCGTTTTGAAGCTGCGAAAATAGACTGCTCCTGTAAATTACCCAATTGGGTAATTTACAGGAGCATGCTGAGATGCATTTTAGGAAGTACCCTTTCCCTCATTTTAACGCTCCAAATCTAGCCAGCGGTATGTGAGGCCGTTGTGCTCGCGCAATTCCTCACCCACGATTTTTGTAAATTGCGAGACTGCTTCGGGGAAAAATGTATCGGCAGCAGGCTCGTCTTCGACCAACGTCAGGAATAATTTATCAACTTGCGGAAGAATTTGTTCGTAAATTTGTGCCCCGCCACCGACGTGGATCTCGGCGGGATTGAGTGCGCGGGCTTTTTCGAGCGCTTCTTCGAGACTGCGCGCGACGACGACCTGCTCGTGCGTCCACGCTGGATCACGCGTGACCACGATGTTGGTCCGGTTTGGAAGCGGTTTCCCCAGATAGCCGACGATTGATTCGAAAGTCTTTCTCCCGAGTATCACGGGGTGACCACTCGTCAACCGTTTAAAACGCTGCAAATCTTCAGGAATGTGCCACAAAAGCCTGCCGTCTTTCCCGAGTTCTCTGTTTCTCCCCATTGCGACCACGATCACGATTGGAGGCTGGTTCATCTGTGCATTATACTGTCCTTCTCAGAACTATGTCGCAAACCTACGAGGTCGAGGTGAAGTCACTGCTCGGAGACGCCTCGCGAGCCGAAGAGATCCGAAAGGCGATGAAGGCGCTCGACCCCGCGTGCACACTCACCTCGAAGAACAAACAACTGAACCATTACTTCAAAGACGGTGCGCTCGCTGAATTAGTCGACGCGATCGAACCGCATCTTTCTGAAGATGCGCTCGCCCGGCTTCAAGATCTCGCAAAACGCGCTAAAAGTTTCTCGGTGCGCTCGCGCGACAAAGACGGAGAGGTACTTATCGTCGTCAAAGCATCTGTCGGTGACGACACGAGTGCCAATGGCGTCGCACGCATGGAATTCGAAGAGAAGGTGCCGCTTTCTCTGAAGCAACTTGACTCGCTCGTCGTCTCGGCTGGCTTTTCATACGAAGCGAAATGGTCGCGCGAACGTGAAGAATACAGCTGCAAAGGCATCAACGTGACCCTCGACAAAAACGCCGGCTATGGATGGTTGGCCGAATTTGAAAGTGTCGTGAAGGAAGAGGCGAAAATCGAGCAGGCGCGCCACGATATCCGCAACCTCATGCAGGCTCTCGCAGTCGCTGAGCTCCCCCAGCCTCGATTAGAGCGCATGTTTGCTTTCTACAACGCCCACTGGCCGGAGTACTATGGGACAGACAAGATTTTTGTGATTGAATAGAGATATGTTTTTATCGGACACCGACATCGTCAAAGCAGTGAAATCCGGAGAGATCGTGCTGGACCCGTTTACCGAGCTCAGGTTGCAACCCGCGAGTTACGATATCCTGCTCGGCAACAAATTCGTCGAGAACGACGCATCGAGCACGCACTTCATCGATCCTGCAAATAAAATCTACGCGAAGACGACAGAGAAGGTCGTCGACGATGGCGAACAATTCGTTCTTCACCCCGGAATTTCTGTACTCGGGCTTTCAAAAGAGTTTTTCGGATCGGATCACTACTTGATACAAGTCGGCGGCAAATCATCGCTCGCTCGAATCGGTCTCATGATTCACAACACCGCCGGCATCATCAACCCCGGCCATTTTCTCAACATTACATTTGAGATTACGAATCAGAGTAACATTCCGATTATCTTGCGTCCGGGCATGGAAATCGCGCAGATTACGTTTTCGAAACTTTCCTCGCCGCCGCAGCGTAACTACAAGCGCGTCGGCCGTTTCGCCAAAGACAATTGGAAACATTTCGCACCCGCAAAAGCGCGGCGCGCTTCTGCGCGCCGCGCCGCGAAAACCAAATAGTATGGACCGCCACCCCGAATACCAATACCTCGACCTGATGCGCGAGTGTATCGAAAAGGGCGATCGGCAGGTCGACGCTGGCCACGGCAAAGCTCATTACGGCCTCTTCGGCCGACAAATTCGTTTCGATCTCTCGAAAGGATTCCCGTTGCTGACGACCAAACGCGTCTATTGGAAAGGGGTACTCCAAGAGCTGTATTGGTTTATGTCTGGTCAGAGTAACATCAAATATTTGGTCGACAACGACGTGCACATTTGGGACGACTATCCATACCGCGTGTACATGGAGCACGCGAAAAAAGGAATGTGGCCGGAGATGACGAAAGACGAATTCGTCGTAAAAATCAAAAGCGACGAAGCGTTCGCAAAAGAGCACGGGGAATTGCCACACATCTACGGCGAAATGTGGCGCCGCTGGCCTGCAAAAGGCAGCCGCACAATCGACCAGCTCATGTGGGCGGTGGACGAGCTCCGGAGCGACCCCGGCTGCCACAACGCAATCGTGACTTCATGGAATCCAGAGTATCTCTACATGATGGCAAAGCCGGAAGAAGTAAATCACTTCCCCATTTGTCACAACATGTACCAGATGAATATTAAAAACGAAAAAGTCTCGCTCCAGCTCTACCAGCGCAGCGCCGATATTTTCCTCGGCGTTCCGTTCAATATCGCAAGCTACGCCCTGCTCGCCCATATCGTTGCGCGCATTCTCGGACGAGAGGTTGGCGAATTCGTCCATACCTTCGGCGACGTGCACATATACGAAGATCATTTCACTGCGGCGAAAGAGCAGCTAGCTCGTGAGCCAAGACCCTTCCCGACGATCACGATTGATCCGTCGGTGAAGGCAATCGACGACTTCCGTCCAGAGTACGCGAAACTGGAGGGCTACGACCCACATGGCACCATCAAAGCCGAGCTCACCGTCGCTTGCTTCCGTTCCCTCGAGAACAAACCAAGCTGATTGATCAAACCCTTTGTCTGTGCCATAGTCCAGCCGGATACGGTACAGCCGTTGTCCCCTACAATAGGAGCAAGTCATGACCTTTTGGACCCGCCAAGCAGGCGGATTAACCAACTCGGGTTG
>CAZOZG010000039.1:0-4817 GCA_964584225.1 uncultured Candidatus Saccharibacteria bacterium | reverse complement strand
GCGCTGCCGCCCTACCGGCGGGCGCGGCTCGGGATCGGGCTGGTACCGCAGGAGTTGCACACAATATGGTGGTGATGGCCGTGCGCATATTCGTAGTATGCGCCGCCGCGGCGCATATCGGAGCGGGCAAGAGCGCCTTTGCGGGTGAGGGCTTCGAGGGCGCGGTACACATTGACCTCGTCGAGCTGTACACCAAGGCGACCTGCGATAGCAGGGACGGAGAGCGGAGTGGGCTCCTTTTTGAGAAGCGCGAGCAACTCGAGTCGGCCCTCTGTCGAGTAAAAACCCCGATCGCGAAGCGCGGCCTGCAATTCTTTTCGGTTTGCCCCTCTGTAGCGGCGTTTCCCAAACTTCATAGCTCGCATTCGTACATTGTAATCATTGATCCCCAAAACGCAAGATACTTGCAATTTTGAAGTCGGGTGTGTAGGATGGTGAAGTCATGGTCATACTTATCGGGCTCGCAGCGTTTTGTGCCACTATGTGCGGTGGCTGGTTCGCGCTGCATCTGAAAGATCGGCTGCACTTGATCTTGGGATTTAGCGCCGGCGCCGTCATCGGCGTTGCGTTTTTCGATCTTATGCCGGAAGCGATTCAACTCGTCGGGGCCGATCATGAGCCGGCATTTGTGACATCCATCATCGCACTCGGCTTTGCCACGTACCTCGTGCTGGATCGCCTCATCATTCTTCATCGACATCACGAGGACGACCTCCATCAGCACGGCGCTGCCACGCGCGGACGCTGGGGCGCGGGCACACTTTCGTTCCACAGTTTTCTCGACGGTCTCGGCATCGGTCTCGCGTTCAAAGTTTCTCCCGTAATCGGACTCGTCGTAGCAGCGGCTGTCTTGGCACACGATTTTTCTGACGGCATCAACACGGTCAACATGATATTGAAAAACGGCGGAGCGCGCTCGCGCGCGCTCCGCTGGCTCATGGTCGACGCCTCCGCACCGGTTGTCGGTGTCCTGGTCACGCTCTTTTTCTCTGTGTCCGAATCGAGCCTCGGACTTTTGCTCGCGCTCTTCTCCGGTTTTTTTCTCTATATCGGCGCCAGCGATTTATTGCCGGAAAGCCACCATACCCACCCGAAGCGCTGGACCACCATTGCGACAGTTGCCGGTATGGCAACGCTTTTTGCGGTTATACATCTCGCCGGATGAATTGCTATAGTAGATGCATGAAGCGTGTGATAGTTTTCACGCTAAGCGTGGTCACCTTTCTCTGTCCTTTTTACACGTGGGCACAGGGCACTGTCGAGCCGGACACTGTGCTAACGATGAAAGCGAAAGTGTTGGACGTCGCTTCAAGCACACAGAAGAATGTGCCGGGTACCAACGTAGAGAGCACCTATCAAACAATTGATGTACAAGTGCTCGACGGCCCCGAAAAAGGAAAAACGGTGACAGTAGAAAATGACTATCTCGGTATGACCCCGGGTCAGGTCTTTTATCTGATGCACGATATGAATGCGCTTGACGGCACAGATTATTACACCGTCGAGGACGCGTATCGCCTGCCGCAGCTCGCGCTACTCGGCTTGCTCTTCGTCGCAGTCGTACTTGTCCTCGGCGGAGCACAAGGCGCACGCGGGCTTCTCGCACTTGCCGCCAGTCTTTTTTGTATTTCATTCCTACTACTGCCGGGCATACTGCACGGCTATCCGCCCGTCGTCGTTTCGATGGGAGTAGCATCCATTATCGTCGTGGTCGGTTCCTACGTGACGCATGGTTTCAACAAAACGACGACCACAGCTGTGTATGGCATGATCGCGACGATTCTGGTCACCGGTCTTCTTGCGTACGGTGCAGTCCCGTTCGCCCATCTCTCCGGATTTAATACAGAAGAGACGACGTATCTAAACATCGACACACAGGGGAAAATCGACTTTGCCGGACTCTTGATCAGCGCAATTCTCATCGGTTCGTTGGGAATTTTGTACGACGCGTCGATAGGGCAGGCAGTCGCCGTGGAAGAACTCGCTTCGGCTGGCGAGCATCTTTCTCGAATAGAAGTGTACCGACGCGCACTTCGAATCGGTCGCGAGCATATCGGTGCCTTGGTCAACACGCTCGCCATCGCGTACGTAGGCGCCGCACTGCCCCTTCTTTTGCTGTTTTACGGATTTGGCACGGATTCCATCCAGATCGCTCTCAACAGAGAGATTTTTGCGACCGAGATTGTCCGCACCATCATAGGCTCTATCGGTCTCGTGCTTGCGGTTCCCATCACGACCGTCATCGCAGTTCGCGTCCTCGTGAAGAAATCTCACTGACCGTGGCACAGACAAACTCGAGAAAATATGTTACAGTAATTGCATGAATTGGTTGCAAGGTCGCGCGCAGGCGCTGCTTTCATGGGCAGCGCGTTTCGGTTGGGGAAAGATAGTCGCCGTTGTCCTCGTCATCATCATCGGTGGAGGCTTTGCCGAGACTTTCTTGAAAGGCGCCGTCGAAGCGCCACCTCCACCTCCAATTCGCAGCGTACAAATCAAAAGTGTTGCCGATCTTAGTGCCGATGTGGCGCCGCTCTCGATTGTCGGGACGGTGCAGTCAACGTCGGAGGCAACCGTACGTGCCGAATCCAGCGGGCAAGTTATTGCTGTGTATCACGCGCTTGGTGACGCGGTAGGCGCGGGTGCAGTGGTGGCAGAACTTGAACACTCAGCACAGAGCGCTGCTGTTCTGCAAGCGCAAGGCGCCGTTGATGCCGCGCAAGCGACATTGAACAAAACAGAAGGCGGCACACGAAGCGAGCAGCTCGCAATTCTTCAGGCGGCCGACGATGCCGCGAAATCGGGTGCGGTCAATACGCTTTTGTCCACATACGCAACGGTCGACGGAGCCGTACGCGGCACGACGGACGCTTTTTTCGACAATGTCGATACGAATTCTCCACGCCTCAAAATTCAGACCACGAATTCCCAGCTGAAGATCAACGCCGAGAACGATCGATCACAGCTCGGGCCTCTGCTTACGCGCGAGTCGGGCAAAAGCACGAACCTGTCGACCTCAGACGATCTCATGGCTGAACTCACGGCGACAGAGACCGAGGTGCGGACGGTGCGCGACTTTTTGGATACCTTAATTGCGGCGCTCAACACGGGTATTCCGACGAACGATTTTTCAGCTTCGACGATCGCGGGCTACGTGTCTGCGGCGCAGACGGCGCGCACATTGATCAACGGATCCCTTTCATCTATCACAGCCGCACGACAAGGGCTCGCGACCGCAGACAAAAATCTCCAGCAGGGTGTCGCGGGCGCGCAGAGCGAAGACATCGCCGCAGCGCAAGCGGCGCTGAAGCAATCACAAGGGGCGCTCGCTGCTGCGCAAGCTGCGCTTGAAAAGGCAATTATTCGAGCGCCGATTTCGGGCACTATCAACTCATTCTCACTGGAGCGTGGCGACTACGTGCAGGCGACAACGCCGGTCCTCACAGTCGCCAACAACGGTGCGCTCGAAGTCATTGCATATGTGACCGAACAAGACGCGAGTGACATTCGCGTCGGAGAAAATGTGATTCTCGAGGATGGCGCAACGGGTGTCGTCACACGTGTGGCGCCCGCGCTCGACCCGATCACCAAGAAAATCGAAGTGCGCATCGGCGTGTCGCGCGTCGACAATTCGCTCATCAACGGTCAGTCGGTCCTCGCATCGATCCCGAGAGAGCACACCATGACGACCACCGCGAGCTCCACACCGCTCACCATTCCCATTTCAGCAATTAAAGTTGGCACTGATAATTCCGTTGTCTTCACCGTCAACGACGCGCATCTCCTCGTGGCTCACACCGTGACGCTCGGCGCTCTCTTGGGCGATCGTGTCACGGTCACAGATGGCCTTACCTCAGACATGCAAATCGTGACGGACGCGCGCGGACTACGGGACGGCCAAGAAGTGTCGCTCCAGTAGCACATCATGTTGCCGCTTTGGAATTTTTTCATCGAGAAGCGACAGTTCACGATTCTCGTCATCATCGGTTTGTCGTTGTGGGGGTCGTTTGCCGCGATTCAAATCAAAAAGGAGTCAACTCCGGAAGTGTCGATTCCAGTCGGCGTCGTCACCATCGTGCTTCCGGGCGCTTCGCCTGCTGATGTCGAGCGTTTGGTGACGAATAAAGTAGAGGAACGCCTCGCGAACCTGCCGGACCTTTCAAAACTCACGTCCTCTTCAGACGAAAGTGTCTCGACAGTCGTCGCGGAGTTCAATTCAAACGCGGATCTCACGCGATCGATCCAAAAACTTAAAGATGAGGTCGACAAAGTCGTTCCCGATCTTCCAGTCGAGGCGAAGGCGCCCAATGTCACCGATGTCAACTTTTCTGATCAGCCTGTGCAGCTTATTTCGGTCAGTGCTGATTTGCCGCCAGCACAATTTGCACAGCTTGGTGAAGACGTCAAAAACGACCTGCAGACAGTCTCCGGCGTGAATCGCGTCGGGGTATCGGGCACACGTGATCGCGAGATTCAAGTCGTGGTGCGGAAGGAGGAGCTTGCTCGACTCGGTATCTCGCTCTCGCAAGTCGTCGGTGCGATCTCATCGGCAAATGCATCACTTCCGGTTGGTTCGATTACGGTCGACGATGTAGCGTACGCCGTGGATTTCAAGGGTGATTTGAACAACGTGACCGATATCGGCAGTGTCGCGATTCTCAATGTCGGCGGTCAGGTTATTTATCTGCGAGATATTGCCGACGTATCCGATGGCGTGCAAGCGGCGACGAGTTATGCTCGTATCTCGATTCACGGACAACCTTCTCAGCAGGCGATGACACTTTCGATTTTCAAAGTGCGCGATCAGGATATCACGACCG
>CAZOZG010000038.1:0-4978 GCA_964584225.1 uncultured Candidatus Saccharibacteria bacterium | reverse complement strand
GCATGCCTTATCCATACCGCCAGCGTTCACCCTGAGCTAGGATCAAACTCTAATTAAAGATTTGATTGCTCAATATCTCTAGGATGGACGGAACAAAAGAATGTATATTTCCTTTTTCCGAACTAATTACTGTTTACCCTGAGCATTTGCGTTAGCAAATGTCGAAGGGTTTTTGCTTGCTTAATTTGTGTGTGTTGTTTCTTACCCGACCAACAGGCTTGTTGGTCGATTTTCTTGGATTCCGCTACAGAATCCAAATTTCACGTATTTGATTGTCAACGATCTTCCAAAATAGTTCATACGAATATTTCGGCTTGCCACGACGAAGCCTTTGGCGAAGTCGGGGACACCAACTCAAACCGGCCGCCTTCGTTCCAACTTCGTGGAACTTCGGCGGGCCAAGGCAGGAGCGATGGTCCGAGCACTATATACGAAGCCACTTTTTGCGTCAAGCGACGACGCGCTCAAGCCACAGCGATACGATCTTTGATGCTTCTGGCGAGGGTTTGTAATTTGTAACAGGCTGGGTGAATTTCTCAACTTCGGGGTGAAATTGCGTAGTGTACGCGCGTTCGTTGTACTTGAGGATGCTGAAACGGCAGCCGTCAGTGCTCGCCAAGAGCGTCGCACCTTCGGGTAACTCGGTGACCGCATCTTTGTGTGCGTATTGCGCGGTGAACAGCTCCGGCAAATCTTTAAAGAGTGCATCGCGCTTCCCTTCTTCGGTGAGTTTCACATCGTACGAGCCAAATTTCATTTGCTCTTTGTCGTGCCGCACATCGCCCCCAAACATATTAGCGATGAGTTGGTGACCGTAGCAGATACCGAGAAGCGGAATTTTCTGCTGGAGCGCATAGGCGACGAGATTTCGTGTACGCGTCAGAAGCATGATCGACATAATGCGCATCGGATCTTTCTGCGGGCGGCCACCGTCGAAATCAAAATCTGCCGAGCCACCGAAAATCACGCCAGCATGATTGGCGAGGAATTCATCGGAGCTGCTCCATGCTAACCGCTCGTCGAGCGCGGAAAGGAAATCGATCTCAGCGAGTGTGCCGACAGAGCGCTCGAAATTGGCGCGCTCGCGCGTGATATCGCCTTCATTCGTGCGTGATTGGACGACAACGATTCGTTTCATACCTTGTTATACCACAGTGCGAGCAAAAAATTCCAAAAAGAAGTGCCGGCGCGCCTTCGGACGCGCCGGCTTTTAGTCAATGCGTGCAAACGCCCACGGACTTCCATCCCTGACACCTTTGTATCGCATGACGATTTGTGAGGTCCACAGAAGATTGTTGAGCGCATCTTTTTCTTTCTGCGTGCAATCGCGTATGTACGCAATCCGCTCGACCTCGCCTCTGTGCCCTGTGACGATGCGACCCCACTGCCAGTCAGTGGCTTTCTCCGCATCCAAGACCCATCCGGCATTGAGCCCATCGAGTGAACGAATGATCGATTGCATCTCTGCCCTCGAGCATTGATAGAACGGTGCTCTCCAGACCATGTATCACCTTTTTGTGAGTGAGAGTGGGTTTTTCATGCTTGTGAGAAACACAGTGAACCGACCATTCTTCGCAGTACACGTGAACTCCCCGATAGAACCGTCTGCCCGCAGACAACGTAGTCGCTCCATCTGGAAGGAGTCGAGAATGTATGCAAGCCCTCCTTGTATGCATGTCTTCGAATCCCAATCGAGTCCCTTCAGTCGCAACATCGCGGGCGCGAGCGTGTCGGGATGTAACCCCGCGCACACGCAATCGCCGGGCCACTCCGGATCCGGTGTCGTGATAAGCATCTTAATCTCCATCTTTCTGCTCCTCAAAGAACTGCGCAAACGAGAAGAGGCCCCTCGGCGGGGCCTCTCACGTCTGCTTTGTTTTCGAAAATCTACGCAGCCGAAAGTCCCGCCGAGTGAACGACGACAACCTTGACTGCGATGAGTTGTGAAGCATTTCGCTCCATACCTCGACCTTATCAAACAAGCTTCGGCTGTCAATGTGGATAAAGAAAAGCCCCGGACCGACGTGTCGGTCCGGGGCTTGGAGTCACTTCGAAACATCAGCGTCCGTGGGCAGCCGTACGACGCCGCGCGCAACAAACTTATTGAGTGCGGCGATGTAGGCTTTGGCGGAAGCGGTCGGCGTATCCGGATCGGCAAATTTAGCCGACGCGGAGCGTCCCTGTATCGACAAACGCACGGACACTTCGGCTTGCGCCTCGGATTCCGAATCCTTGCCGACACTGTCGACGTGATACAACTCGAGTTTTGCCTCGTGCGCTATCACACGACGAATCGCATCGAAAATAGCGTCGATGGATCCGTTATGACTGATGCCATCACCATGGAATACCTCACCATCGATCTGCAGAGCGATCGCGGCGGGATACGGCGGATTCGTCCCGCCTGTCACCGAGAGCGAGTGCAGTTTGACACGATCGTGTGCAGCCGCAATCTCCTCATTGACCAGAGCCTCGATGTCTTCATCGTAGATCTCTTTTTTCCGCGCGGCGAGTGCCTTGAAGCGAACCATGATATCGGCGAGTTGATTGTCGCCCACATCGTAGCCCAAACGCTGCAAGGTCACCTTCATGGCACGGCTTCCTG
The DNA here is from genome assembly GCA_964584225.1 of uncultured Candidatus Saccharibacteria bacterium. GTDB lineage: Bacteria > Patescibacteriota > Minisyncoccia > Phycocordibacterales > UBA2100 > UBA10103. The sequence goes on along the minus strand of CAZOZG010000038.1, from coordinate 2,373 downwards.
AGTGCTTGCCCATCACGAGCGAGTGCGCGGGATTTGCGCCGACAGTTTCAGGACGCATGATTTCGTACATGCGGTTGTTTTTGAGCATCCCATCCTGATGAATGCCGCTCTCGTGCGCAAAGGCATTCCTGCCGACGATTGCTTTGTTGTACTGCACGGGAAAGGACGTCACTGCCGAGACGAGTTTGGACGCCTTCGTCAGCTCGGTCGTGACAACGCCCGTGTGGAACGGAAAGCGATCTTCACGCGTCTTTATCGCCATAACGATTTCCTCGAGCGCGGCGTTGCCGGCGCGCTCGCCGATACCGTTGATGGTGCATTCCACCTGCCGTGCACCGGCACGAATTCCGTAGAGTGAATTCGTGACAGCCATGCCGAGGTCGTTGTGGCAGTGGACGGAGAACCTGATCACATCCGCACCCGATGCCGTCTCGCGCAGATACGTGATCAACATTGCGTACTCCTCCGGCTCGGTAAAGCCACAAGTATCCGGAATGTTGATCGTCGTCGCACCCGCTTTGATGGCAGTCTCGACGCAGCGTGCCAAGAACTCTCTCTCAGACTGCGTCGCGTCTTCTGCCGACCACTCGACGTCATCGATTCTATTGCGCGCACGGGAAACAGACGACGCAATCAGCTCCAGCACCTGGTCGGGTGTCTTTTTCAACTTCTCCGCCATGTGCATCGGCGATGTCGCGATGAACGTGTGAATGCGACCGCGTCGCGCATGCCTGATCGCGTCCGCCACACCATCGATATCTGCGGGCAGCGCACGCGCAAGACCGCACACGACGGCGTGAACCGTACGCTTTGCGATCTCCTCGACGGCACGGAAGTCGTCTGGACCGTTGGCCGGAAATCCCGCTTCGATGACATCCACGCCGATAGCATCGAGCATCTCCGCGACCTGCAACTTTTCCTCAAACGTCATTGTCGCTCCGGGACATTGTTCCCCATCGCGCAGCGTCGTGTCGAAAATTATGACGCGATCATTTCCATTTCCAGTCTGTGGCATTGCTGCCTCCTTCGTGTGAGATTGCTGATGACTCTTTGTGTGACTCAAAGAACTGTGCACAAAGAACGAAAAAGACCTCCTTAAGTGGAGGCCTTCCTGGTGTCTACATTTATTCTTTGAATCTAGACACGAGCAAAACCTCCACCAGGGGTGGTAAGGAGGAGGTCGAGAAGACCTTTCCGGTTTTGCCTATGATCCATATCTCGATACTAACTGAGCTCGCAAAACTGTCAATGTGGAAAAGAATCGCGCCCGCGAGCATATGCTCGCGGGCGCGTCGGCTCGGGCGTTCACCTCCTTACCCGGGCGCGAAAGAGCTATTTGATGACCTTCGGTGCATCAGAGGGCAACCAACGAGCTTCAAGACGCACGATCTTGAGGCAGTCACTTTCGAGCATCTGCTGAAGCCATCGGCGCTTGGACTCATTATTTATAAGGGCGTCCAATACTGCAGGCGTGAGCTGTTGCTCGAATGCCTGCATGGCGAAGAGTCTCGCCCCTTCGCGCTGTTGATCCGACATGTCACCTCCTCAAAGAACGAGAACGAAAAAGACCCCCTACGGGGCCTTTCGAGTTCGGTTGATTCGTTTGAATCTAGCAGCTCGAAAAGCCCCTGCGGGGGCTGATAATCACGATAATCGAGCGCTGACTCATGCGTGCATGCTATCAACAGTGGCGCGCGAGTCAAGCGTTGACAGTAATCGCTCGAGCGATACTCTGAACTACAGAGAACACCGCTGATTCAGTTCCCTCGTGAGTGGTCGGTACTCTCATTCGCATTGAGTGAGACAAAGAGCCACGCTGATGAGGGATTCGGGCTGAATCGCCCCAAGCATAGTCGCGGGGCACGGTTGGCGCTTGCGATAGTGAGCACCCGGCATCCTCCGTAATCGGGACGACCGATGTCTATGATTTGAGTCGGTTTGAATGAAAAGGTGGTACCGCGGAGCTTGGAAATCCGCCCTTAGAGCACAAAGTTTTTTGTGCTGTGAGGGCGGATTTTGTTTTTGTAATCCAAGAGCAGAGGCGCCATAGCTCTTTCTGCTCATTGTCATAGAAAGGAATCTCTCATGCGTGTATCCAAGATCTCCAACGTCCCGGACGACAAAAAGCCTGTCGTCGAGTCGCTCTTCACTCATCTCAACGGTTCCCGACCAACTATCGAAGGAAGCAACGGATTCAACAATGTCGTCAGCGGCGACATTGAGATGACTGAATTCGACTCCGGTAAAGTCGTTGAACAATTTGCCGAAGATATCGGTCGGAAAATCGCCGACGTACTGGGACCTGGACACGTTGTCACGGTCAGCGTACCGCACATTCACTTCAACTGGACGCGGACAAGCTGATGCTGGTGA
>CAZOZG010000037.1:0-5110 GCA_964584225.1 uncultured Candidatus Saccharibacteria bacterium | reverse complement strand
CGTAGTAGCCTGTCGCCCTGGCGGAGAGATAGCCATCGGTCTGTAAAAACTGCTGTAAGGCAGTGACATCATCGCCGCGGGAACCTTGCGAGAGATTTCGCCCGAGCAGCGTACAGATGCGAGGAGTCGCCACATCTGAACTCACTGTGCTTGTGGTACTGGTCGAGGCACTCTGCGCAATTTGGAGTTGCAACTGAAGCTGCGCAATTCGAGCAAGGAGCGCCTGAAGCTGCACTTGAATATCGGTAACCGAGAGCGCAGATACTGCAAACGGAGAAATCAACAATCCCGCAACCGCAAGACCCGCTAGTTTTTGTTTCATGATGCTACAGACGTACTAAGTGCGCCGCGCTTACATTATGAAAGTGCCTCGATCGCCGGCAAGGTCCCCTTCAATAGATATTCGAGCATTGCGCCGCCGCCCGTCGAGAGAAATCCAAGCTGATCTTCGGGCGCACCACATTTCTCGATCGCCGCGATTGTATCGCCGCCGCCGATGACTTTACTTGCCGTACTTTTACCGACGAGCTCAGCAATGTGTTCCGTGTAAATGGTGAACCCGCGCTCGTAGATGCCCGTGGGTCCGCTCCACAGAAACGACTTCGCTCCAGCAATCAAAGGGGCAAGCATGGCGACAGAGTCTGGCCCGATATCAACCATGTTGTCCGTCGCCTCAAGTGCGTCAGGTTTTTTTACGTACACTTGTCCGTCGACCGCTTCTACGGTGACGTCAACGGGCGCCAGAAAATGGGGGTGCTGTAAGACACTCGCGTCGGGTAGCTCTTGAGAAATCAGAGATCGGCCGACCTGGAATCCTCGTGCCTTAAAGACGTCGTTCGAGAGCGCACCCGTCACAAACACGTGATCGTATTTCTCGAGGAGTAATTTGATCAACGGAGCTTTGGTCTCAAATTTTGCGCCGCCGAGAATTGCGAGCGACGGACTTATCGGTTTTCGAGCTGCATCGAGCGCCTTTATTTCATCGCGCAAGAGTAATCCTGCATACGATGGCAATAATTTCGCAACACCTGCATTTGACGCGTAATCGCGATGCGCTTCCGCAAATGCGTCATCGACGAATATATCCGCACAGCTCGCAAGCAATTTCACAAAATCAGTGTTGTTCGCTTCTTCGCCTGCATTACGGCGGGTACTTTCGAGAATGAGACATTCACCATCTTTCAACGCATTTGACTGCATCGGCGCTTGCTCGAAATCAGTACCAAAAAAATACATTTTTATGTTCGGCGCATATTTCATCAACGCCTCGGCTACCGGGCGCATGGAATCACCTTTTCGTCCCAAATAGCCAACGATGATGACACGCGCCCCGTTTTTAACGAGAAACTCAATAGTGGGCATGCCTCGCTTCAATCGAAACAAGTCGCCCACGCTTCCATCAGCAGCGATGGGAAGATTGAGGCTCGTTCGTAAAAAAACACGCTTCTCTTTCAGCTCCTCTGGCTTCAGTGCATCGACACATTTCATGCAGACGCGTCGAGAGACTCGAGAAGAAGTGCGAATTCGCGTGCGTCGATTGATGCGCGGCCGACAAGAAATCCTTTCACGTCGCCTTCGCGCAGCATTGGCGAGGCATCTTTATCGTTCACGGAACCGCCGTACAAAATCTTCACTCGGTGACCAACTTCTCCGTGTAGATCAACAATCGTTTTGCGGATAAAAATGCTCATCGTGTGCATTGCACTTGGACTCATCGTCGTGTCTTTGCCGATGGTCCACAAGGGTTCGTAGACCACAATCACTTTCCCGGCGCGTGCTCCTGCATCGGCAAGCGCGGTGTGCAGTTGTTCGCGGATTGTTTCAAAATACGTGCCGCCTTTGCGCTCGTTTTCGCCAACACAAAGAATCGGCGTGAGTTTCGCGGAAAGCGCTGCGGCAATTTTCTTCCTGATGATGTCGTCGGTCTCGCCCATCGCGCGACGCTCGGCGTGGCCGATGATGACATAACTCGCTCCCGAATCGTGCGCTTCGCGCATGGAAATTTCTCCGGTGTGAGCGCCGCCCGCTTCAAAGTGTGCGTTCTGCGCAGCGAACGCGACTTTGCCGCGATAACCTTTTGCAAGTGATCGAAGATATACCGCGGGCGGCGCGACGATGACACTACTTCCTTTTGAGCGCTCCGCGGCCTTTTTCGTTGCTTCGAAAAGTGCCTTCGCTTCGCGCCAACTCGCAGGATTCATTTTCCAATTGGCGACGACAAGCGATTTCATGGGGCGATTGTAGCACGCTCCTGCTCGGCGCGGCGACACGATCGCGTGATACAATTTTTATGTGCGCACATGCATGCGGGTTCCCTCCTCACAACGCGGCTTCACACTTATCGAGGTACTGGTTTCTGTTTTTGTCTTTGGCTCGGTGGTCATACTCCTCGTCGGCGTGTTCAATCTCACACTTCTGACGCGCCTCGCACGCCAAGAAGATATTGCGCTCAAGATTGCTGATCACAAACTTGAAGAATTGCGAAATGATGGCTACGCCGGACTTCCCGCAAGCGGTTCCTTTAGCGACTCCCTCCTGAGTTCACTTCCGAATAGTACCGCCTCGACATCAATCAGTGATTTCAACGCGAAGGTAAAGCAAGTGATTGTGCAGGTCGGCTGGCAAGCGCCAAGTGGCTCGACACGAGTCATGTCGCTCACGACATTGATTACTCAATCTGGTGGTCTCCAATGAATACGTCGACGACTCGTGCTTTCACGATCATCGAAATCCTCGTCGTCTTATTCATCGCAGCCCTTTGCAGCATTTCGGTCGTCGCGATCTATAGCAATTACATGGGCGTGTACGCGCAGCAGCAGGTGTACATCGATCTTGCACAGTCCACGAGCGCGACGGTGAGCAGTGTCGATACGTTTGCTCGACAAGCCGATAGCATCGTGAGCTCGTATGTCTACAGCGGGACGACTTACACGACCGGTTCGACGACAGTCGTATTTGAAGTACCTTCCATCAACTCCTCTGGCGACATCATCAGTAGCACCTACGATTATGTGGTTATCTACGCGACCAGTACCTCGATATACCGCATAATAAGTGCAGGCTCTGGAAGTAGTCGAACGACGGGCACCGTTGCGCTCGCCGACAATGTGTCAAATTTATCGCTCACGTACGACAATGCGTCCCTCAGCTCAGCGACGAAAATAGACGTCGATGTCGTCACACAATCCACCGTGCACGGGCAGACATTGCAATCACATTTGCATCAACAATCCTATTTACGTAATCGATAATATGAAATACGAAAACCGCGGATATGTTTTGCTGATGGTGCTGAGCTTTATTACCGTTATCGTCATCGCGAGCGTGGGATTGTTAAGTTACACGACGTTTTACGCGAAAAACGAACGGAGAATCGTGGCGTCGACACAAGCACTCGCGCTCGCCGAATCCGGTATCGACAAAGCGGTGTACGAACTCAATCAAAACGCGTCATACACGGGCGAGACGGGGACCACTATCGGCGAAGGTGTGGTCACGATTTCTGTTTCCAGCATCGATAGCAGCAACAAGCGCATCACAGCGACCTCCTACGTCCCCAACAGCACGAATCCAATTGCGACGCGCATCGTCAAAGCAACGATCAATATCGGAAACACGAATGTCTCATTCCATTACGGCGTGCAGGCCGGCGAAGGAGGCTTTTCGATGACGGGCGGTTCGACAATCAACGGCAGCGTGTACTCCAACGGCGATATCGACGCGACAACAGGTGTCCATATCACTGGCGCGGCGATCGCGGCTGATCCTTCTGCAACGTCGACCGATCAAGCCAACGACACGCCGACACCAATCAGCTCCTGCACGAGCTCGACCTGCATCACCTTCGCCAACGCATCGGCGTCGCAGGATTTTGCACAAAGCTTTCAGCTCGCAAACGCGGAGCAAATGAACAACATTCAGTTTTATATCAAGAAAGTCGGTTCGCCGAGTGATGAGACGGTCCGCATCGTCAATGATAATAGTGGCGTCCCAAGCAACGACACGGTAATGACCGGCACACTCTCCGCCTCCAGCGTGACGACGAGCTTCGGTTGGGTCACGGTGACGATGCCATCGACACCAGTGTTGGCCACAGGCCAGACGTATTGGATCGTCATCGACGGTAGCGCGAGCGCATCGAAATACTATGTCATCGGCGCTAACACGAGTTACGGAAGTGGTGTTGCAAAGATTGGCCAGTACGGCAGCAGTTGGACAGACACGTCTCCTTCAGGGCTCGATGGTTACTTCCGCATCTACCTCGGCGGTGGTACGTCGATGATCGGCGGCAATACCTACACGACCGGCGTCTATGTCGGCACGACTGCCTCCGATGATGCATGGGCACACTACGTGCAAGGCGCGACAGTGACCGGGACGATCTACTGTCAATCGTCGGCCTATACCAATAAATCGTGCAACACGACTCGATCAGATCCGACGCCGGCTGCGATGCCGCTTTCGGACAGCAATATTCAAGATTGGAAAGACGACGCCGTGGCGGGCGGCTCACAGACCGGCGATGTGACCGTCGGCTCAAGCGGCGCAACGATGGGTCCGAAGAAAATTATCGGCAATCTTACAGTGAATGGTGGTGGCACACTCACGCTCACTGGGACGCTATGGGTCACCGGCACCGTCACAGTCACCGGCGGCGGCAAGGTAAAACTCTCCTCGAGCTACGGCGCCAACGATGGGGCTCTTGTAAGTGACGGCGCCGTGCTCATCAACGGTGGTGCAAACTTTGCAGGATCGGGGACGACGGGCAGCTATCCATTCATGATCACGACGAGCTCATGTCCTGCTGATCCCGGCTGCAATGGCGCATACGCGATCGAACTCGACGGGGGTGCCGGCACCGTCGCACTGGTCGCACAAGACGGCACCGTCGACCTCTCAGGAGGTAGCGCTTTGAAAGCGGTCACTGGTAGGCAGATCGTCATGTCCGGCGGTGCAACCCTGACCTACGACAGCGGCCTCGTCAACGCGAATTTTTACTCCGGCCCCGGCGGCCCGTACCAATTGGTATCCGGCCCGTACGCGATTGTGCAATAAAAAAAACGCGCCCCCCCATGGGCGGCCGCCCCTTTTTTGAACCCTTGTTAAATTT
>CAZOZG010000036.1:0-5143 GCA_964584225.1 uncultured Candidatus Saccharibacteria bacterium | reverse complement strand
CGAACTCGGGCTACATGACCCCCAGCCATGCGTACTACCACTATACGACAGCCCGCAATTCGTGAAGTCCTCGGTCGGGCCGCCGGGAATCGAACCCGGTCTTTACGAACCCGAATCGTACGTACTACCGGTATACTACGGCCCGACTGAAGACTCCACACACGGAATTATTGTAACTCCGTGTGCACCGTTCAGGATTCGAACCTGAGACCTTTCGAATGTGAATCGAACGCTCTAACCAACTGAGCTAACGGTGCGTCGAGCGATTATCGCGTAAAAAAGGGGATATCTCAAGCGTATTATTTCACACTCACAATCTTGTATTTTTGTGCGCCTTTTGGCGTGTCGAACGAAAACGTCTCACCCTTTTTCTTTTCCATCAATGCTGAGCCAAGCGGCGAAAGGTGTGAAATTTTGTGCTCTTGCATGTTGGCTTCGGCGCTACCGACGATTTCGTAGGTGTGCTCTTCTTTCTCTCCCTGCTTTTGAATCGTGACGACACTGCCGAGCGAAACGGCGTTGCCTTTGCTGTGCTCGATGATGCGTGCGTGAGAGAGCTGCTCCTCGATGACACGAATTCGATCTTCGGTCGCGGCCTGAAGATTTCTCGCTTCTTCGTACTCGGCATTTTCGGACAAATCGCCGAGACTGCGTGCGTACTCAAGCTGCTCGGCGATTTCGCGCCGGCGGACGGTCTTCAAGTGCTCGAGCTCCTGTGTAAGCTCGTCGAACTTCTCTTTGCTCAAGTAGTTTGCTTCCTCAGCCATAGAGTCGCAGCATTATACCTGACCTGAAGAAAACGCAACAGGCTGGACAACAGGAAGCCGCGCCTGGCGAATCGCACAGGCGCGGCGGAGATTAGTTGCTTTCTAAGAGCTGCTTCACTTGAAGGACGAGTGCACGTGAGGCAGCGGCGATGATCGGGCCGGGCTGAAGCGCATCGTACGGCCGGGCACTGCGCACATACGAGTACGACCCGCCCGCTTCTTCGATAATGAGCTTCGGCGCCTCGACGTCCCATATTGCCTGCTTCACATGATCACGATGATTATCGTGGATGACAGCTGCGGGACAGCGAGCACCTTCAGCAATCCTCACTGCAACGCCCGAATGAGGCGGGAGCGATGTCACGAGTTTCGCGCCGTCTTTGGAACGCAGCTTTTTACGCAATCTCGCAAACGTCACGCTCTCGAGCATCGCGTCGCCGTACTGATTCATGTCGATCCATGCATCGTTGAGCCGAACTGCTTGCAACGACTCCGGTACACTGATGCGTTTTGCTCCTTTGTACGCACCCTTTCCGCTCACGGCCCAAAACCATTCCTCAGTAAGCGGGAATGTAACGACTGCGAGCGTCGTCTTTCCGAACTCTTTGAGCGCGATCATCACCGATGGCATCTCGTTACCGGTCCGGAAAATCACCGAAGATGTCGCGTCCAGTGGGTCGATGATCCATGTGCGATCAACTGCTTTCGCATCCGGATGCAGTTCTTCGGAAATGATTCCGTACTTCGGCCGCGTGACGCGGAGATTATTGCAGATCGCTGCATCGGCAAGCTGATCGGCTTTGGTCACAAAATCTCCGACTCCTTTCACTTGCACATTCGACAACGTCACGCCGGCGAGCTCATGGCGAATTTCATTCGCGGCTGCTTGGGCGGCCGTCATCGCGATCTGAAGGTCGGGATGAAACGACCGATGATCAACTTCAGGTATAGGCATGTCATATACTCCTTATTGCTTAGGCTTCGCACGTATTACCACAGAATCCGTGGTACAAGAAATCGTCTTCCTAATTCAAGTATTCCGGGTGGTTTGCGATAAGCCATTCGAAAAACGGCAGCATGCCGGGCGCGGCGCCTGAAAGCGTGCCCGCTGGTGCTTTCTCGAGCACAGTTGCGTACGCATAGTGCGGATGATCCGCTGGCCAAAAACCGACTGACCACGAATTCACCCACTCATTATGCGCACCTATCTGCGCGGTCCCGGTCTTTGCTGCGATGGTGATTCCCGGGATGTTGAGCGCTTTTACTGTCGCATCGAAACGATTCGAGGTCACCGCCATGCGCATACCTTCGCGCACAATTTCGAGATCGCTATCGGGGATGCCGATTGATGCGTACTGTGGTGTCGTGCTTGCGATGAGTGATGGCGTGAGTAACTTTCCTCCGTTTGCGATGGCTGCGATATACCGCACGATTTCGAGCGGCGTAACCTGAAAGCCGTACTGACCGATCGCCGTGTGGTAGGTGTCACCGATGCGCCACGGATCGTCCGCACCAAAGGTCGCGAGCTTCCATGCAGGGCTCGGTATCACTCCCGATGACTCAGGTAAGACGCTGAGGCCAGTCGTGCTCGCAAGGCCAAAAAGCGCGGCATACTGATCGAGTTTACCGATGCCAAGTCCCGCCTGACCGCCGTAGCCACCGCCGATCGTGTAAAAATATTCGTCTGATGAAACCGCGAGCGCTGTTTTCATGTCGATCGGGCCGTGAACCGTCCAATCTTTAAAAATTGAGGGATGTGCGGCATCGTACGGATTCGGTACGGAAATCTGACCAGTCGAAACGATTTCTTTGTCGGGACTAATGATGCCTTCGTTGAGGGCAGCTGCCGCAAAGATTGGCTTCACGATAGATCCTGGTGCATAGAGACCGCTCGTTGCACGATCCAGAAGTGGCGTGCGACTATCGGTATTCGCGACATGTACGGCTGTCGCGTCGCCTTCCGCAAATGCAGCGTTATCAAATTCAGGAAAACTCGTGAGCGCCACAATCTCCCCCGTCTGCACATTCATGATCACCGAGGCACCGCCTTGAAAACGCTGATCATGCGCATGCTGTGAGAGCAATTGATACAGCTCACTCTGCACGCCAGCATCGATCGAAAGTGTGACATCGGCGCCGTTTTGCGGCGGCGCGACGATGTCGCTGCGCTCCACGACACCATGCGCATTTGTCTCCGTAATGGTGCTACCGTTTTGTCCCTCAAGAAGCCCGTTGAGACCCGCTTCAACTCCGGAGACTCCCGTGAACTCTTCGCGCCACCATGAACCCGATGCGTCGGCTTTCGGATACCGCACATAACCGAGAACGTGTGCTAATCCTGGGAGCGCGCTGTAGCGTCGGAGTGCATATGGCGTTGTGCTCGCATCTTCAGGCGGTGCAATGTCGTTCCAAATGAGTTCCTTCCCGTTACGATCGTAGACGATACCGCGCGCAGCGAAGAGCACTGAGCGATCAAGGCGATTATTGCGCGAAATGTCTGCGTATGTCGCGCCATGTACGACCTGCAAGAGAAATGAACGGCTTGAGAAAATAAGTGCAATCAAGATGAACACAATCCCAACGCTAAAAATCGCCCGGGGCGAGACAGGACGCACGACGCGTGCTTCATACTGTGGATCATTGCGATCAGGAAGATTCGAGGAATCGAGAAAAATCTCATCGGGCGCGATTTCGCGCACTTTTTTATTGCGTCGTAACTGCTTTTTCGCGATCACGTCCCCACTATAACGCGTACTAGATTCGTCCGCGAATAACGCGGCCAAAGATTACCTAGCCGATGAGAAATTTCTGTCGCAAAGGTTCAAGACCCCACACGAGAAGCACGGCCGCGATTGTGTAGAGAGGTATCGCGTGGGCCGCGTGTGGAAGCCACATGAGATCAACAAACGCACCCAAAAGTATCGCCTCCCACGCACTCCAACGAATCGCAAGGAAAAAAATCGATAGGAGCGGTAGCCAAAAAGGCCCGGTGAGCGCTCCGATGAAGCCGATTGCGATCAAGGCGAGTCGAGTGAGATTACTTCGTGACGACATACACAAATGAGAGCGCCGGCACGTCGATCGAAAGATTGACGTAGACGGTGCGCGAAGCTGTCGTCGTGTTGTCCTCGACCGCAGCGACGACACCGATGGCGCGCGATCCGAGAGCTGGCGATGTCACGGGGTCGCCGACTTCGATTGGCGCATCACGCGGCGCATCTGCGCGCGCGTTCTCGCCACCAGAGCCCTCAAGGACGAGCGGCACGCCGTGCGCGAGCGCTTCGGTCGTCACATTCGGTGCGAAAAGTTCTGTGACGAGCGCCGTATGTGCAGACAGTTCGGTAACTTTGCCGATGACAACGCCAGGAGAATCATCTGCCATGACGAGATTCCCGAGTGCAATGCCTTCGCTCGTGCCAGCGCCAACGACAAACGTGCCGTACGGCGAGGCTTTGAACGATGAAATGATGGGCGCAGTGATGCCCGGTGAGTTCGCAGCAAGATGAACGAGTGAGCGCAGTGATGCGTTTTCTGATTGCAATGCTGCGCTTTCTGCGGCGCGCGCTTGGAGCGACGCGACTTCGTTCTGGAGTGTTTGATTGTCTGCTTCAAGCGCGCGTCGCGAACTAAACAATCCCGTGTCATGAAGCGGTGCGAAGATACGATCGACGCCGAGCCACAGATCACTCGCCGCTGCTCGTACGAAAGTCCTGATGTGTCCACCGGTAATTGCATCGAGCAAGAAAATCCCGATCACAATCGCAGTCGTGATCGCCAATCCGCTCCGCTTTCGATTATTCCGTCGGTACGAGTTCATCTTCAGAGCTCACGATGGCTTCGCGGTACGCGTCGAGGTCGTTTAAAACGACGCTCGTGCCACGCACGACCGCTGTCAGCGGATCAGGGTCGACGATAACCTGAATGCCAAGTGAGCGGGAAAGAAACTCAGCAAGCCCGCGAATGAGTGCACCACCGCCGACCAAGTGAATCCCGTGTCGCATGATGTCTGAGATAATTTCGGGTGGCGTCGTCTCGAGCACGTCTTTGACCGATTCGACCAATTCTTCGATCGAGTGGCCCATTGCGTTACGAATATCCTGATCGCTGAAAACGATTTCACGCGGAAGGCCGGTGACGAGATCCCGACCGCGCACCATCGCCTCGACGCGATCACGATTGGCCGCGACAGATGCGAGTGCAATCTTCAATTCCTCCGCACTTTTGTCTCCGATCAAGATTTTAAATTCGTTGCGCGCGTGCGCAACGATGTCTGCATTGAAACGATCGCCTGCAATGCGGACATTGCGGGCATTTACCAAGCCGCCGAGCGAAATCACACCGACGTCGGTCGTGCCGCCACCGATATCAATAAAGAT
>CAZOZG010000035.1:0-6104 GCA_964584225.1 uncultured Candidatus Saccharibacteria bacterium | reverse complement strand
GGGAGCCACCTCGCTCATGAGCGCAAGGTGGTTGCCGTCGAGATCGGTGAACTCGGCCAACCACAGCTCGGACGAGGGCGTGCGGTGCACGATATGCGGCTCGGCGAGGAATTCGACGCCCTTCTCCTCGAGGGCCGACGCGACGCCTCGGATATCCTCGACCTTGAAGTAGATGGCCGAGCCGCGTTGCGCGGTTTGCGCGGCGAGCAGCACGCCAACCAGCAGGCGGACCGTGCCGCACATGAAGAACGCCATCTGGGGCGGGGCGGAGAAGAGGAAGGGCAATCCGAGCACATCCCGATAGAACGCGACGCCGCGCTCGAAGTCGTCGATCGGGATCATGATTTGTCCAACTGTGGCTTTCGAAAGGTTCATGTCGTTCTCCGCTATCCCCGGTACGGTCCCTTGACCTCGCCCCATCCCCACTTCGGCATCGGCGCGTTCTCGTCGACGCAATACGTTGCGAATCCAGAGTCGATAGCCTTCTTGGTGTAGCTCATTCGTGTATGGACTGTTGGTCTCGAGTGCCTCTTCGACAACGTCGGAACCATCACCATCGATACGCGACAAGCTTTCGATGTCCTCCATGATTTTGGTAAATGTCGTGAAGGAAAGCGTGCATGACTCACCGCTCTTCCGAAAGACTTCGTCGACAGCTGCACGCATGTCTGCGTAGAAGTCATCATCATCCGTGTGTTCCACTCAATCCTCCTTTTCGCCTTGCTGTTTTCGTGCCTGCCGCGCCGATCGAGCAGCCTCCTCGGGAGTCGCCTTCGGATAGCGCCTATGCATCTCATGCTTCATTTTTCTAGCTGGAGTTTCCTTACCGATATCTTGAATCCGAGTCGACGGCTGCAGTCGTGCGTCGTCATCTTCTCGATAGACGCCACTATCGCGTCGTTTGGACATATCTGCCTCCTCATCATCTTCAGGCTTTTTATCACTCTTTCCGATGCCTTCCAACATGCTATTTGAATTTCGACATCAAAATCTCTGAAATCACTGCTTTGACCTCTTGGCCATCGCCGCGCTCTCCAAGCTCCTTCAACACCGCGCCGATGAGTTTGCCAGTATTGGCGGCGAGACCCGCCGTCTCCACGGTCGTAATACCAAGCTCAGCCATTTTGCCACGCGCGATTTTCTCAATTTCTTCGCGGCTCGCCGTTTGCGGCAAATATTCCTCGATCACGGTGAGTTCCTTGGCTTCTTTATCGGCGAGTTCGGGGCGATTGCCTTTGGTGAATTGCTCGATCGAGTCTTTACGTTGTTTCGCAAGTTTTTTAAGGACGGTGACAGCGTCTTGATCGCTAATTTCTTCCGTCGGTTTCTTGCCATTGGCGACGAGCGCATTCGTGAATGCCGACATGGCACCGCGCAAGGTTTGCACGCGCAAATCATCCTTCGCTTTCATGGCGTTTTTCATATCGTCTCGAATCTTCTGTGAAAGCATAATCTCTAGTGTACCGTATCTCGTTCTAATTCGCTCTTCGGTACGAAGCGTAACTCACTGCAGATCACGCGACCTTCTTCCCCGAAACGGCGGACGACGTCGTAGCCCATGACGGACGCGATATCACGTGTGATATCGACGTCGACGCCAGAAGAGCCTTTGCTCTCACGAATTGGCTTGAGTTCCCCGCGCCGCTCGTACACGTTAATCAATGATTTATCTTTTGAGTTCAGCCCGGCCTTCACGTACTGCGTTAAGAGCTCCGGTATCAATTCCGGATCGAGATCCGAAAGAAGCTTCTCTTTTTCCACGTAAATCGCCTTCGCGTCGACATCGAACGCATTCTCATTGCCTTTGTAGCCACCCGTCTTCAAGCGCTCAGCAATCGCGACTATTTTTGCAAAGTTGTTCTTGAGTTCGCCACCGCGAGCATCCATATAAAATTTTGCAGCATGGTAGCGACTGTCGATTGACGGCATGTCGTCTCCGAGGAGCATCGCAGGCACATCTGATTCATTCGGAAGCACAGGCGCTTCGACGATGCGTCCAAGCCCACGCAACTCGTGCTCCCGGGCACTTCCGGGATTCATTTTACTCTTGAGCTCGATCGACTCAGCCATACGGAGAGTATAGCGAACGGTCATGAAAATACGCTATGTATAGGAGCGGGGATAACTGTACGTGCTACAATCGCGCCATGGAATGGCTGATTCTCGGACTCCTGGTTGCAAATCTTGGCTTACTTGCGTACTTTTTTGTGATTCGCGGCGCTCGACAGGGCTCGGGCGAAGGAACACTCTTACTCGGGCAGATGGAGAAGCTCGAACGCGCGCTTGACTCGCGACTGAACGAGTCCAACCGACAGATGTACGAGACTATGCGCAATCAGTTTAGCGAATCGTCGCGCATCATCCGCGAAATCACGCAAGAAATCACTTCAGTCAAAGAAATCGGACGGCAAACGCAATCTTTTGCCGAGCAACTTCAATCATTGCAGGACATTTTGAAAAATCCAAAGCAACGAGGAATTCTCGGTGAGTATTACCTTGAGACCGTCTTAAAGAATGTGCTGCCGCCAGGGATGTACCAGATGCAATATGGGTTTAAAAACGGCGAGATCGTCGACGCAGTCGTATTCGTCAACGACAAGATCGTGCCAATTGATTCAAAATTCTCGCTTGAAAATTACAATCGATTTATCCAGGCAAGTGCCGGCAGTAATGAGCGCACGCAACTTGAAAAAGCTTTCGTGAATGATCTCAAGCTGCGTATTCAAGAAACGTCGAAGTACATCCGTCCTGAGGAGGGGACGATGGACTTTGCGTTTATGTTTATTCCGAGTGAAGGGATCTACTATGATCTTCTGACAAATCAAGTTGGCGGCGGAGAAAGCGAGAATTTGATTCAGCGCGCATCTTCAAAATACAAGGTGATTATCGTCTCTCCGACCTCGTTCCTCGCATATCTCCAGACGGTATTGCAGGGCTTGCGCGCACTCCAGATCGAGCAACAAGCTGAAGAAATTCAGAAGCGCGTCGGCGAACTCGGAAAACACATTGGCTCCTACGAGGAGTACTATCGCAAGCTCGGCAGTGCGCTCGGGACCGTCGTTTCGCACTACAACAGTGGCTATAAGGAGCTCGGGAAGATCGATAAAGATGTGTATCGAATCGCGGGCACGAAATCGGATATCGAGCCTGAATTGCTCGATAAACCGTCATTTGGCGATGAGTGAGGCGACCAGAGCCTTTGTTGCGCGCTGAGTCGAAATACAGTATAGTTGCGTCCTCAATTGGATATGGCCAAGATCGCGATCATCGAAACCGGCGGCAAACAGTACCTCGTTACGCAGGACTCTGTTGTCACTATCGAGAAACTGTCTGGTTCACACAAAGCCGGTGACAAACTTTCATTCGACAAAGTACTCCTCACCGACGACGGCAACGCGACCAAAGTCGGCACTCCGTATATAGACGGCGCAAAAGTCTCTGCAGAACTCGTGGAAGAAGGACGTGCTGAGAAAGTGACGGTCATCCGATATCGCCAGAAGAGTCGGTATTTTAAAAAGCGTGGTCACCGACAGCCGTACATGAAAGTGCGCATCACAGCACTTCCATAACCTAAAAAAGCTGTGTATGTTGCACGCCGACGCGACGTGCACTATAGTTTCAGGCGGACTATCGTCTTATACTCCAACGACAGGGGGAAATCGTGCGTACTCAAGATACTCCATGGACGGTCACGACCGACGGCACTCAAACTGACGCATTGCGCTGGCGACAAAACCGAAGCGGTAGACGTATCGAACAGTCTGCACAGTTGCTCTTGCGTAAGGTGCCGTTCGACAACTTCCCGAATAACGCAACGTTCAAATTCGAGATCGTAGAAGGAGTAACACTCGATCGCGAGTTGACGTATCGAGGTTTAGATGAGTTCTTACGCAAACGCGGCGCGATTGAGATGTCCGTCTCGCAGTTTCTGTGGTTTGTCATGCACTATACGAACGAGGAACTCGGCTACGAACAGATCGTTCTGTGCCATCGCCACGTCAATCTGCGGCGACTGAATGACCGGTCGAGAAATCGGCCCTATCGATTGATGGCATACTCCGACAACGGCGGGCGCCAAGCGTTAAGGATCGCGCGAACGATCCCCGGAGACGTGATCTCGCATGGAAATGCATACGCATATTGCGTTGCGTAAGCAAGCAAATAGGACAGGCCGCTCGCTCAATAGAGTGGTCTGTTTTTTTAGCGTCGATTATCAAGCGCGCTTTTCAGGGTCTGCGCATCGGCGTATTCAAGCTCAGAGCCGGTTGAAAGACCGCGGCCGAGGGATGTAATTTTGATATTCGAAAACTTTGAGAGCTCGTCCTTCAGGCGTATCGCCGTTGCATCACCCTCGGGATTAGCGGGGAAGGCGAGTATGACTTCTTTGACCTCGGCACGATGGGGGATCGATTTAAGCAACTGGGGAATGCGAAGGTTACTCGCTTTTTCAGATGCAAGTGAAATCGTGCCTCCGAGCACAAAGTAGAGACCTTGATACGTACCGCTTCGCTCTAGAGCGGCAAGATCAGCATCTGAGGCGACGAGGGCTAGTGATGAGTGATTGCGTCCGTCGCTCATGCAGATGTCGCACGTCTTTCCTTTGCCTGAATAAAAACGCATACACATTGTGCATTGATGGGCGGAGGCTGCGAGCGATTCGATAGCGTCAGCAATTTCGCGGCGGTGTGTCGCTGAACTGCGCAGCAGGTATTGCACAAAGCGTTGTGCCTGTCGCGGGCCGATACCGGGAAAGCGCTCGAAAAGGGCAGTCAAACGTTCAATTGCGTCCATAGCGGCATTATACGCGAAGGAAAAGCGGCCGGCGTGAACACGCCGGCCGCTCATTGCGGAAACTCCACCAAGACGCCAAGAATTCTGCTTCCGTATAGGTGCGCCTTACGGTAATCGGGATCCCAGATGGTCCGCTGACTGGAGACCCCGCGATCGCGACCGGTCGAGAGCATGTAATTCTGAAGCGTCGATTCGAAGTTGTCTCCAAAGCAATAGAACATCGTGAAGTTCAATCGAAGCTCGGTAAATGCGCATTGTTCGGTTTCCAACAAACGATCCATCGTATCGGCACGCATTCGGGTCGGGACGAGAAACAAAACGAAAGCGACCATGATTCGCATCAACATGACTACCTCCTGTCAGGCAGGGTATTGCGGGCCAGCTCGCACTATATCAAAACGGTGTTTCTGAGTCTCCCTCGATTTTTGTCTCAGTCGTAAAATCGCCAAAATCAGTCTTGTCGATCGGCAAGAAGGTGGTCTTCGCCTCATCAAATTTAAGCTCGATTTTACCAGTCGGTCCGTTGCGATGTTTTTCTATGAGAATCTCAGCAACACCCGGACGATCCGATGTGTCATTCATTTTGTCCTCGCGATGGATAAACATCACGACGTCTGCGTCTTGCTCGATTGATCCGGAGTCACGCAGGTCAGAAAGTCGCGGGCGGCCGCGACGCTGCTCGACCGCGCGAGAAAGTTGCGAAAGCGCAAGCACAGGCACCTCAAGCTCGCGTGCCATCGCTTTCAGCGATCGAGAGATTTCGGTCGTTTGCTGTACGAGATTATCGGTGGCACGAGAGTTCGTTGGGCTGATGAGTTGCAAGTAGTCGACGATAATAAGCTTCAGTTGCTTCTCCATCTTCAGGCGACGCGCGACGGAACGCATCGAGAGCACGGTGGATGAGGGTTTGTCGTCAATATAGATAGGTGCTTCAGAAAGTGCACTCATGCCTTCTTGCAGTCGTTCGAACTCCTCTTCTCCTTTGATTTTTCCGGTTCGCAATCGCCACGAGTCGACACCTGATTGTGCTGCGAGCATGCGATCGACGAGCTGCTGCGAGCTCATTTCGAGCGAAAAGATGCCGACCGGCGTCTTGTTTTTTGTTGCCGTTTGCCGGGCGATATCGAGCGCGAGCGCCGTCTTTCCCATCGAAGGCCGCGCTGCGAGAATAATAAGATCAGACTGCTGAAAACCAGCGAGAAGGTTGTCGAGCTGCTTGAAGCCATGCGGGACGCCACGAATCGACTGGTCGGGTTCTTGCAAATTCTCAAGTCGATCCCAGGCTTCAGTCAATTCATCCTTTGCGCCCGAAA
>CAZOZG010000034.1:0-6691 GCA_964584225.1 uncultured Candidatus Saccharibacteria bacterium | reverse complement strand
ATAGGGGATTGGTCCCCTTATGTTTTCCCATTTTAAGGTAATCACAGTAACGGCAGTTTTGTTTGGGCACAATGATTTCGTACACCGCTGAGAGGCCGACCAAAACATAGACGATCCACTCCACCTGAGGCCACGCGCCGAGGATCAAATTCACGATATTCCAATTGGCGCCAGCGAAGCCGCCGATACCGGTCAGTCCCCAGTTCAAGCCTCCGATGATAAGGAGGATCCATGTCACCATATGCAATCCTTTGTTGTTCATACCTTGAGGTTTGTTATTGGCTCGTAAAATCGACCCCTGTGATTTCTCCACCAGTATGACGCTCGCATCGCTAAGCGCCAGGAGATATCCACCGGATGATTTTCGGTAATAAAACGAGCGCGCGGTCAAGCTTTTGCAGTGCTAGAATGGCTCTATTAGGGGTTTAATCTATATACATATGGTCCCTGTTCCTATTAATTACGTGGCGGTGCTTGTCTCGGCAGTATTCATGATGGTGCTCGGTTATATCTGGTACGGCCCACTTTTCGGCAAGCAATGGATCGCACTCATGGGCTGGACACGGGAGGCGATGCAAGAAGCGATGAAGAAAGGCATGGCGAAAAATTACGCGATCATGGCACTCGGCGCACTCTTGATGGCGTTCGTCTTGGATCACGCGCTCATATTTGGAAGCGCGTACATGAATATCTCTGGCTACCCTGCGGGGCTCGAAGTCGGTCTTTGGAACTGGCTCGGCTTCATCGCGCCTGTCACTGTCGGATCCGTGCTCTGGGACGGTAAGCCGTGGAAACTGTGGTTTTTGAACGCGGGCTACTACCTTGTCGGACTCTTGGTCATGGGGGTGATTTTGGCGGTTTGGATGTAATCGATCTGCGTGCAAACAGCCGGCGGGCCTTTGGCCCGCCGGCTGTTTTGACTTTCATGTGAGATGTTGTATTCTCTCATCCGGACTACCTGGAAATTGATCGAGAGGAGAGATTGTAATGAACAAACGAGATGCCTTGAAGATTCTCAAGCGATTGATCAGGCTGATCCCTGACGAAATGCACTGGACTAAAGCGGCACTTGCCCGCGACAAAGACGGAACAACTGCCTTCTTCGACGCAAACGAAGCTGTCTGCTTTTGCCTCTTAGGCGGCTGTCGCCGCTCCGGCGGCGGCAAGGAAATCTTTGCCGAATTGGCTCGAACCATTCGCGAAGAACAGAACCGCAAATTTTCGAAACGCGATGAACTTCATCCTGGTAAGGTCTTAGTGGTGTACAACGATGTCGGGAGGCGTACATACGCGCAAGTTCGATCGATCATGGACAAAACGCTCGTCCGCGTCAAACGTGTCGGCCTAACCGCTCTCGCAGCGGCATCGTAGAGCAACGACAACATAGAACCCCGGCCGGGCGCCGGGGTTTATTCTTTGTCGACGATACTTTGCTGCGATTCGCGCAGGCGACGCACATGACTCTCGAGCATGCGCGTGAGATCGCGCTCATCTTTGATCTGTGAACGAATGACATCGAGCATGATTTGCACTCCCATGTACAGCTCAATTGCTTCATCGTCTTTGTCCGGAAGAAAGACATCTTCCGAAAAATCTCCAACCGCTGCCTTGGCGAAGATCGGTCGTAAATCCCGCAGCGCAGCCTGCAATTTATTTTCACTGTCCTTGTGTACCTCGTCACTCATGATGATGCTTTTTCCCACGAAATTGTGTATTCATAGATGCCACGGGGTAGCGCTTTCGCGTCGACGTGCGGCGAAAAACCTGCCGCCTTGATCCACTCCTCGAAGAAACCCGCAAAATGTTCCACGGGATAGTCGTTATTGGTCATCGTAATTTTCACATTCGTCGGACCGAGATCCTCCGCGGTAAATATCACACCCTGAAATACATGCCCGGCTATGTGGCGACTATGCATAAAGAGCACTTTGAGATCCTTGCCAAAAATCGGGCCCAAAATGCGCCACAAGGGTGTGGTCGTGAAGTCGCGAAAGTGAAGCCGCCCCGCTTCCAGTGCGCGCTCCGACGGTGGTAATTGCGTCGCCGCCAAAATTTCAACAATGTGTTCAAGAATTTTGACTTCGTCTGCGACAGGGACATTCTCGTTGTTGCGAAAATCGATCGAGCGACCAAATCGTCTTCCCAAATCAACCAACGCTTGCTTACCATGCGCCTTCTCGAGCGCGCCGATGTGGCTTTTGACGAAGATGCCCTTGATGGTCGGACGTGCATCAGGGTCCATTTGGCAAGTATACCTCAGGCGGGCGGCCCCTCGGGGCCGCCCGCTGCCCGCAAAACGCTCGCCTATTTCCTCTCCCGCAGCTTTTTTTCGGCCTCGTAGATACGTTCGCGCAATTCGGTCGTCGAATATGAGTGATCGCGCGAATTGTAGTACATCTTGATCGGTAAATCCCAACCCGTAAACTTCTTTCCCTTCCAGTCGGCGCCGATAATGCGAATATCTGGTTTGATTTCCTTCAGGAGCCGGTAGAGATCTTCTTCTGAGTGATACGTTTGTACTTCATCGACGTAGCGAATGGCTTCCATAATGATCTTGCGCTCGGCGAGCGACATGATCGGCTTTGGTTTTTTCTTGCCTCGATAGCTCGCATCGGTATCAGACGCATCATCCTGCAAAAGCACAATCAAATAATCGCAGACTGTTTTGGCTTCCTTCAACATCAGAATGTGCCCCGCATGGCAGAGGTCAAAGACACTCGCCGTGATACCCACCTTTTTTCCATTCTCCATGACGAGAAGAATACCACAGCTTGCGAGCACAGGGTCCGTGTGCAATAGTTTTGGCATGACATATCTCATCGTGGGTTTAATAGTGCTCTATCTCCTCGGGTGCGTACGCGTCTTAAATCAGTACGAACGAGGCGTCGTCTTCAACCTCGGCAAATTTGCAGGAGTGCGAAACCCCGGGTTCACGCTCATTTTCATACCGTTCCAGACGATGACACGCGTATCGCTGCGCACCGTGACCATGCAAATCCCCTCGCAGAAAATCATCACCAAAGACAACGTTTCGATCGATATCGCAGCTGTCGCCTACTATCGAGTTTCGGATCCTGAAAAATCAGTCATCCAGATCGAGAACGTGCAGAGCGCAATCAACCAGATCAGCCAGACGACAGTGCGCAATGTCGTCGGCCGCTTCCAGCTCGATCAGCTCCTGGCCGATACCGCGAGCATCAACGATCAGATCAAGAATGTGATCGATCAACACACTGAGCCGTGGGGTGTCGAGGTCACCACAGTGGAGATCAAAGACATTCAACTCCCCGACAACATGCAGCGTGCGATGGCCAAAGAGGCTGAGGCAGAACGCGAACGCCGCGCGAAGATAGTGGCTGCTGAAGGCGAATTCCAAGCCGCGACACGTCTCGGCGAAGCTGCCGACGTTATCACCCAACATCCAGTCGCGCTCCAGTTGCGCACACTGCAAACAATGGCGGAAATCGCGACCGAAAAGAATTCGACGATCATATTCCCAGCCCAGTTTATGACAACGGTTCAAGAGGCTCTCAAGACTCTCAGAATCGATAGCTCCAAGTCTTAGATCATCGTCACGCATCATTTTCTGGTGAAAATGTGCGCGACCCCGCCTCGGGCCGTCGCCCTCCTGCCTTGCGACGGGGCCCCTACCCCGTCTCACCCTGCACAATTCATGACGACTGTCCAAGATGCCATCAGCACGCTACTCAAGGATTCTCGGGCAAAATAAGCCTACCCCGCTAGGGGTTGACAAATGACTGTATTGTGTATATAATATAGGCCGAAAATATTGGCTTCTTCGCTCTACAGCACAGGGAGATCCGAAATGAGCTGGCGGACGATTCTGAACCCGAGTAGCCGTTACTTCTGGATAATCGCAGTGACGATCGCGGCGATGTTGTACTTCCCGGCGCAGTTCTTCAGCGTCACGTGGATACTGATCTGCTACGCGCTCGGGTGCTTCGTACTCGGCGCGGTGCTCGTGCCTGTGGATTTCTGCACGACGCATTGGCTTGAAAACGAGAACCGCAGATTTACGTTCGCGGTCGTTTTCGCGCTCGTGTGGGCGGGGGTGCGGATTTACTTTGGTAAGTCCTTGCTCTACGGGTTCGCACTCGTACCATGGACCGTTCTCACACTCATGTGCACCTTCGCATTCGCGACCGTGCTGTGGGGATTCCACACCGCAATCTACGGAGCGCCGGTCGTTCCGTGGCCAAGCGGTCTGCGAGCGATCATCCGGTCAGCGTTCGACTCATTCATCTGCTGCGTGCAGACGGGATGGGCCGAGACTCTGGCAGGAATCCAGCGGATGACTGCATAACAACAAGCCACGAGGTTCTTTATCTAGCAGGCGCACTCGAAAAGAGGGCGCCTGTTTTCTTTTCCGAAGACTTCAAGACAACTGAGGCGCATACGCGCTATGGTAAAATCCGGCAATGAAAACGGCATTGCTCGCGAGTTACGAAAAAGACGACAACGTGCTGCGCCTAGGCAAATTGCTGACAGAAAATGGTTGGAACGTGCTTGGCTCGTCAGGTACCGCGAAATTTTTAAATGAGAACGGGGTCAATTGTCGTGATGTCGCCGATATCGTTGGTCCCCCGATCCTCGGGCATCGCGTCGTCACGCTTTCGCGCGAGCTTTTTGCTGGGCTTCTGGCAACGGAGGCTGATCAGGGTGAGCTTGAACAACTCGACGTGCCGTGCATCGATCTTGTATACGTAACCCTCTATCCACTTGAGAAGACAGTCGCGAGTCCGAGCGCAACGGTCGACGACGTGATCGAAAAGACTGATATCGGCGGGCCGACGCTACTGCGCGCGGCTGCAAAAGGCCGGCGATTCGCACTTTCAAATCACTCGCAGATCAGCGAATTTGAACAATGCCTCAAGGCAGGCATGCCCAAAGACATCGTAGAATCACTGACAACGCGTTTTGCTGCCGCGGCAGAGCGACGAGTTGCCGAATACGTGGCGGCGTCGGCCTCATTTTGGGAAGATCGCGCAGCTGCGCACTAAAGCCTATGGCAACTTTGAAGAAAACAATGTTCCGCGAATACGATATTCGCGGGCGTGAATCTGCGGAGGAGCTGAATGAGGACGCGATCGGACATATCGCGCGTGGATTTGCCACTGTTTTGAAGAAAAACGGCGTCGGCGATTGTGTCGTTGGGCATGACGCCCGCGGAACATCCGAAAGCTTTCACGCTGCTGCGATCAAGGCACTTCTCGCGTCCGGCATCAACGTGATCGACATCGGGACCGTCACGACGCCGATGAGTTACTGGTCGCAATACTATTTAAAGACCAGGGGCTTGTGCATGATTACTGCAAGTCATAATCCGGCGGGCTGGAACGGCCTCAAACTTGGCGTCGATTTCTCCAAGACCTTGCTGCCGGAAGGCATTCAGGAGCTCTATGGCATCATCGAACGTGAGGAATATCAAACCGGTACCGGATCACTGCGCACGGAGACGATCGGCGACGCGTATATGAAAGACCTTCTGTCGCACGCAAAGCTCGGGAAGAAATTCAAGGTGCTCATCAACACGGGAAACGGGACCGCGGGCCTCTATGCGCCGGAGCTTTTCAAGCGCGCTGGTTGTGAGGTCGTTGAGCACTTTACGAATGTCGATCCGTCCTACCCCAACTACACGCCAAATCCTGATGGCAGCGCGATGATGGAAGATACCGGCAAGCAGACGGTCGCCAACGGTTGCGAAATTGGCATGGCGTTCGACGGCGACGGCGATCGTGTTGGGCTCACTGATGAGCAAGGTGCAACGATTTGGCCTGATCGTTACATGATCTTGCTTTCGCGATTGGTGCTTTCGCAAAAGCCCGGCGCGTCGATTATTTTTGACGTTAAAGTATCTGAGGCATTGCCCGAGGATATCAAGGCGCACGGTGGCAATCCGATTATGTGGAAGACGGGCCACTCATACATTAAATCGAAAATGGCCGAGACGGGTGCGGCGCTTGCCGGCGAGATGAGTGGTCATATTTTTTTCGCCGAAAATCATGGCTTCGACGACTCCTTCTTCGCGGCATTCAAAATGCTTGAATATCTTTCAACGCAACAGGAACCGCTGTCGCAGATTGTGGCTGAAACACCGTACTACGTATCGACCCCGACCATCCAAGTGACTGCGACCGACGAAGATAAGTATGCAATTGTCGAGCAATTGACCAAGCAATTCAAAAACGACGGCTACAAAGTCGTCGACATCAATGGCGCACGCGTCTATACCGAGGATGGATGGGGCCTCGTGCGCGCCTCGTCCAACACGCCGACGCTCGTGCTTCGTTTCGAGTCGAAAACAAAAGAAGGACTCGAGAACATACAGTCTCTTTTCCGCAGCAAGCTCGCGGCATTTCCCAAAGTAAGCTCGACGTGGGATTCATCTGGGAACTAGAGGTGTGATATAGTAGCGACTTCATGCCAGCACTGAAAATCGAAAACCTCGTCAAAACGTACGCAAACGGCGTGCAGGCTTTGAAGAGCGTCTCGCTTGAGGTCAAAGAGGGAGATTTCTTCGCGCTTCTCGGTCCCAACGGCGCAGGCAAAACAACGATCATCGGTATCTCGACCGGTCTCGTCAATAAGACCGGTGGTAGGGTGCAGGTATTCGGGCACGACATCGACAAAGAGCCCGAGGTCGCGAAGACCTTCATCGGCCTCGTCGGGC
>CAZOZG010000033.1:2755-6779 GCA_964584225.1 uncultured Candidatus Saccharibacteria bacterium | reverse complement strand
TTCAGAATTGTGGAACCATCAGGCTGGTGGTTTCATTCAGAATCCGTAGAAATCAGAGCGGGTCTTGACCTTCTGGCCACTTCATGCCGCTTCGAAGTTTCCCCCGCCTCATTTCGTGCAGAGCCCGATCCACTTTCTCTTGTGCCTTCTTCCCGTACCGCGCCATCGCATCTAAAAGCGTACGCCGATGGAGTGGAGATTGCATTAAGGATGCGCCGGCCCTGCATTAGTGGTCACGAATATTTCCTCGCCGTCGCTCGGAAATTTCGCGACCCCGGCTCGCGGTCGCGCGAGCTCGCGCGACATCGCTCCGCCTCGCACAAAGGCAAAAAACCTACAGCAGCGCAGGCTTTTAGTCCTTTGTGCGCGCTAAGGGATTCGAACCCCTGGCCTTGTCTACGTCAAAGACACGCTCTAACCAACTGAGCTAAGCGCGCGTGCGGCTATTATATGTGAATATGAGGCTATTTCAACGATATCTTCGATATCTTGAGAAGGCTGCCGCGTCGGTCGAATATTGACTCCCCCGGACTATCATGCTATTGTGTCAAACGGCGGAAAACAGGGAGACTATCCATGAGCACGTTCGTGCAAACGGCGGCTGCAAACTGGAGAAGCTTCCAGAGCAGTCACGCGGAAATCGCCGGCAAGATGCGAGATCTTATTCTTAGCATTTGTGGCGATATGACCGCGAACAACGGCAACAAGGCGCAACGGGAACGACAAATCGACGCGATGTTGGCTTCCGGCCAACTCGCACCGTTGCGTGAGCTCACCAAGGATCACATGCGAGAGCTCGGAATCCGAAACAATTCGGACGCAGAGTTTGCGCGATGGATCCGGATAATATGCTTCTGCAACATCGTCGAATGACGGCGTTTTTTGGGGGCCGTTCACCGCAGTGAACGGCCCTTCGCATTTTCCGACCAATTTGTTTCGCCAAGTGCTTCCATTTGTTCTACGAAATCTGCGACGATAGACCAGTCTTTGATAAATTCACGATTGCGCGTGACCGAGGGGTCAAAAATAATAGTTTTGTCGGTAGGTATCATCCGCGCGTCGTCATTATGTTGCCAGAACACAAATGTATTGGGCAAGTCTTCGTCGATCATTTTTTTTGCGAGCGCCGAGTAGGTGTTGAGCGAGCTGATGAGATTGTCATGCGCGTGACGGCGAGCGTGATCGGCTTTTACGAATTGTTCGCCGTCGTCTCGAATACCGTTCATCGACGATTTCTGAAGTCTGCTGAATCGAATGACAGAGTTTACATATCGAAGCACCGCACCTCTCACTTGTGCCTCGCGACCAGCCAGTAGATTTTTCGTATCGAGCAAGAGTTTGTGATATGAAGCATCGTCACTTTGTTTGAGCTTCGATGCTTCCTCGTCGGCCAATTTTTGTAGCTGCGTACTTACCTTGTCGATGTTTGCAAACATTCGCTGCAGTGAGGGAATTTGCCCAGATGTGTACTTTAAGAGGAGTGGATAACATTCACACTGCTCGATCTCTTTGTGAAATATCTCAAGTGTTGCCGTGTCGCCTCTCGTGTTTTCAGCCTTATGCTTCGCGGTCGTCTGGTGCAGTTTATCCAGGACATTTTGCTCAGCCATCGTCGGAACAACCGTCTGCTCGTTCGGCTCTGTGGATTCATTGGAGGGAGTTGCAGAGACGGGAGGGACGGCTATTTCCACCTCGTCTTCTTTCTTTTGCTTTGTCGTTGCGCCAGGGTTCATGGTCCGCGGAATACGCCTCTTTGGATTTTCATTCATAGACCAATTATACTCGTCATATGGAAATTATCCGCTTGGCAGATACTTCGCTCGAGAATGCTGCACAAGGAGCTACCGAAGTACTGCGCGCGGGCGATGTCGTACTGTATCCGACCGACACACTCTATGGGCTGGGGGCAGACGCGTTTTCTGATGCTGCGGTCGAGAAAGTCCAGGAGATAAAAGCTCGCGACAAGGATAAGCCGATTCACTGTATCGTCGCAGACATGCATATGGCAGAGCGGTACGCTGACATTTCTGCTGACGCAAAACTATTGGCCGCTACATTTTTACCCGGACCACTCACGTTGATTTTGAAAAAGAAAAAAGGAGTCAATGGCGGTGTCGCACGACGTATCGAGACCATCGGGATTCGGATTCCGGATAATGATTTTTGTATTGCACTCGCGCACGCGTTTGGAAAGCCATATACAACGACAAGTGCAAATGTAAGCGGGGAAGAGTCGAAGGCGTCCATTGATGAGATCGTCGCGCAGCTCGGTGAGCGGGTGGCCGGCATCGACCTTGCGGTCGATGCCGGCCGCATTCCGCCGCGCAAACCCTCGACAATCGTCGACCTTTCTCGCGCCGAGCCGGTCATCCTACGAGAAGGGGCGATTTCTGCAGCAGAAATCTGGGAGACCATCAGCACTGAGCCCAAAGACATAGGCATTTGACAGCACGCCTTCCTCTCGTACACTTCCCGTGTGAGCACTTATTTACTAGCGTACGCATGATTTTATGGATGAGAATGCAAATGTAAATTGGGTAATCGCGGGCGTGGGTCTTCTTATCATTATCGTTGGTGGTTGGTGGGTCATTTCGCACAACGCCTCCGGCGCTGGCACGATGGCGACGAGTACTGCAACGACGACCATGACCGACAACACGAGCACTTCCGGCAGTGATACGAACAGTCAATCTGCGGGCTCCGAGACGACAACTGGCTCAAGCGCAACACCTGAGCCAACTGCAGCAGCTTCTGGTGATACAGTAAGCGTGGCAGATCAGCCCGCGGGCACGAGCGTGGCAGTCGCTTCGGTCACATTATCGAAAGACGGTTGGGTAGCGATTCGCGACGACAAAGGTTGGACCTTGGGCGCGGCGTGGTTCCCAGCTGGAACGCAACATACTGTGTCAGTCCAGCTCCTCCGAGCGACCGAAGCGGGCAAACGCTACCAAGCACTTCTCTTTATCGACACAGCTGGTGATCACACCTTCGACGTGCACGGTGAGACACTCGTGACAAATTCCGACGGCTCAATCGCTGGTGCAATGTTTACTGCGGGTTCTGCTGATGCGATGAGCCCAACAACGTCGACCGGCCAAGCGGCAGCACCGTCTGGGACCGTGGACCAGCTGACTGCCCCGATGGCACCGGTTGCAGTCCCGCCCGTTACGATCCCGTCTTCGGGCGCGACTTCTTCACAGTAACAATTCGTGTTTCCTGCCTCCGGGCGATGCGCCAAGGGGGGGCAGGCGGCCGTGGCGCTTTAGCGCCACGGCCGCTCTGGCTTTTCTATGATCGAACCGCGTTCGCGTTTGCGACTACCTGAGGTCGAAAGTCCAAAAACGAGATCAGGTCATTCACGGCGACTGGCTTCACGAGGTGGTGGTCAAAGCCGGCGTTTTTGGATTGAGCGCGGTCTGATTCCTGCCCGTAGCCCGTGAGAGCGATTATCTTGCCACCCCAGCCGCGAGAACGAATTTCTTTTGCGACGTCGTAACCGCTCATGTCGGGGAGGCCAATATCGAGAAAAATGACATCTGGTGAAAACTCCTCCAGTGTCGTCAATGCAGCTCTACCACTGTAGGCAGTCGCGACGTCAAGCTTTCGGTGCCGTAGCAGCTTTTGCAGGTTGTCGGCGGCTGCTTCGTTGTCGTCAACGAGCAAAATACGCGCGGAGAGATCCAGATCTTGTGGTGCATTCGCCGATGCGCGTGCTGATTGCTGCTGCGCGGCTCCACGAGGCTGCGCCGGTAAACGCACTTCAAAAATCGAGCCACGTTGCGGCCCCTTGCTCGAGGCGGTGATATGACCGCCATGCATTTCGGCGATGCGCTGCGCCAGGTGGAGGCCGATCCCGAGACCCGTACCTCTCCCCGAGGAATTGTTGAATTGCTTGAATGGTTGGAAAAGTGTTTTCATGGCGTCGTCTGTCATGCCAACGCCCGTATCTGCAGCGCGGATGACTGCCTCGCTTACATCTCGACCATACCAACCGTCGAAAATGCCCGACCACCCCATACAGTTT
>CAZOZG010000033.1:0-2745 GCA_964584225.1 uncultured Candidatus Saccharibacteria bacterium | reverse complement strand
GTCGGCCACGAGTGTGATATCTTCGCCGACCGCGAGGCGGATTTGATGGTGACGCTCGTGTGCGAAATCGTGTACGCTCGCGATCGAATCGCTGATCACCCGCTGTAGGCTGGTGCGTTCTTTTTTCAATTTGAGTTTGCGCTGTGCGAGCCGCGCTGTGTCGAGCAGGTCTTCGAGAAGCCGCTTGATCATATCGACGTGCTTGTCGATGGTCCCGATTGTCTCTGCGGATTCGTGTGTCTGCGGTTGGATCTTGAGCAATTCGAGAGCGCTCACGATCGGTGCAAGCGGGTTGCGAAGCTCGTGAGCGAGGACAGCAATGAATTCTGTCTTGCTTTTGTCGGCCTCGGCGACTGTGTCGTACGCTTTCTGGAGCGTGCTGAATGCAGTGCGTCGCTCTTCAACCACTGCACCAAATACCAAGAAAATCGCTGCGGTGAGTGCGATATAGACTTCATCCGAAAGGAGTTGGATGTTGAGCGAAACAGGGGAGGGCTGAGCTATGATCGATCCAGCCACACCAATCACCGATGTGAGAAACAATCCGAGTGTCATCCAGCGAATTGAAAAGCGCAGCGCAAACCATGAAAGCACAGCCGGCAAAAAGAAAATAACTGAAATGCCAAAGAGTC
The DNA here is from genome assembly GCA_964584225.1 of uncultured Candidatus Saccharibacteria bacterium. GTDB lineage: Bacteria > Patescibacteriota > Minisyncoccia > Phycocordibacterales > UBA2100 > UBA10103. Next base: position 2,113 of record CAZOZG010000033.1, on the reverse strand, counting down.
CCGCATATGGCGTCCAGAAAAGCAAAAAGTTGGTGCCGAGAAGGAGCAGCATCGCCGCGCTGATTTCTACGATTTTCCGAAGCGATTCGTATGTCGCGCGGTAGGGGAACCACGTTGCGACAAAGGGCACGAAAATGATGATCGCAAAAATTCCCCCGGCCCACGCGCGGCTCCAATTGATCAGGGGGTCAGCCGTCAGCGTGCCGCTCACAAGCTGAGCAAACGTGGCGATCGCGGGCCCGATCATCGATCCAATCATGGAACCAGCGATAAAAATCTGCATGTTGCGCAGGTTTTCGAATTTCGGCTGGAAGCCGAGGCGCTCGATGACATATACCAGGCTCACCGCTTGGAATGCATACGCTGCCGCAGTGATCCCGACAATCAACCCGTTTGCGGGGTTCCATAGCAACTGCCCTGCAAATTGACCAAGAAAAAGCGGCAACCACGTCCGGTATCCGCCGAACATCACGACCGAAACAGCGATTCCAAAAAGGGGAAAGATGATCGCAGGGGAGGTTTGGAAATGACGGTATATATAGACGCCGACCCATGCCGAGGCGAAGGAGAGAAGAAACACCAATGTATCTGTGGCAATTCGCTGCAGAGGCGCTTGCTGCATGAGGCCATACTACAAAAAGTACAGGTACAGAGGCAAGGACGAGCTTCATGCGTCCTTCACGAATCCGACGATATTGACATGAGCAATCTGTCATGTTACCGTATTCTGGGTTCCGTGTTCTTTGACACGGATTGATTACTACAGACAAACAGACAACAAGGGCGGCCTTGCCCACATGCGCCTTAGGGCGAAGCGCACTCGAGTGCGCGCGTGAGCGACAAGGCCGTCGTACGATGAGTACGACGAATGTCGCCCGTGGAGAAACGAAGTGTTACCGATTGAACAGCACAGACAGGCAATTCTCGACTCAATACGCGCCAACCAAGTCACCATCGTCGTCGGCGAAACCGGCTCCGGTAAGACAACCGGCATCCCACAGATGCTGTACGAAAGCGGTTTTGGCCAACAAGGATCGATCGGCATCACCGAGCCGCGGCGCATCGCCGCGATTTCGGTTGCGAAATATGTTGCCGGAAATCTCGATGTCGAGCTTGGTGGTGTCGTCGCGCACAAGATTCGCTTCGACGATACGACAAGCCCCAAGACGGTCGTGAAATTCATGAGCGACGGCATCCTCCTGCGCGAGTTCCATTATGATCCGCTGCTTTCAAAGTATGCAGTTATCATGGTCGACGAAGCGCACGAGCGAAGCGCCAACATCGACTTTCTCTTGGGCTTACTGAAGCAAGTACTCGTGCAGCGTCCTGAACTGCGCATCGTCATCTCTTCAGCGACTATCGATGCCGAGAAGTTTTCTCGGTACTTCGGTGGTGCGCCGGTCATCACCGTCGATGGTCGCACGTTTGGCGTGCGCATCGTCTGGGGCACTGACGCATCTATCTGGAATGATCGCACCGAACTTGTGAAAGGAGCTGTAATCGATATTCTCGACAGCTCGAAGGAAGGCGACATTCTCGTTTTTCTCACAGGCGTCGACGAAATCGACGCGGTGTCGGACGCGCTCGAAGAGTTGCAAAGGAAACGAGGCTTGGTGCTTTTGCCCGCTCACGGGGGACTTTCTCCTGAGGAGCAAGGTAAGATCTTCAAGACGTATCCGGGCAAACGCAAAGTGGTCCTCGCGACTAATATCGCGGAAACATCAATCACGATCGACGGCATCGTCTACGTGATTGATCCCGGCTACATCAAGCAGACGCACTTTGATCCAATGGTCGGCATTCAAAGTCTCGACGTCGTGCAACACTCACAAGCAGGGTGCGCACAGCGGTCGGGTCGAGCAGGTCGTACGCGCGAAGGCGTGTGCTACCGGCTGTATAGCAATGCCGATTATAATCGCCGGCCCGCGTTCACTGAGCCGGAAATCAGACGCATGTCTCTCGCGAGCGTTGTCCTTTCGATGGAAGCGCTCGAGATCCCCGACATCAAGAACTTCGATTTTATCGACCCTCCGGACGCGCACGCGTTTTTGGAGGCGTACGAGACACTCGAGGCACTTGGTGCGATTGAAAAAGACCGACCCGGGCTTACCTC
>CAZOZG010000032.1:0-7049 GCA_964584225.1 uncultured Candidatus Saccharibacteria bacterium | reverse complement strand
CTCACAGAGTCGCGCGCCGTCACGAACGCGCGGACCTTCGTCCCGTCACCGAGCTGAATGTTTGCGTCACCTGCACTTGCGATCGCACTTGCGTCAGTAAGAATGTTGCCGCTTGAGTCGAGGACGATACCTAAACCGTAAAATATGGGGGCTTGTGGGTCACTCGAGTAGAGCTGAACGATCGAAGGAGAGACGCGCGCGACCGCTTGAGAGATGAGATCTGAATCATTCACGATGACCGTCTTCTCAGTCGTGACGCTCGCCGTCTGCGTACCCGAGGCGGTTGGGACGAGCTTTTCGACCGTATGTTCCACGACGCGGTTCACCGTCTGCGTAATCGCAGGTGGCGCTTGCTGCATCAAAGAGACAGTCACGATGCCTGTCGCGATTGAGGTCATGAAGCTCACAAAGAGCGTGAGCAAAATGATTTGAGATTTCGAGAGTTCTTCGAGTCGCATGATTGAAATATAGCACCGACATGCGATGAGACAAATACACAAAAAAGAAGCGGCCCGTTCGACGTATCGAACGGACCGCGGATTGCTGAAGGAACGTCAGGAACCGGGTGGACTCTGCGCCCGCTTGGATATCACGGGACTCCTTTGCTGGATCAACTCATCCCGTAACGCGCTCGCCGAGGCCGACCAGACGCACAGCCAGAACTCGTGCTTGCGTTCAAGGACCGCAGCGAAGGCCTTCTGATAGTCAGCGCTCATTTTGCTGCGCATCGCATCACGATCCGCGCCGCGGCTCGTAAGCGGGACGCCTTCGACGACCGCTTTCTCGCCTTTGAGGCCGTTGCGTGCCGACGCATAGTCGGTCGCCCAACCGTCGGCCAAGGATTCGCACCGGACCTTGGATTTCGGATAGGCTGCGCACATCTTCTTGAGGTTGTCGGCCTTGTATTCAGCAGTGCCGTCGTCCTTCTTGTTGACGACGAAGAGCGGCTCGTCGAGCAGCAATTGCGCGGCGATATCGTCGAGCGCTGGCGAGGACTGCTCAGCAGATGCCGATGTGACACCGACGCCGAGAGCAATCGCCATAAGTCCTATTGCATACATGAAACGCATTGTGTTCTCCTCGTTGCCTTGTTGTTGCGCTACTGGGTTTTCGGTTCCGAACCGCACTTGACGCAGTTTGGAATAACAATCGTATTGCCGCGACAATCAGTCCGCTGCAGGTCCTCGCCGACGAGAACTGTGGAAGGGCACATACGACGCTCGTCGATTACGGGCGGGGTTGGTGAGGCCGATTGACGTTGCTTGTTCTCCATCGACTTTCGGGGCCGACGGCAGTGGTGTACGCAAGGGGGCGGCTTTGGCGGCTCTGCATTGCAGTTGTTGCCAAAAAACATCCCAAGACAAAATATGACGATTTCGCGTGCAGCCATGGCTGGATCTCCTTGTCCTTATTGTAGCCGCGAGGACCCTACCACACCCAGCAGCGCCATGTCAAGAGGCGGATGTGATCAGAATTTGAAGCTGTGTGGACCCCTTTTTGACGCCAAAATTGTCCAAAAGAAAAAGCCCGGCTATGTGCCAGGCTTTAATTATCCGCACATGCGGATGTCAGTTCATGACGGCCCTTTCGTAGAGCCAGCGATAGAACCCATCGGCCTCCTGTTTGTACTCGCGTGCGCGCGCCATAAATCGAGCGAAGAACTTCGCGTGGAGCGCCGGTTCGGCCGAGACAGTATCCTCGACCGCCGCCAAGCTATCGTTCGCAAGGTTCCGTTTGTCACGAAACCTTCGACCGCGAGACTCGCACTCCTGCGCGAGCGTGCGCATTTGCGCGCAAGTCTCGCTGATGAGCGTGTCGGCGTTGATAGTCCGACCGCGCACAACGACATGTATTTCGTCGAGCTCGAATGCGACACGCAACGCCTTCACATAGTCGGCAGGCGTAACGGCCGCCGGCACCTGTGCACCGGCTGTCTGGCCTGACACACATGCAGCAAGCGTGACGCATAACGCCACGAGAGACTTCCTCATTTTCATCCTCCGTTTTGAATGACCAAGACACAGAATTCCCTCATTTGATTGTAACAAATGCCCGAAATTCTTAGGCGGAATTATATCACCCTATCCCTCTCTGTCAAGTCAGCCACTGTCTCGACGACACTGTCAATGTCTCGCTTTCTTGAATTGCGACCGAGGGAGAAGCGAAGTGTGTTTTTCGCACGCCATGACTCGCCGCCGAGCGCGGCGACAACATGGGATGCGGATTCTTCGCCTTCCCGACAGGCGCTTTTGGTGGAAACGGCAATGCCGGCGTGATCGAGCGCGAGGGTGACGTACTCGGATTGGATGTTTGGGATTGAAATGTTGAGCATGTGCGGAAGGGCGAACTTCAAATCGCCATTTATGATCGAATCGGGGATCCGCGCGACGAGTTGGCGCGCCAACTCGTCGCGCATTTTTGCAATTCTTTTGGATTCCGCATCGCGCTCGCGGGCGACTTGCTCAAACGCAGCCGCGAACCCAACCGCGAGCGCGACTGACTCCGTCCCCGGTCGCAATCCTCTTTCCTGTTTTCCTCCTAACAATGTTGAAGCAAGATTTGTTCTATTAGATAGATAGAGCGCGCCGATGCCGTGTGGCCCATACAACTTATTGGCACCCAACGACAGCAAATCAACACCGAGCGATTCGACAACCGCTTTTTCATACAGCGGCGCCTGCCCGGCATCGGAATGAAAAATAATGTTTCTGCTCTCAAGTGCTTGCGCGATTTTCCGGAGAGGCTGAATCGTGCCGATCTCGTTATTTGCCCAGCCAACCGACACAAAAACCGTCTCCGGCTTCAGCGCCACCGCGATTTGCTCCGCCGTAATAATTCCTTTTTCATTTGGATCAACATGCGTGACTGTGCCGCCCATTCGCTCAATTTCAGAAAAACACTGCAGCACCGAGTCGTGTTCGATCGAGCTAACGATCCAATGCGTTCCTTCGAGCGTTCGCTTGGTTCTCTCCAAAGCGCGCGCGAATCCGACAATTGCCAAATTATTTGCTTCCGTCAGTCCGCTTGTGAAAATCAACTCCCGCGCTTTACACCCAAGTATCGCTGCGATTCGTGCGCGCGAATCTTCCAAACTCTTTTTTGCCCCCACGCCTTCCGCATGAATCGCCCCCGGATTCCCGATCAATTTCTCCGTCGCACGCATCGCCTTTAGGGCAACGTCTAAAACAGGCGGAGCACTCGCATAATCCAGATATATTCGTTTTTTACCCTTCGTAGCCTTGGCGAAGTAGGGCTTTTTCCCAAACATCGCCTGATTCTAATGCAAAAAGACAATCGCGCGAATGATCCGCATTCGCGCGATTAAATAGATGCACTTGTTGCCCAGACCGTTAACGATTGGCGTTCGCCTCGGACAACATATGACTAACGAGCCAGAGGGGCAGGAATACCATGAAGATTTTGGGTGGCACATCAGACATCGGCCCCAGGTAGAACATTGAGACGAAACCTGTGACGAGCGTGACGAACATGAGCGTAATCACAACCCAAGTGATCGTGTATCCGAGACTTTCTCTGTCCATGACAGAACCTCCACTCACAACGCCGAAACTTTAAGCATATTACGCCAACTTTTGCCTTTTGCACGTCACGAGCGTATACTCACGCCACAAAGCCCTCTATGCCCCATCACACGAAATGGCATAGATTTGGCGACAGATCGTATGGAAATAACTCTACTGTCTAACAAGCTAACCGACTCCGCTGCTGTGCGGAACTGCGCCACAAGCGCCATGCCATTTCGTGTGTAGGGTATGACCGTCCAAAACCACTATGAGCTCGAAAACTGCCAATCTAATAGAACGTCCGCCTGTCGTTGTGGTGATGGGTCACGTCGATCACGGTAAGTCGACCCTTCTCGATTTCATCAGGAAGGCAAACACGGTCGCCAAAGAAGCTGGCGGCATCACGCAGCATGTCGCGGCGTATGAAGTCGAACGAGAAAAAGATGGGCAGAAAAAGAAAATAACCTTCATCGATACACCCGGTCACGCAGCGTTCCAGGCGATCCGCGCACGTGGTGCCAATGTGGCTGATATCGCAATTCTCGTCGTCGCAGCAGATGATGGCGTAAAAGCGCAGACGCTCGAAGCCTTGAAAGCAATCCGTGACGCAAAAATTCCCTACATCGTCGCGATCAATAAGATTGATAAGCCCAACGCGTCAGTCGAGCGCACGCAGCGCACCTTGATGGATCAAGAAGTTTTTCTCGAAAAACTCGGCGGCGACGTGCCGTGGGCCGCGATTTCGGCGAAGGTCGGCACGGGCGTCGACGAACTTCTTGATCTCATTCTCATTGTCGCTGAACTACACGAGTACAAAGCAGACGCGGAGGCTTCCGCGAGCGGCTACGTCATCGAAGCACACCGAGACGCCAAACGCGGCATTGCAGCCACTCTCATCATCAACGGCGGAACTTTGAAAGGTGGCGCTGCCGTCCTTGCTGGACGCGCGGTGGCACCGGTGCGCATTATGGAAGACGCTGAGGGCCATGCGCTTCGCGAAGCAAGCTTCTCGTCGCCGATTACGCTCATCGGTTTCGACGAGCTGCCGACCGTCGGCGCAGAATTCAAAGCGTTTAAAAATAAGCGCGAGGCAGAGCTTGGCCGCCCCGCTCTGGTCCGCAAAGCAGATGTCGTACACAACACCGACGAATCCGCGGAACATTTCTACTTGCCGATCATCATCCGCGCCGACACCGCCGGCTCACTCGAAGCGATCGCGCATGAAGCGATAAAGCTCGGTGACGATCGCGCAACTGTTTCGATCGTGCAATCCGGCATCGGCTCGATAAGCGAAAACGACGTGAAAGCCGCTCTCGCCGGATCCACGAGCGCAACCATCATCGGCTTCAACGTCAATGTCGACCCAATCGCCGAAGACAAAGCTCGCCTCAGCGGCATCGTCATCGAACACTTCGACATCATTTATAAATTGACAGAAAAACTCGAAGAGATCTTGCGCACGACGCGCCCGAAGCGACAGGTCGAAGAGACAGTCGGTCGCGGGAAAATTTTGAAACAATTCTCGAGTCGCAAGGATTCGCATGTCGTCGGAGGCCGCGTCGACGAAGGCTACTTCCAGAAAAATGGCTCTGTGCGTATTTCTCGTCGCAGCACCGTGATCGGCGTGGGGAAAATCAGGAACATTCAGACCAACAAGGCCGACGTGAGCCGCGTTGAAGCAGGGAGCGAATTTGGCGCGCAGATCGAAAGCCAATTTGAAATTACGCAAGGCGACAGTGTCGAATGTTTTGTCACCACTATCAAATAAACATGAACACGCGCCGACAGGAAAAGATTGCACAAGAAATGATGCACGTCGCGGCGGATTTTCTCGCGCGCGAAATGGGCAAGCAGTCACTCGTGACGGTCACACGTGTCGAGGTCCCGGACGACCTTCGGCATGTGACGGTCTTTATCTCTGTTCTCCCGACTTCGCAAGAAGGGCCTGCACTCGAAGCGGCGAAACGCGCGCGACGTGATTTTCGAGAATACGTGAGCAAACACAGCGGACTCTCGCCATTACCGACTTTTGATTTCGTGATCGACGTCGGCGAGAAAAATCGCCAACGCGTGGATGAGTTAACCGGAAAGTAATGCTATAGTTCCCGACGTCAGCGTTATTGGCCACGTGGCGAAGGGGTAAGAAGTCTACCCAACTTTCCCTTTGTTTTATGCGTGGTAATGAGTACATAATGACAGAGCTGGCCACGTGGCGAAGGGGTAACGCGGAAGTCTGCAAAACTTTTATGCGCGGGTTCGAGTCCCGCCGTGGCCTCATGATAGATTGTTGATACGCCGGGGTGGCGGAATGGTTTACGCAGACGACTTAAAATCGTTGACCGAAAGGTTTGTGGGTTCGAGTCCCACCCCCGGCACCAAAACGGAAAGCGCAAGTCAGCGCTCGCCGCCTCGCTTTGCTCGACGGCTCGCGCGACCAGCGTTTTCGGGCAGAATTGCCATGTGCGATTTCGCATTCGGGAAAAAAGAATTTTTGGCCATACAAATTCAATTTTAGGGCTAATCTTGTGCTACTCTGTAGTTTGTGGCATAGTCTTGCCGGAGTCGGAGTAATCTCATCCGGCAATCGCACCACGGCGACCCGTGGAATGTTCCCAACTTGGGAGAGAGAAATGGAAATCCCACTCGGTGAAATTGCAAGTATCCTTGTCGCGGGCGGTGGTGCTGTCACAACTATTGCCAAGTCTTTTAAGTTCGTTCGGGAAGGCGAGGCGGGTATCAAGCTGCGGTTCGGCAAGGCCGTGCGGCGTGGAAACGGCGATAACCGCAAACCGGTCGTGTATGAACCCGGATTCACGCTGCTGATTCCTTACGTGGACACCCTCGTTCGACGGCATGTGCGCGTACAGACCATCGAGCTTCCGCAGCAGACCATCACGATCAAGAATGGTCTGTCGTACATCGTGGACGCAGTCGTTCGGTTCAGGGTCAAGGACATCTACAAAGCCCTGTTCGTGGTCGACAATCTCGACCAGACGATGAACAATGTCGCTATGGCGGAGTTGCGGGATATCCTGACGCCTTACGACGATGAACAGGCGATGGCCGACGTTCACGGGATGAGCGAGAAATTGACAAACCAGATTAAGCAGCATAGCGACATCTGGGGCGTCGAGATCGAACAGTTCTCTATTGTGTCGTGCGTCCCGACACCGGAATCGCAGCAGATCGTGAACGTCTCCGCAGGCGTCAAGAGCCGTGTGAATGCCCTGAAGGAAGGCTTCAAGCAGCTCGGCATGGATGACTCAATCGGACTTCATCCTCAGCTCGCTGCCGCTCTTGTCGGGATTCCCGTCGCCACGGCAATCGGCATGTCTCCGGCGAGCAGTGCACAGTTCGCGGCGCCAACGACCAAGAAAAAGGTCGAGGCTCAAGAAGAATAGCCTTCGCAGTTTTCGAGCGTCATTTGAGTCCCGCCCGCGCGGGACTCTTTTTTCAAAGAACAACTTTGTATGCGCTCCGCGCATTCTCGAATTAGTCCGCCAAAGAAAAATTTGATATTGTCAG
>CAZOZG010000031.1:0-8031 GCA_964584225.1 uncultured Candidatus Saccharibacteria bacterium | reverse complement strand
GGCCAATTTGGACAGGCCCAGCTCGGGGATGCTGGAAATGCCCATCTCCCCGCCGGTGCAAAACTCCCCGCCCATATTCTGTTTTCTGAAACCCAAGGGCGCGTACTCCTGACTGTTCACCTCGGGAGTGAGGCTGCGTTTGAGAAAATTGCACAAGGAATTCCGTACACGCGGGTCGGCGAGGTACTCGCCGACCCGCGTGTCTCATGTACGCTTCCCGGCATATCCGTCGAAACCTCGCTCGCTGACTTGACCACTGCATATCGCTCGTATTTCAATCATTGGTAATATGGCATTTCTCAACGAGTTTATGTCCACAATTCTCGTCGGTGTTGTCGCGTTTGCCGCATGCAACATCGGCGAAGTGTTCATTCTTGTTACCTTTTATCTCGACAAACGCTTCACGACTCGCGAGATTGTCATCGGCCAGTATCTCTCGGGAGTTGTGCTTTTGTGCATCGCATTTGTCGTCGGCGTCACGGCCTCAGCGTTTTCGCCGACGTGGCTCCACGCGCTCGGGATTTTGCCACTTTTCATCGGCGTTCGGAATCTATTTCAAGAAGAAGCAATTATCGAAGGAGAAGAAGTCGAAGAGAAAAAGTTGGCGTCTCGCCTTGGAATCAACACACTGACCGTCGCACTCATCACATTCGCCGACGCGAGCGACAATCTCGGCGTCTTCGCGCCGATTTTTGCTGACTCGAACGCCGTACAAACTCCGATCGTGATCGTCGTGTTTTTGATAATGGTCGGGCTCTTGTGTTGGCTGTCGCACTATATTCTGCATCACCGCCATCTTGGGAAACTCCTACGTCGCTTTGGCGACGTCTTGGCACCACTCGCGCTTATCGTGATTGGCCTCATGATTCTCCTTGGCATCCACATTCAGGTATGACGAAGCCGCATGCAATTATTTTCTCCGGTTTTGGTCTCAATACCGAAGACGAAACAAAAGCTGCCTTGGAATCTGTCGGCGCTGAGGCAGAAATCGTCCACCTCAATGACATCATTGCCAATCCTACAGTGCTCAAAAAAGCGCAGATTCTTATTTTCGGCGGCGGATTTTCCTACGGTGATCATACCGGCGCAGGCAAGGCCTACGGCAACAAAGTGAGGCAGCATCTTGGCGGCACCATTGAATCATTTCTCGAACGCGACACCTTACTCGCCGGAATTTGCAACGGTTTTCAAATCATCACGAGTGCCGGTATTTTGCCGGGCGCATTAATAGCCAACGACGTCCCACGCTATAGCGCGCGGTGGGTCGATCTTAAAGTGGAGAACAGCAGCCCGTGGCTTTCAGGTATCGATACGCTGTCTGTTCCGATTGCGCATGGCGAAGGAAAATATTACGCGCCTCAGGAAACACTTGAGGAATTACAAAAGACCGATTCCGTTGCCCTTCGCTATGTTGAGGGTGAGACAGCAAGACATTTCTCGCTGCCGGCAAACCCAAACGGCGCGCTCGACAACATTGCTGCGGTGAGCTCTCGGGACGGCCGCGTCATCGGTATGATGCCGCACCCGGAGCGCGCTGTCCGCTTTACCCAGCTGCCGCATTGGACCTACCTCAGGGAACAATATATTCGCGACGGAGTCTCCCTCCCGGCTGACGGTCCGGGGCTGCAGCTTTTTAGAAATGCGGTACACTACTTTGCATGAAACCACTTGTGGGGATTTTGATGGGGTCGGATTCGGATTTGCCCGTCATGCAGGACGCAGCAAAAGTGCTCGAAGAATTCGGGATCGGGAGCGAAGTGCACACGCTTTCTGCACATCGAACGCCGGAGGCCGTCGTTGAGTACGTCTCAAAATCCGAGGCGGGCGGGTACAAAGTCTTCATCTGCGGCGCCGGAGGCGCCGCACACTTGGCGGGTGTTGTTGCCGCACACACGTCACTTCCTGTGATTGGCGTCCCGTTGATCAGTAAAACAATGGGCGCGAGTGGACTCGACTCATTGTATTCAACTGTGCAGATGCCGCCAGGGATTCCGGTCGCGACTGTCGCAATCAATGGCGCAAAGAACGCAGGAATCTTAGCCGCACAAACCATTGCCACTGGCGATGACGCGCTTCGCGCGAAGGTGCGCGCATACAAAGAGAAAATGGCAAAAGACATCCAAGCAAAAGACGCCGAGTTGCAGCAAAAAGGAGTCACACAATATTTGAAAGACAAAGGTCTCGTATGACAGAGGCCGAGAAAAGCGCGTACGCGAAAGCTGGCGTCGATTACACGCTTTTAGAGCCCTTCAAGATGGCGATGATCGAGGTGGGGAAGAAGACTTTGAAATTTCCCAACAAACGCGACGTCTACATCCGCGAAGATCTCGTGCATGCGCATGGCGCTGTCTACGAATATCGCGGAAATAAACCGCATTTGTGGGTGCAGACGCAGGAAGGCTTGGGCAATAAATCCTGGCTCGCTGAGTGGATGTATATGCATGGCGGAACCGGCAAGACCTACTACGACGCGATCGCCAAGGACGCCGTCCTTATGATCGTCAACGACGTCATCGCCCAAGGCGCCTTGCCAGTCGTCTTTACGGATCACATCGATGTCGGCTCCAGTGAATGGTTCAACGATATGAAGCGCACTACCGATCTCGTCAAAGGTCTCTTTGAAGTATGTGCTGAGGTCGGGATGGCACTTCCGGCCGGAGAAACCGCGCCGCTGAAATATCTTCTACGCGCAGAAACGCCAATTGATTCAGCCCCCTCACTTTCTGGCTCTGTCGTCGGGATCGTTGCGCCCTCGCAGCGTCTCATTGTCGGTAATAATTTGCGCGCCGGCGATGCGATCATCGGCGTCGCCTCGTCAGGGCTCCACGCCAACGGCACCTCGCTCGTCATTCATAAGGCGCTTGATTTGCCAGACAAATTTCTCACCAAACTCCCAAACGGCAAAACAATCGGCGAAGACGCGCTGACGCCGACTATTTCATATGTGCGCTTGATTGAATCTCTGCTCGATCAGCGGGTCGAAATGCACGCACTTCTACCGGGCACCGGCGACGGACTCGGCAAGCTCGCCTTCGACAAGCGTCCGTTCACGTATCACATCACACAATGGCCGGAGGTGCCGCCGCTCTTTAGATATTTCAAAGACGTCGTCGGCGTACCACTTCTCGATTGCCTCAAAACGTTCAACTGGGGCATCGGCTACTATCTCTTTGTTCCTGAAGCAGAAGCGAGCCGCGTCATTCAGACGGGGACTGCGGCTGGCTATCAGCTGTGGCAGGTTGGTAAGGTCGAAGACGGTGAACGAAAGGTGATTTTCGAACCCGAGCATGTTACGTTACCGCCACCTGGTCAATGATATGGACGTCCTTCGCGAAACCAATCTCAAGAATCTCGGCACCAAGAAAACTGGCAAGGTGCGCGACATCTACGAGCAGCCGGATACGCTCATTTTGATTACTACCGATCGACATTCATCTTTTGATCGCATCATCGCGCATATTCCGTACAAAGGGCAGGTCTTAAACCAATCGAGCGCCTGGTGGTTTGCGCACACAAAAGACATCATCCCGAATCACGTCATCGCGACACCAGACCCAAATGTGACCGTCGGCAAAAAAATGAAGCTCGTACCGGTCGAGGCCGTTATGCGAGGCTACCTTACTGGTGTCACCGATACCTCAATCTGGACGCGCTACCAAAACGGCATGCGCGAGTTTGGTGACTTGAAGCTTGGCGATGGTCTTAAGAAAAACACCAAGCTGCCGCAACCAGTTTTTGACCCGACAACCAAAGAAGATACACACGATCGCGCTATTTCAACCGCGCAGATGGTCGAAGAAGGGCTAATCACATCTGAGCTCTTGGCGGAAGTGAAAGACACTGCCACAAAGCTCTTCACGCGAGGTCAGGAACTTGCCGCGAAGCGTGGACTCATTCTCGTTGACACGAAATACGAGTTTGGCACCGACGAAAAGGGGAATCTCGTTTTGATCGACGAAATTCATACCCCCGATTCATCGCGCTACTGGCAAGTGGAAGGCTACGAGGACAGTCTCAAAAATGGTGGCGAGCCGAAAAGCTTCGACAAAGAATTCTTGCGTCTCTGGTTTAAAGAGCATTCGGATCCATACAAAGACAAAACACTGCCGGAAGCGCCGACAGAGCTTGTCGAGGAGCTTTCGCGACGTTATATACAGATGTACGAGCAAATCACCGGCGAGAAATTCTCAGCAGGCGAGCAGCCGATCGCAGCACGTATCGAGAAAAATCTCGCGGCGTATGGAAAATAAATGGGCTGAGCGCATTGAAGGAATCTACGGACGTCTCGGCTCCAAGTATCTTAGCGACATTGAATCAATGTCACCAAAAGAGATCGAGGGATTTATGGATTTGCTTCCCAGGGGCGCCTACATCATCGATATCGGATGTGCGGGGGGACGCGATAGCAAGAAGTTTGTGGAGCGAGGATTTAAAGTTGTTGGAGTCGACATTACTGACAAGTTTGTGCACGAAGCTAAGAAAAACGTCCCTTCTGCGGAATTTCGTAAGATGGATGTGCTCGAGCTGAATTTGCCGCCGGAATCATTTGACGCTGCATGGGCAAATGCGGTTCTCTTGCATGTCGAGCACCAAGATATTCCGCTCGCGCTTTCCGAAATCAACAAAGTTCTAAAGCCCGGCGGGAAATTGCATATCCGCGTGAAGGAGGGAGAAGGTGCGAAAGAAGTCGTTGAAACACTCACCGGCGGAGAACAAAGACCGTTCAGTTTTTTCCAGAAAGAAGAAATGGAACAACTTGTACAAGATGCAGGCTTTGACGGTATCTCTTCCGAGATTCTGCCCGATGATCTCGGGCGCGAAGGCGTAAAATGGGTTAGAATCTGGGCAACAAAACGCTGATATGCCACTTGAGTCCTTGACAACCATAAGCTCGATCGATGGACGCTACCGCGACGCGTGCGCGCCGCTTGCGGAGTATTTCAGCGAGTTTGCACTCATCCGTGCGCGCGTGCGCGTCGAATGCGAATATCTCACATCACTATCGGAGACAAAAGGCGTCGGCATTCGTGCAGTCAGTGCTGACGAGAAGAAGCTACTCAGAAAGATCGCGGACATTTCGCTTGAAGACGCGAAAATCGTAAAGGCAATCGAAAAAGATGGATGGGAAGGAATCCCTGCGACGAATCACGACGTCAAAGCGATCGAATACTTTATCAAGCGGCAACTCGGGAAAACCTCGCTCGCGGATGTTTCCGAGTGGGTGCACTTCGCGCTCACATCTGAAGACATCAACAGTATCGCGTACGGGCTTTTGCTCAGAGATTTTTTTGAGAAAGCATTTCTCGGTGGCCCGCTTCTCGAAATCGAGCAAAATCTCATGGTGCTTGCAAAAAATCATGCTGCGACGCCCATGCTCGCCCGCACACACGGCCAACCCGCTTCGCCGACGACCTTCGGGAAAGAAATGCGCGTGTTCGCCGAGCGACTCCATCGACAAGTGGACGCCTTTAAAGTGAGTTCCATTCTCGTGAAGCTCGGCGGCGCCACCGGTAATTGGAGCGCACACAACGTTGCATTGCCAGAGGTAGATTGGATTTCGTTTGCAGCGAAGTTCGTCGATGGTCTCAACGCCGAAGGAAAAGATCAGAAGCACTACATGCGCCTCGAGCTCAACGAATTCACGACGCAAATAGAGTCGCACGACACATACGCTGAATACTTCGATTACATGCGACGCATCAATGTCATCTTGATCGATCTCTCACAGGATATGTGGCGCTACATTTCCGACGGGTGGCTGACACAAAAGCCGAAGAAAGGTGAAGTTGGGTCTTCGACAATGCCGCACAAAGTAAATCCGATCGATTTTGAAAATGCTGAAGGGAATTTTGGCGTCGCCAATGCGCTTTTTGCCCATTTTGCGCAGAAGCTACCGATCTCGCGCCTACAGCGTGATCTCTCGGATTCCACAGTCGAGCGCGTCTTCGGGACTGCTCTCGCACATAGTCATATCGGCTTGAAGGCACTCTTGCGCGGTCTTACTAAAATGAGTGTCAATGAAAAGGCGAAGCTCGCGGCGCTCGAAGGTCATCCAGAAGTGATCGCTGAAGCCATTCAGACTGTGATGCGCAAAGAGGGCCTCGACGTGCCGTATGAGCAGCTCAAAGAGCTGACGCGCGGCAGGGAAGTAACGATGGATGACTTTGCAAAATTCATCGACAGTCTCGACGTCGCCGCGGACGTCAAAAAACGACTCAAAGCCATTACACCCGACAATTACATCGGTCTTGCCGAGAAAATCGCAAAATCATAGAGGCGTCGCCTCTATGATTTGGGAAATAAATGTACATTCTTGTTTTCGACGACGTTCGTCCAACCCGAATGTCATCTTTTGTAATATATGCGGCGAAAAAGCTGCCGTCGAAGGGCATTGCCGCGTCGGATCTACCAGCCAGTTTATTCATGCTCGCCACCGTGATCGCATACGTTTGAATCGCGCTGACTACCGCAAGTAGGACGAAAAAACCGAGAAGGCAAAAGCCTATAAAATAATCCACGATCTAAGTCTAGCACTCTATTGCTTGAGACCGAGGCCAGTGCGGATGAGGTACCAGTTGATCGCGATCAGTAGCGCAATCATGCCGCCGAGGACCGAAAGCGAGATTTCGAGCGGGATGTCGGCAATGCCCAAAAAGCCATATCGAAAGCCATTGATGAGATAGAAGATTGGGTTGACGAAGGTGACATATTGCGCGGCTTGCGGAAGCGAATGCACTGAGTAGAACACGCCGCCGAGGTATACGAGCGGCGTGAGGACAAAGGTGGGGACGAGGTTGATGCCGTCGATCGATTTTGCGTAGACCCCGTTCACGAGACCTGCGAGTGCAAAGACAATCGCGGTGAGAATCGCGAAGGCGAGGATAATGAGCAGATTGTAGATAGCGACGTGGAGTCCTGTGAAGAAAAGCGAGACGATCGTCACGAGAAACCCGACAAGGACGCCACGCACGACACCGCCAGCCACGAAGCCCGAGATGATGAGCCAGGGTGGCATCGGAGAGACGAGCATCTCATCGATCGAGCGAGCGAAGAACTTCGACTGGAAGAACGTAAACGACGAATTCGCGTACGCGCTCGTGACGATAGCGAGCATGACGAGACCTGGCACGACGAAGCTCATGTAATTCACACCCTGCATCTGCCCGATGCGCGAGCCGAGGATCGTGCCGAAGATCGCGAAGTAGAGCACGGACGTCACGACGCTTGGCAAGAAAGTCTGTACCCAAATGCGGAAAATACGCACCATATCTTTCCGCAGCATCGTATAAAACGCGATCCATTTTCGATAGTTATCCATAGGTTAGTGCTCGGTGAGGGTGTATCTTTTGCCGTCGCTATCTGACGCTGCTGCGTCAGCGCTCGGTCTCGGCGCCGACGCGCCTGCGAAGCCGGCAAAAGATACACCCCCACGCTCGCTATTAGTTGTTAGATCTGAAAACATATTTATTTATTTTCGTGAATGAGACTGATGAATACTTCTTCGAGTTTACTGCCGCGGTAGCCTTCCTTCGCTTCGCCGCTATTCGTGTGCATGGCGAGAAGATTTTGCATCGTGTCGTTCACAATGATGCTGCCCTTGTTGATGATGGCGACGTGTTTGGCGAGCTGCTCGGCTTCTTCGAGGTAGTGCGTCGTGAGCAGGATCGTCAGGCCGCCAGCGGTTAGCTTTTTGAGGTAGTCCCACATACTGCGGCGAAGTTCCACGTCGACCCCAGCTGTCGGTTCGTCGAGAATGAGGAATTTTGGCTGATGGATCAACGCGCGGGCGATCATCAAGCGACGCTTCATCCCACCCGAGAGCTGCATGCTATTGCCGTACATTTTGTCGCCAAGACCTAAGTCAGAGAGCAGCTGCTTTGCGCGCGGGAGAGCCACTGAGCGGGGGATTCCGTAGTAGCCGCCCTGATTGACGACGGTATCGATTGGTTTTTCAAACGGATTGAAATTGATCTCCTGCCCGACGAGGCCGATGAAGGTCTTCGCGACCTCGGGCTCTTTGTCGATGTCGTG
>CAZOZG010000030.1:0-10220 GCA_964584225.1 uncultured Candidatus Saccharibacteria bacterium | reverse complement strand
AAGTGCGAAAAGGGGTGGGAGACCGATCGCGATATTGAAGCACTTACAAGCGTTGTTGGAAGCACCGGTCTGGCGCTCGTGCGCGAAGTCTTCGTCGAGACCACACAGCCTATCCGCGTCACCGTCGCGACCGTTGGCGCCGAGATTGGTCGCATCATCCAAGACGCCCTGAAGCCCAAAGAGGTGGAAACAGTCAAGGAACCAAAGCCCGCCTAAAGCAGAAGTCGTTCTTGCAAAATTTCAACAGCCTCGGTCATCGACCGAGGCTGTACTTTTTGGCTTTATATAAGGAGAAAATACGGATGGGGAGTACTTGACATATTGAGACTTTACTATAGAATCCTGCGCAGGTATGGTCGGAGTAATTCTGCCCAGCCAGGTCCATTTCGGACTAAACAAGTTCCATCACAGGAGAAAAAGCGATGAGAATCGTGAAGATTTCCGCACTTGCCATGCTCAGCATGGTGGTTTTCGGCAGCGGGGCGTATGCCCAGCGGCAGACAATCCCATCGGTATTGCCAATGGCGGCACCGCAGCAACTGACTCTGGATATCGCGGCCAACTCGTCTTCGGGGACTTATTCGGTCATGCTCGCCCAAATTCAGAAGGTGTGCAGTTCGGACATGCCCGACGTCGGCGGTAACCTCTTAGTCACCGAGAACAAGACGATCAAGGGCGGCGCCGTCGGCAATCTTGAGGCGATCAAAGGCAACACCGTCTACGCGGGGTTTCTCCACAGCGATGTGTGGGAAGCTTCCCGCGGCGGTGACGCTGACTACAACAACCTTAAGACGCTTGTGGCGCTCTATCCTGAGGACGTTCACGTCCTCGCGTTGCGCACCTCGAAGCTCACAACGGGCGGCATTTGGGGCGTCGGCGCTACGGCGCGCGTCTTCAACTCGCTTGCGGACTTCACTGGCCTTCCGGTCGGTGCTGCCGGCGGCGGTGTGAAGACGATGCAGGTCTTGAGCCTCACCGGCGGAGCTGGATTCATTCCGGTCGACCTCAAGGACGGCGGCGCGGTCATTCCCGCGCTCCGGAAAGGCGAAATCCACGCAGCGATCTTCGTGGGCGGTGCTCCGCTCGACAACATCACGGCGTTGAGCTCGGATGAGTTCAAGTTGTTGCCGATCGGTGACACGATGGCGAGCCGGGTGAGCACATACTATCGGCCGACAAGGATCACCTACAACAACTTGCAGGCCGCGCAGATCCCAACGATCGCTCCGATGGCGACGATCATGACTCGTCAGCTCAACACGCAGAAGTTCAAGGACACGCAAATCGCGTTCCGGAAGTGTTTCTTCGACAAGCTCGACGAGATCAAGGAGACGCCAGGCTTCCATCCCAAGTGGCAGCTGGTGAAGGCCTGGGATCGCGGCATTGCGCCGTGGCTCGACCTCCCAGGCGATCAGCCGGCTCCTACGAAGTAGAGAATCGCTTTATCGCTCTCAAATCCGCTCGGCACGAACAGCTTTCGTGCCGAGTTTTCTTTTTGCCGCACTATTGACATAGCTGGCTTATCCTATTATTATGCGAATAGAGCAATCTGCACCAATGTTGCGGAAAAATCGCTCGTTGATAATGAGTTGAACCACGAAAGGAGCTGGAAAGATGATATGGTATCCATTCAAACCAAAAGCCCCACCGACCATGGGGGAACAGTTTACGTCGCTGCCTTGGTTTCGTTTCGGGGCGTTTGCACTCATAGCCCTCGGTATCTGGGCCATTTCCCAGATTATCTGGACCGTCGTCAGTGCCGCAATGGGAGTTGTCGCACTCGGTGTCGTCGTTCTCGGTGCGATAGCATTGGTGCATGCAGTGCCATGGCTCTTGCAAATGCTCGAGAATTGGATTCTCGCGGCGCGCAAGGCTGAGGCGCGGCGTCGCCCCATCGAGCAGTTACAGAACTTCGAAGCAAAGAAACGTGAGCAAGTCAGGATCTACAAGCAGGCCGTGTCATCGGTCGGCGCGCAGATTCGCAGTCTCGGTGACATGATCAAAGAGCGCAAGCGCACAAAGCCTGGATCGGATACCTCAAGCCAGGAGGAGGCGATTGGGAAAATGCGGCAAGCGCACGAGATCATGCTCAAGAAAGGTGAACGTGCCGAGGAGGCGCTCGCTCAACTGCACGAGCTGATCGACAACAAGCAGTTTGAGCAGAAGTTCGCCGAAGCCGGCAATGCTGCGATGCAGGCACTCAATACCACAAGCGGTCAGGCGCTCTTCGACTCAATGCTGGCCGATGAAGCCTCGTCGGCAATTCGCGACAACTTCAACAAGGTCTTTGCCGACCTCGAAGTCGAAGCGAGAAGCCTCAACGCTCAAGACAAGATCGACTTCGGCGCAGGCCAAATCCTCGACGTATCGAGCGTGGAGACTATTCCGCTCCTCGCTCAGCCAACTGCGCAACCAATCGCGCAATCCGTTGTTCAAGCAACACCAGCACACGTGAGGCATTAACCATGAAGTTCTGGAGCATCATTAAGTGGGTCGGTACAGTCGTGATTCTGATTGTGGTCGCGGCTGCGTACCTTTCGCAAGCCGACACCGCGCATCAGCCGACGAGCCAAGGCTTGCCGGGAATTCAGCTTCCCGGTCGCTAAGGTCAACAACTCGAATTGAAAAACGACTCGGTACGGAATTGCAGCAACAGCTGTGATGACCGTACCGAGTTTTCTTTTTGTGTAGTTTGACACGATCTATTTTCTACTATATAATTTTTCTAGAGAATTCATCGCAAATTCTAGAAGTGGGGAAGGAACCATGACCCGTATCGTCACCGAATCCATTACTGAAGCGCGTCTCGTACCGACAGGCATTTTGGATCTGCGTCCGCTCCAAATGACGGCCGGATTCATCGAGGTCGACAAACGCCGCGAGATTTGGCGGCCGAAGTTGAAGAAAGACCCGCGGAAATTTCTGCAACGCCACCTGGTGGAAACGATTCTCGGCCCTGAAGACAGCACCTTCTTCGCCGACGGTCACCACATGCTCCGTGGCCTCTATAAGGACAAGGTGGATCGTGTGTTCACGATGGCCTCGCTCGACTATCGCAAGCTGAGTTGGGACGAGTTTTGGTTCATCATGGATTGGAAAGGTCTTGTCTTTCCGTATGATCGGCACGGGAAACGCCGCGACTACGAAGACATTCCGAAGACGGTCGCCGATCTCAAGGATGATCCATTCAGATCCCTCGCATGGGATTTGCGCCACAAAGGCGGATACGCGAAAGACGTCCAGCGGTTTGCAGAATTTGTCTGGGCTGATTTTCTGCGGCGGCGCATCTCGCGTGAGCTCGTCAGAAAAAACTTCTCGCAGGCGTCGATGCGTGCGTATGAGCTTGCGAAAAGTTCTGAAGCATCGCATCTCCCGGGCTGGTGCGGACCAGTCGAGGTCTAATATCTTCGAAAGCGAACAGTCATGAGCGGCCATCTTGGCCGCTCATCTATTTTTGTGATATGACTTTTATCTTTTTCGCGCCGGTGACTGCCTTCTTTCGTGCTTCGTCGACGGTTGTGCCAGTCGCAAGGACAACTGCCATCCGGCGATGATAGTGGGCAACCGGTTTACCGAAGATTCGCACATGCGTGCCAGGTGTCTCTAATACTTTTTCGATTCCAGTGAACGCCGGCTTTTTTGTTTCGATTTCAGAGAGCACGGCGGCGGAAGCCCCGGGGCGACAGGGAATAGTCGGAATGGGAAGCCCGAGGATCGCGCGGACGTGTAGTTCCATCTCGCTCATCGTCTGCGATACCATCGTGACCATACCGGTGTCGTGCGGGCGTGGAGACACTTCTGAAAACCACACGGTGTCGCCCTTTACGAAGAGTTCGACGCCGAAAATACCGCGACCTTTCCTTCCGCACAATTCATTCACTACTTTTCTTGCAATATGTTTCGCGTTCGCGAGCGCTTTCTTGGACATCGGTTGCGGCTGCCAGCTTTCACGATAGTCGCCGTCGACTTGTACGTGCCCGATTGGTTCGCAAAAACTAATGCCGTTTTTGTGTCGCACAGTGAGGAACGTGATTTCGTAGTCAAAATTGATTTTTCCTTCGACGATGACACGGCCAGTCTTCGCACGCGTGCCGGTCATCGCATAGTGCCAGGCCTTTCTGAGTTCGCTCGACTTCCCGACCATGCTTTGCCCGTGCCCAGAGGATGACATCGTCGGCTTCACAAAGCAGGGAAAACCAATTTCTGTAGCAGCCTTCTTGAATTCACTGAGACTACCCGCGAATCGATACTTCGACGTCGGCAATTTCAGCTCCTCTGCAGCAAGTCGACGTATACCTTCGCGATCCATGGTGAGGCGCGCAGCGCGCGCCGTGGGGATCACAGTCCAACCTTCTTTTTCGAGTTCGATGAGCGTTGGGGTCGCGATAGCTTCGATCTCGGGGACGATAAAATCTGGTTTCTCTTTTTCGACAGTCGCGCGAATGTTCTTTCCATCGAGCATGGAAAAGGTGTATGAGCGATGCGCGATCTGCATCGCGGGTGCACCCTCATATCGAT
This sequence comes from uncultured Candidatus Saccharibacteria bacterium, assembly GCA_964584225.1. GTDB lineage: Bacteria > Patescibacteriota > Minisyncoccia > Phycocordibacterales > UBA2100 > UBA10103. The sequence continues at coordinate 5,702 of CAZOZG010000030.1, read as the reverse complement.
CGCACGCAATCACCTCACAGCCGAGTCGCATCGCTTCGATCGCGACTTCTTTGCCGAGTTCGCCAGAACCGAGGAGAAGAATTTTCTTGCGCACGAAGGTCGACATGGCGCGATTATACACGAGGTTGTATGCGCGGAAGAGCAGGCGTATAAATGGATGAGGTGCAACAAGAGGAGGCTCTGATGATGCGTACATCTGTGCTCACCTTCCTCTTGAGTGAGGGAGGGGTCTATCTTGCTCGTCTGAAGGACACCGATGCCGCCGGGATGTGGGACGGATATCGCGACCAAGTCGGACGCGGGGAAACGGCGCGTCGCGCCGCACTTCGTATCGTCCGGGAAAAGGCAGGTGTGCTCATTTCCGTCGACAATCTTCAGGTTCGCGGAACGATCCACACGACCATCGGTGTCCGCCCCCATGCGAGGCTCCATATCTTCACGACGGGTCGGTGGGCGGGAAATCTCGCTGAGACTGAATCGATGGGAGAACCTTCGTGGTTTGAATTCGATGAGCTTCCTCGCAAGTGGGTGCACGAGGAAGAGAAGCTGTGGTTGAGCCGTGTGTTCGCGGGAGATTCGTTTGAGGCCACCATGGTGCTCTCGCTGGATGGCACACGGTTGCTCCGTCGCCCACAGATCGAGAACGCGAAGTAGTGAGGACCTGCGCAGAGTGGGTCCTCTTTTTTATGCACGCGCGAGCGCGAGGAGTGTCACTGTCGCTCCTGCGCGTTTCAAAGGCGTTGCGGCGTTGACGAGTGTCGCGCCGGTCGTGGTGACGTCATCGAGGAGAAAGATATGCGAATTTTTAATGAGTCCAGTATCTGCGACTTCGAAGGCGCCGGCGACATTGGATAATCGCTCCGAGCGGGGAAGGCGCGTCTGCGGCTTGGTCTCGCGGGTGCGCGCGAGCGCCTTTGGCGCGAGCGCGCTCACCGTGCCATCGCGAAATTCCGTCGGCAACGCGTTCAACACCAATTCAATTTGATTCCATCCACGTTCGCGCGTTCGTGTGTTGTGCAAAGGTACCGGCACAAGCAAGATTTCTCGTGCAGAGAATGATTTTTGCGATGCAATTTCTTCGTGCAAATAATCCGCAAGCACAGTCGCAGCAAGATGTGCCGCATGGCCGGATCCGTCGTATTTGAGCGAGCGAATCAAGTCTTCGACCGCAGGATTTTGATAATGCATCAGCGTCGTAATCTTTGCTCCGAGTAATTCATGCGGCGTCGGCGAGAGCGGAATGTCATCAATAGTTCGCGCTTTCGTGCGCGCCGTGCGTTCACGCGGCGGTAAAACGACATCGAGTGCGAATTCCCCCCAGGAGCGCAACGTTCCGGCAACGTTCATGGGCCGCATGCTACTATTTTTATGTGGATTTAACAAAGAAACACTGCGTACCATGCGAGGGAGGCACCATGCCGCTCATGCGCAAGGACGCGGAAAAAATGCTGGCTCAAGTAGATGGCTGGACCTTGAGCGCTGATGGGCGAAAGATACTGAAGGAATACCGATTCAAGAATTTTGTCGATGCGATGCGATTCGCGAGCACCATCATCATGCCGATCGCAGAGCGCGAACAGCATCACCCGGATCTCTCGATCGGTTGGGGGCGCGTCGGCGTCTCGTTGTCGACGCATGCGATCAATGGTTTGTCGGAAAATGATTTCATTCTTGCAGCAAAGATAGACGACGTGGGAACGTGACACGAAAGCTGGTGTTACAATAGATTGAATGGCGTTCTCGCTAGGTAATATCACGCAAAAATTGACCTCGGCGCTCGCGAGCGAAGACGGAAGCGTCCTCGGCATCGACATTGGCGCGAGCTCAGTGAAAATTGTGCAGCTTCGAGCATCGCGCGGCGTTGCGATTCTCGAGACGTATGGTGAGATCGCGCTCGCGCCCTATGCAAAGCAAGCGATCGGCAAAGCGGTGAAGCTCTCACCCGAGCGCACCGGCGAAGCCTTGATCGATCTTATGAAGGAGGCAAATGTGACCGGCAAAGCGGGAGGCATTTCAATTCCATTTTCGTCTAGCTTGATCACAATTCTCGATTTACCAAAAGTAGACAAAGAGCAACTCAAAAAGATGGTGCCGATTGAAGCACGAAAATACATTCCGATTCCAGTTTCTGAAGTTGCACTTGATTGGTTTGTGATTCCAGGTGAAGAAGGGGAAAAGAGTGCATTCGATCGGGTGAGCGAGGGCCAGGCGCCGGTCGCCGTCCGCGGGCAAGAAGTCTTACTTGTCGCGATTCATAACGCGACCATCCAGAATTATCAAGCCATTGCGGCGGCGACCGGCCTCAAAGTCGAGTTTTACGAAATCGAAATTTTCAGCGCGATCCGCAGCAGTCTCGGACACGGTCTTGCGCCGGTCCTCGTCGTCGACATCGGTGCCGCGTCGACCAAAATGTACGTTGTCGAACGCGGCATTGTCCGCCTCACGCACCTCGCGACGACCGGCGGCCAACAGATGAGCGAAACGCTCGCTCTCTCCTTAAACTGGGAATTTGAAAAAGCAGAGCGCGTCAAGCGCGAGCGCGGGCTCGTTGCCTCGACTGCATATTCCGCGGAAGAGAACGAGAAGATAAAGAGCGCGCTGTTATCAACACTCTCGCGTATATTCGGTGAAGTGAACAGGGTACTATTGAGTTACGGGCAGCGATACAATAAAAACGTATCGCACGTTGTCCTTACCGGCGGCGGCGCATCATTGCCCGGACTAGCCGAGGAGGCGAAAACGAGCCTCAACGCCGAAGTGGAGGTGGCGGATCCGTTTGCCCGCACCGAAGCACCAGCATTTTTGGGTGACGTGTTGCGGCAGATCGGCCCCGGCTTTGCGGTTTCAGTCGGCGTCGCCTTGAGAAAGCTGAAGGAAATGTAATTTTTATGCCAGGATCAGACGTACAGTCATCATTTATCCCGCACGAGGAGGATTTCCGCGGCGGCGTGCGCGTGCGCCCGAGCGGCATCATCACACTTCTGATGTTGCTTTCCATCGTCCTTTTCGTCGCGTCAGCCGTATTGGCGGGCGGCGTCTTTTTGTACCTTCAATATTTGCAGACCGATAAGCAATCGAAAGAGGATTCGCTGCAACGCGCGGAACAACAATTCGACCCGTCGCTCCTGACCGACCTTTCAACGCTCGACGACCGACTCAAGGCGGCGACCGTTCTCCTGAATAACCACGTCGCTCCCTCCGCTCTGCTCCAGCTGTTGGAACAATCGACAATCACGACGCTCGGCTACGCGGCACTCACGCTTGATGCGTCAAACCCGGCGAGCATCTCCGTGAAAATGGATGGTGTTGCCGACAGCGTCAACACGGTCGCGCTCGAGGCTGATATCTTGAGCAAAAACAAAGCATTTGTGACGCCCATATTCACCAACATCAATCGCGAAGCGGACGGGGTTCACTTCAACGTCTCCGCGACGTTGAGTACAAAGTCGCTTGCCTATGCGCAATACATCGGCGGTGCCTCGGCGACACAAGCGCCTGCGCCGGGCGCGAGTCTCCAGGCGGCAACGCAACAGCAGCAAAACGCTCCTGCGAGCTCGACGCCCTTCTCAGGACCTCCAAAAACAAAACCATGACAAAACTTATTCTTTCAGTCATCGGCCTCGGACTCGCAGGTGGTATTTTTTTCATCTACACGCAGCCGACCTTCGATCAAATCAACTCCGCCAAGTCTGAGATCTCCCAATACGATGATGCATTGAGTAAGGCTGCTGAATTGCAACAGGTCAAACAGACACTGCTCGATAAATACAAGGCCTTCAAACCGGATGATCTCGATCGACTCTCGAAGTTGTTGCCCGATCATGTCGACAACGTGCGACTCCTCTTGGACCTGGACCATCTTTCGATCAGCGACCAGATGCCTATGCAAAATGTCTCGATTGGTGATCCGAATAAAGCCGGTGGCTCGTCGTCAGCGCTGAGTACGCCGGACGCCGCGAGTCAGAAGATTGGTTCGCTCGACCTTAAATTCTCCACATCGGGCACATACGAACAATTCAAGAAGTTTCTCGATGATCTCGAATCCAGCCTCCGCATTGTCGACGTGATCGGATTGCAAGTCGATCGTGGTGCTGGCCAGACCATCGGCACCCCCACGTATACCTTTACAGTCACCGCACGCACCTACTGGCTCAAGCAATAATCATGAAATTCATTACCGAACATAAAGCTATCCTTGCGGTTATCGCGATCGTCATCCTCGGCGTTGCCTGGTACGGCTTATACGGTTCTTCGGGCGATGCTCCTGTTTTGGCGGGCGGAGGTTCGACGGGAGTAGATCCTGGAGAGAGTGTGGTGCGCACGCTCTCTCAAATGCATTCCATATCGCTCTCGGCGGCTATTTTCTCAGACCCCGCGTTTCAGGGCCTCAAAGACTTCGGCACACAAATTGTTCCCGAGCCCGTTGGTCGTCCAAACCCCTTCGCTCCGTTTGGCTTTTCAGGTCCCGTGCAACAAGCTACATCTTCGCGTGACGTGCGTCTCTTTGGTTCGCAGTAATCGCCCGTATGGCAACGATTTCCGAGCCAGTCATAGCACCAGCCGGCGCTCGGCCAGCCGGCGCGTCAGACGTGCCGATGCGCTCCCTCGGGGAAGACGGGAAGGTCGCCTATGATGTATTGCGCTACATTCCGCAGGAAAGCGCCGAGCACTACCAACTCGCACCGCTGGCATTCGCTGATGGCGTCCTTGAGGTCGGGATGGTTGATCCGGATGATATCCGCGGTTTCGATGCGCTGAACTTCATCGCGCGCTCCACTGGTGTGCCCTTTAAAGTATTCCGTATTTCGCGCGAAGATTTCGCAAAAATCCTCGAGATGTATCGCTCGCTCGGCGGCGAAGTCGATCGTGCGATTTCGGATTTGGAAAGTGAGACGAAAGCCGTCCCGGAAGCGGATGATAGTTCTGAAGCGGCGCCACTCGATCTTGATGATCCGACGCTCGGGCGGCACGCCGCTGATGACTCGTCGGAAAAGAAAATTCAGGAAGATGCACCAACCATCAAAATCGTGTCTACGATTTTGCGTTACGCTATTGATGGACACGCATCCGACGTACACATCGAGCCGCAACCAAATGGTGTACGCGTGCGATATCGTGTCGACGGTGATTTGCACACGTCGGTTGTCTTGCCGCGTAAAACTCAGCGCGCTATCGTCGCGCGCGTCAAAGTGCTCTCTTCGTTGCGACTCGACGAGCAACGTAAACCGCAAGACGGCCGTTTTTCAGCGTCAATCGACGGCCGACAAGTCGACTTCCGTGTCTCAACCTTGCCCTCCTACAATGGCGAGAAGATCGTGATTCGTATTCTTGATCGCGAGCACGGCTACATTCCCCTCGAGAAAATTGGTCTTACCGACAACAACTTGAAGAGTCTTCAGAACGCGGCAGAGCGCCCACACGGGCTCGTGCTCATCTCAGGTCCGACCGGATCCGGTAAGTCGACAACGTTGTATTCGATGCTTTCACAAGTCGACCGCGAGACGAAGAACGTTCTTTCGCTCGAAGACCCGGTGGAATATTTCGTCGACGGTGTGACGCAATCGCAAATGCGGCCAGAAATCGGCTACACCTTTGCAACCGGTTTGCGCACTACACTGCGTCAGGACCCAGACGTCATCATGGTGGGTGAGATTCGTGATGCTGAAACAGCGAAATTGGCAATCCAAGCGGCGCTGACTGGT
>CAZOZG010000029.1:0-10686 GCA_964584225.1 uncultured Candidatus Saccharibacteria bacterium | reverse complement strand
ACGGTTCGGTCGAGCCCGATCAGGAGCGTGCCGAGCATGACCGTGAGCAAGACAAGCCACGGATTTGCCCCATTCGATTGAACGCTCGGCTTCGGCATACGTTATTGGACATAGACCCACATGCGTGCAGACATGCCGTTTTTCAATTCAGCAAGTGCAGTCGTGTCGAAGCGAACTTTCACATTAAACTGCTGCGTCTGCCGCGAGTCGGAGATATTGAAGACGACACCTGAGGCATTCGCGGTCGGCGCGATTTCATCTACGACACCGGTATATTGCTTGCCGCCAAATGCATCCACCGTGAAGCGCACCGGATCACCGACTTTGATGAGGCTCAAGCCCTTGTCTTCGTCGAGCTTGCCGACCACGCGCAACTGCGTCGGATCCACGGTCTCGACGACCGTATCCTGCGGGCCAACTTGTTTGCCGATGTTGTTATTGACCGTGACAACGAGTCCTCCGGCAGTCGATTTGAGGAGCTCGGTGCCGACCTGCGCGACGACTGTATTTGGCGGGACCGTATCGCCGACATTCACATACACGTCGCGCAAAATATCAGGCTTCGATGGACTGATCGCGACCAGCGGCGCAGAAATCGACGACGTATCGATCGCGACAACTTTGCTTTGCACAGCGAGGTACGCCCAGGTCGCGATCCCACCGCCGATGAGAAAGACGATCGCTGCTGCGACACCGATGGTACGAATATCGACACGAGATTTTTTTTCGGAAGGCATAGAATTATTTGTTGATCGCGACAGTAATGTTGGCGGTCATACCAGAAGAAATCGACGGATCGGGATTCGCGAATTGCAGCGTGGTTTTGTAGCCCGATTCTCCCGCAACTGTCGTCGGTGATCGATCGATCGAAATCACGGTCGCTTGCCAGTGCCTACCCTGTCCGTATGCGTCGACGGTAACATCGGCGCTGTCGCCGACAGCGATTTTTGCAATATCGACTTCGGAAAGATAGATCGTAATTTGAAGTGCGCTTTCAGGTGTGAGCGAGACAATCGGTGTACCTGCGCTCACCGAGTCGCCGACTTGACTGTGAACACTTGAGACGGTGCCCGAAAACGGCGCGGCGATCGTCGCATTCGCGATCTGCGCCGAGACAAGCTCGACATTTGCTTCCGCTGCATCCACTTGCGCTTGCTGCGCGGCGATCGCCTGCGGGGTCGAACCGGCCAGAAGCTGATTGAGAGCGTCGACGGCAGAAGCAACTGCGAGCTTATCGCTCGCAAGCTGCTGCTGCAGTCCTTGGAGCGTCAGAATCTGCGTGTTGATCGTATCGCGCAACGTGTTTACCGATGTCTGCGCCGAACTCAGTGAAGACTGTGAGAAATTGGTCGTGAGAATCGTCGAACCAAGCGCCTCCAAGAGTGAGTCGGAGAAGCTGCGCATTTTCTGCAAGTGCGCGAGCGCGGAAGCGAGCGATGTCTCAGTCGACGACGTCGCACTGCCAAGCGAGTTGATTTCGGCTTTCCATGTCTGCAGATCAAGGTTGACCGCGACGCGATTGCTAATCGCGTCGTTGGCGTATTGATTATTGCTGACCGAAAAGACAAGCGTCGGCGAATTGGTGTAGGGCTGATTGTAGAGCGAATCGGTGTACGTCGAGACACCACTGAAGGATTTATCGTACGCCTGCGCGATACTCGATTGAATTGTCGGGTAGACATTTCCGAGCGTCGTCTCGGCGAGATTGACTGCGGTCTGCTTTGCGTCGATGTCCACTTGTCGCGCACCCGCCTTGAGATTGTCGAGGCTCGCCTGTTGTGCGGCACGCGCCGCCTGCGCTTGCTTTAGCTGCGCAGAAAGCGCCAAGGTATCGAGCGAGGCAAGCACTTGGCCGGCATTCACCTGCTGACCCACCGCAACAGAAATGCGTGCGATGCGACCCGGGCTTTGAAATGAGAGGTCAGGATTTTGTGCCGGCTCAATCGTGCCGCTTCCGGTCACGGCATCAGTCGTTGTCGCAGCATTCATCGCGACTCCCTGCGGAGCGCGTGTTGAGCTTGTGTAATAAAAACCACTACCGACAGCGATCACCGCGGCAACTCCAATCGCGCCGAGGATGATTGGCTGCGTCAAAAATGTTTTCAAACCATCTTCTTTCATACTGAAATTAATTATGCTGAATAATGTTGGTAAGTATGCGTTTGAGCTCAGCAATATCTTTCTCGCCGAGCACCGACAAAAGACTTCCGATGACTTTCGCGCGCGCCTCCGCGATATCGCGATGCACGCGTTTGCCTTTTTCTGTAATCTCGATGTGCACTTCACGCCGATCATCAGGATTCCCCACCCGCGTCACGTATCCCGCATCCACTAATTCGCCGACGAGTGAGGTCGCCGAGGGCGCAGAGATTTTGAATTGCGATGCAACATCCCGCATCGTTATCACCTCTCCATCTGCAACCACCCGAAGCGCTTCGCACTGCGAAAACGGCAGTGGCAATTCCTTTTCCATCCGAGAGCGGATGAGCCGGCCGACGTTCATGAGCAATGGTACTGCGCTGGTTGTCATACGTTTGAGTTCCTAATAGTTAGGTTACCTAAATATATACGCAATCACATGAAGAGTCAATGGAGGAGATCGGGTAGGTCGGCTGCTGAGCTCGCCTCGGAAAGCGGACGGTGCTAAGATACGGGCTGGCGGGAAGAAGGTCTTCCCTAACAGGAGTAACTGCGATGAAGAAAATCGCTCTTGTGCTCGCCGCGGCAGTTGCGGCAATTGTGTTGACGTCCACAACTCTCAGTTCACCTGCCGAAGCCCGCGGTTGGGGGGCTCGTCCGAGCGGACACGTTGTTGGTGCGCGTAACTTCAACGGTCGCGTATTTGGGGGCCGCGCCTTCTATGGCGTTGGCGCCGGCGTGATCGGCGGTTATGCGTACAGCAGGTGCTGGCGTTGGGATCCGTACCTCGGGCGAAATGTCTGGGTCTGTGGAAGTCCTTACTCGTACGGCCCGTACGGCTATTGATCGGCAACGCCGATCTTCTAAAAGGCCGCAGGTGCATTGCACCTGCGGGCCTTCTTTTTTCATGAAAATTTGCTAGAGTGCCGCGCAGTGTTCGCCAGCCCGGTGACTCACGCAAACTGAAAGGAAGGCCTCGCATGCGCACGCTTGCTGCGCTCCTCACAGGAGCGCTCTGTATTGCTACCGCTACGGTTGCAGTCGCACAGCAGCATCCCCGCCACAATGCTCCAGCCTTCGTGCCAAACACAGGACAGCGTGCTGTCCCGCAAGGCAACTACGATTACAGAGGACGCGCAATGCCGCGAAGCTTCGGGCATCAGAGCTTCCGCCGCTATATGCTCTACAACGGCGTCATGCAGTGGCTCATCGTATGCCTCGCCCCGGACGGCAGTATTCTTTCTTATGATTACTGCGAATACAGCGACTGATATCCCGGTCAAAATAGAAGGCCGTTCGCAACAGCGGATGGCCTTTTCCTTTTGCTTTAAAAATGATTGCCGGCGACCCGTACATGCGGGTCGCCGGCCTTGCATGCCGATTCTTGATTGTAGGCATTTCCTCCCTGGAGGTTTAGAGTTGGATTCCGCCGCCCCCGTCGGTACCGCGCCATTTTTGAATGGCGGCACTCACGTGCGGTGCGAGCGAAATCTCAAACGGCCCGCCGCGTAACCGGAGCGAGGATGGTGCGTCGCGCACATACGACTGTGGCGGCGTGTATGGTCGGACTGCATCTCTGTTGATGGTGACGTGATGAGCGAGCAGGTCGTCGTTTTCTCTCTCGGGCATGCTACTTCTCCATGTCTGTCCACTCACTATTGAGCAGACCTGCGCATGATCCTAATCGCTTCGCCGTGAACGTCAGATGAAAAGTCGTTGGTAGCGCTCGCTCATAATTCATGCTTTAGTCTCGCCGGGTCACAGAGAACAAAGGACTTCGACAATGAACGCAACTTATGTCGTGCGCGACTCGTTCGCGCTTATGCTTCGGCTGCAGATTTATCTGCATATGCTGCGAACGCGAGGACGCAAGTATGCACTTTTTCTCATCTCGTTCATGCTCTTCATGTGGATTCTTGTCCCGGAGCGAGTCTTGCGACTCGTCATGAAATCAACGTACGGCGCATCGCGCCGCGCGGATGACAACGCAGATCGCGATGTCGAACTTCCCGCCGGCTACAATTCTCCGCTCGAGTACATCGAGGATCGGATTCGGTTCATTCGTAATCCGACGATCCCCGGTGACAGTGCTGATTGTCTTCTTTTGCACGCGATAACGCTCGCACGAAGCGCCGGCATTGAGATCGCGGATGATCTCGACGGCATCTTCTCGTCGCTACAGTTTGATGCGACACGCATCGATCCCGGAAATCCGCAGGTTTTCCCGAAGCGCATCATGGATGAACATCATGTCGAGCTGGATGTGGATCGCACCGCAGGACTGTGTTTGAAACTCACGCGCGAGGCAGAAAAAGGTATTGTGCCGCGGGATTTGTGGCATCTATGCCGAGCATCACGCATGCACCTGACACTGAAAGATTTGCCGGAAGAAGCTGCGGCGGGCCAGTGGAACATCTGCGAAGAAGATATGAAACGCTTCGGCATTAGACTGTTGCGTAATGCGACTCGAGAAGAAGCCGACGCGTGGACTCGCGAGCCTGCAACTCGCGCATGGCAGCGCAAAGAAGCGCGTCGTGGATTCCGACTCTTACGGATCCACCGCGCTCGCATGTGGCGTCATCCGCTCCGGAAACTCCACTGGCGCCGGAAATTCTCACTGTTCGTTATGTACGAGTTGCCGGCACGATTGACGTTTTGGCGTGTTCTCAGAAATGCATAAACGAGCGGCCTCGCTTTCGCGGGGCCGCTCTTCCCTTTTCTACTCTCTCACATTAGTACCCGTAGTACGGATAATAATTGTTGTAGTTCTGATAGTTTGGATAGGAGTAGTTGTACGAGCCGTAGTTGTAATTGTAGTTGTTGCACGGCTGGTATCCATAGCCGCCGTAGAGGCAGTAACCCTGTGGCACGTTGGCGTAGTTGTTGTAATTATAGTTGTAATTGTAGTTATACGGATACGTGTACGAGCTGCCGTAAAACGGCGTCGATGTGTACGTGTTGTAGTAGCCGTAATTGCCGTAGTAGTTGTTTGGATAGGTGTAACCATTTCCGTACGTGTACGGCGAGTAGTAGTACGAATTGGAACTCTGATAGCACTGACTATAGGAGTAGTAGCTCCCGCACCAATACATATTCTGATAGGTCGGGTAGCTGTTGTACGTTTGGTACGTCGGATACTGATAGTACTGCGCGGATGCAGCCAAAGGAGTCGCGAGGAACGCGAGAGTCACGAAAGCGCTGAAAACCTTGTTCATACGGCGTTTGTGTTGGCTAATATATCGGCAGTATAGTGAAATTTTATAGAAGCGCAATAGGGCGAGTTTTGCAAAAGGAACGCCGCCAGTCCCGAAGGGCTGGCGGCGAGAGGCGCTCAATACAGCTCGATCATGCCGTTTTGCAGATACCGAAACTTGTTGGGCTTCACAGTCCCGATGGGAAACTCAATAGACGACACCTTTGACGCCCAGTCTGGGCAGATGATCTGCTGAAAGCCTCTGCCTGCGTTGTCTATTCTGACACGTGTCACGCAACCGATGCTGCGCTCGTTAAACGCGCCGGTATACGCCCGTCCGCCGTGGAAATATAAAAACGTGTCCGCGGCCGCGGGCGCTGCTGTCAGAACTGCGCAAAGAACCAATACTGCTCGTTTCATTTCGCTCCTCCATTTCAATTGAGCTCGACGAGCTTCGCACGCGCGTTGGAAGAAGTCAATGCAGACGAGCGGCCCGCCGTACGGCGGGCCGCTCTACAAGAATCCGAAAACTAGACACGATACCCAGCTTCTCCGTGCACCGCCAAGTCCAATCCCAATTGCTCCTCTTCCATCGAGACGCGCAGCGGAAAGCGAACGAGTCCCAAAATCTTGAGGATCAGCCACGTGATGACGAAGGAATAGATACCGACGGCCACCACCGCCTCGGCTTGCACCAAAAGCTGGTGCGTGTTGCCGAAGAGCGCGCCATTGTTGCCAGCGCTATTGATTGCTTTTTCCGCAAACACACCGGTGAGAAGTGCGCCGGTGAGTCCACCAATACCGTGACCAGCCCAGACATCGAGCGTGTCATCGATTTTGATCGCACGACCTCGAATGTAAACCGCGATGTACGTCGCGGCGCCACCCAAGATTCCAATTGCGATCGCCGAGATTGGCCCGACGAACCCGGACGCTGGCGTGATCGCGACGAGTCCGCAGACTGCACCGATCGCGGCCGCCATTGCCGATGCTTTTCGATTTTCAGCGTACGATAACGCGACCCAGGTCAACGCAGCTGCCGCAGCAGCGGTGTTCGTCACGACGAATGCACTTGCAGCAAGCGCACCGGACGCAAGCGCAGAGCCTGCGTTGAAACCAAACCAGCCAAACCACAGCAACGCCGCACCGAGAATGACAAACGGAACGTTGTTGGCTGCTGAACCCATGTGCCGCATCTCAAGACGTTTACCTACGAGGAGCGCTGCCGCGAGTGCCGAGAATCCTGCCGTCATGTGTACGACCGTTCCGCCTGCGAAGTCGAGCGCGCCCTTTGCGTGCAGCCAGCCATTCGGGCTCCAGACCCAGTGTGCGACCGGGTCATACACCAAGGTCGCCCACAAAAGCGTAAAGACGACGAGTGTTTTGAACTTAATACGTTCTACGAAGGCACCGATGATGAGAGCCGGTGTAATGATCGCGAACATCGCCTGGAAAATCATGTACACCAATGCCGGGATCGTCGCTGCGTAATTCGGGTCCGGTGCGTAGCCGACGCCGCGCAAACCGAAGTTGGCCAACGAACCAATGAGACCGCTTCCCGTGTCAGGACCGAACGCGAGCGAATAGCCCACAACGATCCATTGCACGGAGATGAGCGCGAGAATAATCATCGACTGCTTGATGACGGAAACGACGTTTTTCGAAGACACCATGCCACCGTAGAAGAATCCGACCGCCGGCGTCATGATCATGACGAGCGCAGAGGATGCGAGCATCCACGCAGTGTCGCCCGTGTTGATCTGTGCAAGCGCGGTTGCGTCACCGCCGGAGGACGCGCCCGCGAAATATGTCGCAAGCCACCCCACGATGCAGCCGATCGCGATCCACGCCGCAGCGCTCCACCAAAAACGCGAATCTTTTAAAAGTTGTTCCATAGAAGTTGGTTAGTTACCTCATGGTGATAAACGACCTCGGACCGCTTCACAGTGGTCCCCAGACCTTTCGGCGATCGATCCGCCGCGGCCTGCTTAAACTTAATAAACTTCTCTTTGCTCTCTTCGCCGAGAACGTCTGCGATGAATTTGCTCGATTTCATCAGCGCGATTGCGTCGTAGACGTTGTCTGGCAAGAAGCGTGATCGGTCTCGCTTGGTCTCGTCCTTTTCAAGTTTCTTTCCATTCATACCAACCTTGAGCATCGTGAAGAGGACAAGGTACGGATTCGCATCCGGCGCGACCGAGCGAAGCTCGATGCGGGCTGTGCGCTCGTTTCCGACCGGAATGCGGATCATCGAGCCACGGTCGATTGGCGAGACTTTGATTTGATTCGGCGCTTCGAAGTGCGGATCGAGTCGGCGATATGCATTGACCGACGAATTCAGGACGAGACAGATCTCAGGCGCGTGGTTGAGTAGTTTGAGGATAAAGTCCCACGCGATTTTTGAGAGTCCTTCCTCTCCTTTCGGGTCGTGGAAGATGTTTTTGCCACCTTTTCCGAGTGAGAAGTTGGTGTGCATGCCGCTGCCGTTGATGCCCATGAAGGGTTTGGGTAGGAACGTCGCCGTGAGACCCATGTTGCGCGCGACCTGGCGCGAGATGAGCTTGTAGAGCTGCACATTGTCTGCGGCGCGAACGACTTCTGCATACGAGAAGTTCATTTCGAACTGGGACGGCGCGACTTCGGGGTGATCTTTTTCATTCTTGAAGCCGAGTGCCCGCTGCGCTTCGGCCGACGCGTCGATAAAACGACGGAGTGGATCCATCGGGAGCGAATGGAAGTAGCCACCCGAGGAAATCAGCTTGAAGCCGTTGTCGATTTCGAAATTTTGTTCAGCATTCGGTCCGTCGACGACGAATCCTTCGATCTCAGGGGCCGCGTAGGCGGTCAGGCCTTCTTTTTTCTTTAATTCGCCAGTGTACTCCTTGAGGCGTCCGCGAAAGTCTGAAATGTACGGCGTTCGATCACGGTTCATGACCGACGCGAAGAAAATCACTTTACCGGGACCAAACACATCTGAAGGCATGAAGCGAATGGACGACCAGTCGACTTCGAGACGAAGATCCGATTCGTGTTGTGGCGTGAAGCCTCTGATCGACGAGCCGTCAAACGTAAGATTCGAGAGCGAGTCGAGCAAAAACTTTTTATCATAATCGAGCATGTGCAATCTGCCCTCGATGTCAGAAAAAAATAGCGTCACTGCCTTGACGCGTTTTTCTTTCTTGAGCCAATCAACGTATTTCTTTTCGAGCTGCGAAGGAGACAGCTTCTCTGCATCCTCTTTTGCTTTGAGATTCATTTCCTCGAGTTTGTCGTACGGGATCTCGAGAAAATCTTTTAAATCAGCGTTACTCATGCGCACGTTATATTAAAATTAGTGATAATTAGCTTAACTATAGGAGTATTTATACTAAAATCCACCGAAATTGTGGAAAAGTAGTGGAAAAGTGGGTTTGTCAATATGCAAAAGCGCCCACTCAGGCGCTTTTTTGGAAAACCACGCAGAGCTATTATTGCACGGTGAGATGCGCGGTGCAGGTATTTTGGCGGCCGGATGCATCACCCACAGTGAGCGAGTAGTCGCTCGAGTACGCAGGAAAGACGGATCGTCCGCCTTGCAATTCGACCACGCCCACTCCACCGAGTGTCGCGACAGTCGCGTTCAATGATCCCCACGACAGCGACGCCGACTGCCCGCGCGAGATCGCACTCGGGAAGACTGAAATCACACAACTTGGTGGTGGTCCAGCATCTGTCACATTCACTCGCGTGTAGCAGATATTGCTGCCGCCTGCACCGCTCACCTGCAAAGTGAAGTTTTGCGTCGAACTAATATTGCGAACAGTTTGACTGCCGGTGAGCGCAACGTCACCGACGTCAGACAGCGTCGCACGCGTCGCGTTGAAGGACGACCAGCTGAGAGCACTCGAGCCCCCAGCAGTCACCTGCGTCGGATTGGCAGAAATCCAGCAAGTAGGCTGTGGATTTTTGACCGGGGTCGGTGTCGGAGCGGTCACGCGGATTGGGTTGGACTGGCCGGGGATGATTTGTTGAGCCATTTGTCCGATACCGGGAAACGCCGTGACATACCAGGGCGTTGGGGTCACATAGACCGTTCCATAGTACGGTTCGTAGTAGCCTTGGTAATACGATTGATAGTAGGACTGATATCCCGACTCGTAGTAGCCGTAATAGCCGTAGCCGTTATAACTACTCGCCGGTTCGTACGGGGTTTGGTACGCAGAAATAGATCCGTCTTCGTTGTACCATGTCCCCGCCTGCGCGAGCATGGCAGCGGGAACAACTTTCGCTGTGATCGCAGGTGCAATGTGACCTTCGAGAGCAACCTGATCAATCGCAAAACCGACCCCGAAGGCGACGACCGCTAACACAGGAATAACAAGCGGCGGGCGCATAGCACCATGATACGGCAGAGTGCCAAAGCGCAAAGCGTCACGTGTGGATTCCATTCTTCAGCCATTTCGCGTATACTGGGGAGAACATGACGGGCAGGAAGCTTCGGGTGATTTCCCTCAACATGCAGCACGGATGGAACGCCCGGACGGCCCTGATGCCGATCCCGATGCCGCGTGAAAAGATCACGGAAAATCTGGACCGAATCGCTGATCTTTTGCGCCGACACGCCCCCGACGTCGTCCTTTTGCAGGAAGTCGACCGTGTGTCTCCCCTCACGAAAAAAATCGACCAGCTCGACTACATCGCGCGCCGCGTGGGCTACTTGTACCGCGCGCACGCGCCTTCGGCACAGATGCGCGTGGGGGGCAAAGTGATTTATGCGGCCGGATGCGGCATCATCTCGCGCTTCCCGATCAAACGCACCGAGCACGTGCGTTTTGATCCCTGTTTTCCAACACCTCGCAAGGGTTTTTTGGTTGCTGAGATTGCCGTCGCGCCGGAGACGACAGTGACGGTCGTCTCCACACACTTGGTGCCCTTTAATCTTTTGAATGACGGCGCAAAACGCGCGCAGATCGATCGCATGACGAGTACACTCGAGCGTCGCACACCGATCATCGTTGGCGGTGATTTCAATAGCACGCTGCGAGGTCCGAGTCGCAAACACATTCATACGCTCGCACGCCGCTTGGATCTTGTGACGCATCCGCACTCCTCTCGTGATCGCCGACTCTTCACCTACCCCGCGCGCCGACCGACACGGAAAATAGACTGGGTATTTACCTCACGCGACATGAAAATTACCGACTATCGAATTTTGCGCGATCGAGTTTCCGATCACTTGGCAGTGCGCACTGAGGTGTCGTTGTAATGCGAAGCGGCCGCCCCTCCGGGGCGGCCGCTTCTATATCTTTTCGAGCCCGACATTACATCGGCATCGATCCCTGTACAGCTTTTTCCGCCGACCGAGATGAGAATCC
>CAZOZG010000028.1:0-11923 GCA_964584225.1 uncultured Candidatus Saccharibacteria bacterium | reverse complement strand
TCCTCTTCGCCTGGCGCGTCGACGACGCGTCGTTCGCGTCGCGCGGCTGGAAGACATCACTCCTATCGTCAAACGCAAATTCGATGGGCGGCTATCGCAGCATTTCGTTTGAGGTCCTCGGCAGTGGCGCATACGGCGCGCTGAAGAAAGAAGCGGGCGTCCACCGCCTGGTGCGCATGTCTCCGTTTAATTCAGCGGGGAAGCGCCAGACGAGTTTTTCGCTCGTTGAGGTCTTGCCAAAGTTGCCGGACGTCGGCGAGGCGCACATCCCCGAGACAGAGCTCGAAATTACCGTGGCTCGCTCCGGTGGCCCCGGCGGACAAAATGTAAACAAACGCGACACGGCGGTTCGAATGACACACAAGCCGACCGGTATTTCCGTGCACGTCACCTCAGAGCGCAGCCAAGTGCAAAACAAAGAAAAAGCACTCGAAATGATCCGCGGCAAATTGTTCCACATGAGGGAAGAGGAGGCCGCGCGCGAAGCGCGCGGCCTCTCCAAAGGCGCGACCACCAAAATCGAGTGGGGAAGCCAAATCCGCTCCTACGTCCTTCACCCGTACCAGCTCGTCAAAGACCATCGCACCGATCATGAAGACCGAAATGTGGAAAAGGTCCTCGGTGGAGACATCCAAGGTTTCATCGACGCCGAAAAAGCCACGGTTGAGCCATAAATCAACCATTGACAGGTACAGTCTTCCTATAGTATAATCACGCCGCTCTTTGAAAGTAGTTTGCCACGGCAGAAAGCGGCTCAAAGTGGGCCTTTTTCCGCTATGGCAAACCTTCGATTCCGGAGGAAGCCCGCTGGCAAAAAGAAAGGTGTGTTGCCATGAAAGGCAGTGCGTCTGATTTTGGTCGTGATCACGGCCTCATACACGAAGCAGTTATCACTGGTCGTAAGGCCGGCTGGGAAGCAAACGAATGGGCAAAACTCGCCCATGACGTATCGCTGATGCGCGATGTTCGCAAGGTGCTGATCGGCACAGCGGCGATCGTCGACAATCCGAAGAAAGCGGAGAAACAGCCGAAGCTCCTGAAGCCCGTGGGCTTCATGTCGGCGGAAACGCTTGCCGAGCGCCATGACCCGAATGCGTTCTATCAGACGCGGGAGGGCCTCTACGTGTACGGCGATTCCCAAAACAGAATCGTCGCGGCGGCAAAGCTGACAGAAGCCGGGTACAAGTTCAAAAAAGCGCCCCGCTTCACGCTTGGCCAAAACGCGACCGGCCAAGAGCTTCGGGATGCACGTCCGAAGGGAACCTGGCAGGCTACCGAATTTTGCGCGTGGCTTGCGATCAAAATCGGGAAGCAAAAGAATGGCGAAGCGGGCGAACTCCTCAACACTGGTTGGGCCAACCTCTTCCTGGTGGAAGGAGTAAACGGCGAGGTCTTCCTCGTGAGCGTCCGCTGGGGCGGCGTCCGCCAGGACTGGTACTTCTACACGTGGCCTCTTGGCCACGAGTGGTATGCGGGCTGCCAGTTCGTTCCCCGCAACTGACCGATTGCCCCTGAGCATTGAATCCTCGGATCCTCTTGACACTTTGTCACTTGGATCCGAGGATTTTTCTTTTGATACAATTGGTGCGAAATCTCTGGCGACGCTCCGGACATGTGCTTGGGTGTGGGGATTTTGGAAGCAGCAAAGTCAGAATTCGTGCGGACACGAGCTTCACGAAGCGCGCGTTGCGGCATTTCTCAAAAAATATCGGTAAGTTGGTGCCCGAAACTGGCGGACTTGGAGGTCCCGAATCAGATACAGCTCAGAGAGCATTCGATGAGCAGTGGCGTGGATGGTTGCGGGCATGATATACGAGGTCTTCCTCGTGAACGTCAACTGGAACGACGTCAACCAGAACTGGAACTTCAACACGTGGCATCTTGGCAACGAGTGGAATGCGGGCAACCAGTTCGTTCCCCGAAACTCCCGAATTTCCCGGCACTTCTCATTCGAAGTGCCGGGTTTTCGATTCCAACCCTTTCTTCCATCCGCCAATCATGCGGCCCAATTCCTGCATGCATTCGGAAATCTGGGCATATTTTTTATTCTGGAGTGCGCCGATTTCCCATGCGATGCGCAACAAAAATTTTAGAACGTCCGTTTTCTTCAGCGCCGCTACGATGGTGGGCAATTTTTCAACCTTAGATTGGTATGTGGCGGTGAACAGTAGTTCGAGAATCTGAATGAAGAGAGAATCGATTTTGTCACCGAGTGTGTATCGGGATTTTTGTGGTAAATGGTCGCGATAGTCGTACCACAGCTTGTATACTGCTACCGCATGCTCAACGACAGGCAAAATGCGTCGGGGGGGGGGGGGTTACGCTAGACGGACCGGTCGGATTCAGTTCACTCATCCATACGAGGATATCACCTCGGTAGAAAATTTGCTCGCGGCGTGGAAGGAATTCGTGCGGGGGAAGCGGAAGAAGCGGGATGTGCAAGAGTTCCAGCACCGTCTGATGGACAACATTCTTGCCTTGCACCACGATCTTGCGGAGGGGACGTACAAGCACGGCTCCTACCACCACTTCAAGATCAGCGACCCTAAGCCCCGCGACATCCACAAAGCGAGCGTTCGAGACAGGTTGTTGCACCACGCTCTCTACAGGCAGCTCTACCCCTTCTTCGACCGCACCTTCATCGCGGATTCGTACTCGTGCAGGCTGCGGAAGGGCACGCACAGATCCATGAACCGCTTCAGAGAGTTCGCATACAAAGTCTCGCGCAATCACACCCGCACCTGCTGGGTCTTGAAGTGCGACATCAGGAAGTTCTTCGCCTCGATTGACCACGCAACCATGATAGACCTCGTAGGTCTATCAATCGCCGACCAAAGAATCGTCGCGCTCGTTTCCGAAGTCGTCGGCAGTTTTTATTCTCACGTTCTCAAGAATTTAGGAATAGGGTTGCCGCTCGGAAATCTCACCTCACAACTTTTGGTCAATGTGTACATGAACGAGTTCGATCAATTCATCAAGCACACGCTCAAAGCAAAGTACTACATCCGCTATGCGGACGACTTTGTGATTCTGCATGAGGGTCGGCAGAAACTCTTCGAGTTTCTGCCGGCAATCCGCGAATTCCTGTCGCTCCGCTTACAACTCAAGCTGCATCCGGACAAAGTCTCCATCGCAACGCTCGCCTCCGGTGTCGATTTCCTCGGTTGGGTGCATTTTCCGGATCACCGGGTGCTGAGGACGAGCACGAAAAAAAGAATGCTAAAGCGCGTCAAGGGACTTGAGCCGATGGGCCCGACACTGCGATCATATCTCGGCCTACTACGTCATGGGAATGCGGATAAATTTCGGGACACTGTTTTGGCAAACGAGGAGTCAGGGATATAATAGATGCCGTGTTTCCTACTGTATGATTTATTACGACAAAGTCACCAAGGTCTACGGTGACGGCTCGCCGGCCGTTACCGATATTACGCTCGGCATAGACCCCGGTGAGTTTGTCTCCATCGTCGGCCATTCTGGCGCCGGCAAGACGACGCTCCTCAAAATGCTATTTGCAGAAGTATTTCCGACCGAAGGGTCGGTTTTCTTCGGCTCGCAAGAGATTGCAAAGCTCTCCAACGGCGATCTTCTGGAGCTGCGACGTCGCATCGGCACCGTCTTTCAAGATTTCCGGCTTCTCCCCACGAAAACCGTCTACGAAAACATCGCCTTTGCGCTCGAAGTGGCCGGCAAAAGTGACGAAGATATTCGCGCTGATGTGCCACACGTCCTCGAATTGGTTGGTCTCCCGGACAAACTCTGGAGTTTTCCGTCGCAACTTTCTGGCGGCGAGCAGCAGCGCGTCGCAATCGCACGCGCGATCGTCAACCAGCCCGATGTCTTGATCGCAGACGAGCCGACCGGCAACCTCGATCCGATCAATGCGCACGATGTCGTCGAGATTTTGAAAAAGATTAACGACCTTGGCACGACGGTCCTCCTTACCACACACAACAAGACAATCGTCGACGCAGTCGGGCGCCGAGTCGTCACCATGGATCAGGGTCGCATCATCCGCGACGATAAAGAAGGGAAGTATGTCCTATGAAGTTAAGGAGCGAAGCGACTATAATTTCAAGGCTCCCGAGCAACGCGAGGGATAGCCTATAATTATTGATATGTCCATGTTGCTTACCACCAAGCGAGTTGCACGATACGGACTCATCGGTTTCATCCGGAATGGTTTCGTCTCGCTCGCAGCGATTCTCATCATGACGATCACCATCTTCGTGTTGGCGTGGATCGTTATTATCGGTGCAGGGCTCAAGACTACGCTCACGTCGCTCCAAGACAAAGTTGATGTCACCGTCTACTTCACACCAACTGCGACCGATTCCGACATTCAATCGCTACAGCAATCAGTCCAATCGCTTCCTGAGGTTGCCTCGGTCAATTACATAAGTCGTGATCAAGCTCTCGTGGCATTTCAGCAGCGTCACCAGAACGACCAACTCACGACACAAGCTCTTCAAGAGCTCGGCGACAACCCCTTTGGAGCGTCTCTTGAGATTCGCGCGAAGGAAACGTCGCAGTACGAGACCATAGCGACCTTCCTCAACAGTCAGCAAGCCGCCGGTGGTTCCAATTCTCCGATCGATAAAGTGAACTTCTATCAGAACAAAACGGCGATCGATCGCTTGACCGAGATCATCCAGACTTCGCGCGCAGCCTCGATCGCGATCGCGATCATCCTTGCAGTGTGTTCGGTCCTGATTGCATTCAATACTATCCGCCTGGCTATCTACACGTCGCGCGACGAGATCGGAGTGATGAATCTCGTCGGGGCATCGCACTGGTACGTCCGGGGACCATTTGTCATCTCAGGCGTTCTCTACGGTGTCGTCTCTGCCATCATTGTGCTTCTCATCCTGTACCCCCTTACAGCGTGGCTGGGGCCTGGATCTGAGCGCTTTTTGGGCACGTTCAACGTCTTTAGCTACTTCTTAGCCTCATTTGGCACCCTTCTTCTTGTCACGCTTGGTTCAGGTGTCGCTCTTGGTGCACTTTCAAGTTATCTAGCAGTCCGCCGATACCTTACAATGTAGTTATGGCTCAGAAGCGTGCGCGGCCACATAAGTATATTTTTGTGGTGGGAGGTGTCATGTCCGGTGTCGGAAAAGGCATCGCGACTGCATCGATCGGCAAGTTACTCGTCGCGCGCGGTATGAAGGTCAATCTCGTAAAGATTGATCCGTATTTAAATGTTGACGCAGGCACGATGAATCCCGTCGAGCACGGCGAAGTGTTCGTGCTCGATTCCGGATTGGAGACCGACCAAGACATGGGCAACTACGAGCGCTTCCTGGGACGCGATTTAGGCGCAGACGACTACATGACGAGTGGCATGGTCTACGCATCCGTCATCGCACGCGAGCGCAATCTCGGATACGGCGGCAAATGTGTCGAAGCAGTGCCGCATGTACGTGATGAAATCGTCGATCGTCTTCAGCGATCGGCCGCGCATGCAAATTCCGAAGTGACGGTCGTTGAAATCGGTGGCACCCTCGGCGATTTTTCGAATGCGCTTTTTATCGACGCCGCACGCGTGATCAAAATGAAACACCCGAACGACGTTCTCTTCGTCATGGTGTCGTATCTGCCGGTCCCGGGCACCATCGGGGAAATGAAAACAAAGCCGACGCAAAACGCGGTGCGACAACTCAACGCATACGGCGTGCAGCCCGATATCTTGATCGCGCGCTCGACGCACCCACTCGATAAGCGCCGCAAAGAAAAACTCGCGATTTCATGTAATGTTTTTGCTGATCACATCATCTCCGCCCCGGACGTCGATAGCATCTATGATGTTCCGATCAATTTCGAGCGCGATAAACTTTCTGAAATTATTCTGACGAGTTTTGGCAAGAAAATGTCACGCTCGCCGGAATTGACCGAGTGGAAACAATTCGCAGAGCACGCACACAACGGTCGCGGCCCGGTGAAAATCGGGATCGTCGGCAAGTATTTCGATACCGGCGACTTCGTGCTTTCTGATGCATACATTTCCGTGATCGAAGCACTGAAATACTCCGCGTTTGCTGCGGGCGTCAAGCCAGAGCTGCACTGGCTCAACGCCAAAGCGTATGAGATCGATCCGAAGGCGGTGAGCGAACTCAAAGCCTTCCACGGTATTTTGGTGCCCGGAGGATTTGGAGAGACTGGCATCGAAGGGAAGATCAACGCAATCCGCTTCGCACGCGAGCAGAAGATTCCGTACTTTGGCCTCTGCTACGGTATGCAGTTGGCGACTGTCGAATACGCGCGCAATGTCGCAGGCCTCGAAGGTGCGCATACGACTGAAATCAATCCTGACACGCCGCACCCCGTGATTACGATCTTGCCGGAGCAGATCGAAAAGCTCCAACGACACGACTACGGAGGTACGATGCGCCTCGGCGCCTACCCATGTGACCTTGTCGAAGGTACGACAGCGCGCACGGCGTATGGGAAGGCGTCGATTTCCGAGCGTCATCGTCACCGCTACGAAGTGAACCCAGATTACATTGAGCACATCACAAAAGCTGGGCTCGTCTTCTCCGGAATGTCACCCAACAGGCGCCTCATGGAAATCGCAGAGTTACCGAGATCGAAGCACCCCTTCTTCCTTGGCACGCAGTTCCACCCGGAATTTCGCGCGCGGCCCTTGTCGCCGCATCCGCTTTTCAGTGCATTCATCGACGCGGCAGTCACGCGCTCAAAGAAAAAGAAGTGATGGCCGCTTCTATTAAATTGATTTCGCTCAACATCGAGCGCTCAAAACACCTCGATCGCGTTCTTCCGTTCTTGGAGCAAGAAAAGCCGGATGTGGTCTGTCTCCAAGAAGTGCTGGAGCGCGATGTAGAACGCATCGAGACGGCTGCTGGCACGTGCCACGCATACGCGCCGATCTGCTGGCATCCTGCGGACTCACCCGAAGTCGGTGCAGTGCTCACCGGGACGGCTTTTTTCACGCGGCTGAAAACCGAGAATGTACGCATCGACTACTACCACGGCGACGAATCGCACGCGCGCACTGCGCCACCGCGCACGATCATGGAAGATATCAGTCTTATTTCAGCCGACGTGACAAAAGACGGAAGGTTGTTTCGACTCATGACGACACATTTCACATGGACACCGCACGGACAGCCAGACGAGCATCAGCGACGTGATGTGGATGCACTTATCGGACTTTTAGACACAGCGGGCGAGTTCGTGCTTGCAGGGGATTTCAATGCGCCACGCGGGGGAGAGATTTTTTCGAAGCTCGCTTTACGATTTAAGGACAATATCCCGGGTTCATATGCGACTAGTCTCGATCTTACGTTGCATCGCGCCGCCAAAGAGCATGCCGACGAACTAAAAGACAAGATGGTAGACGGACTTTTTACGACGCCGGAGTATCGCGCGGAAAATGTGCGGCTCGAATTCGGACTCTCCGATCACGCCGCCATAGTTGCGGACATTTTTCGGGCATAACTTGCGGAAAAATGCGCCCACGATACAATGATTCATGGGTGTCAAAATCATTTCAGAAGGCTTTACCTTTGACGACGTTTTGATCCGGCCCGCTGCGAGCGCGATGGAGCCGGCCGAGGCGTCACTCTCCACGTCATTGTGCGGCATCCATTTTGGGGTGCCGTTTTTGAGTGCAGCGATGGATCGAGTCACCGAATCTTCGATGGCGATTGCACTGGGGAAACTTGGCGGCATCGGCGTTTTGCACAGAAATTGCTCGGTGGAAGAACAGGTCAAGATGGTCAAAGAAATCAAAAAAGCTGGCGTTCATGCCGCAGCAGCGTGTGGACCTTTTGCGCTCGATCGCGCCAAAGCGCTCGACGACGCGCGCTGTGACATTATCGTCGTCGATTGCGCACACGGACACAATCTCAACGTCGTCGAAAGTGCGCGCAAAATCAAAAAGAGTCTCAAGCACGCCAAACTCATTTTTGGCAATATTGCCACGGCCGAGGCCGCAAAGGCTGCCTGCTCATTTGCCGATGCCGTGAAGGTTGGCGTCGGACCTGGCTCAATTTGCACGACGCGCATCATCTCCGGCGTTGGCGTGCCACAACTTTCCGCAGTACTCGAAGTTGTCTCTGTCGCGGCGAAAAAGAAAGTGCCAGTCATCGCGGACGGCGGCATGCGCACCTCGGGTGATATCGCGAAGGCACTCGCAGCCGGCGCATCGGCGGTCATGCTTGGCAATATGTTTGCCGGCACCGACGAATCGCCTGGCGCAGTCGTGGAACGCGACGGCAAGAAGTTCAAAGAGTACCGTGGCATGGGCTCTAAGTCGGTCATCGAAAGCGCTGCAGGGAAGGAGCGTTACTTCACGCACGGCAGGAAAGCGGTGCCGGAAGGCGTCGAGGCGTACGTCCCATACAAAGGGCCCGTTGCCGACGTCGTCGCGACACTCACCTCTGGCATTCAAGTCGGCATGGGTTACGCTGGTGCGCGCACACTTACCGAATTTCACAAAAAGGCGTCATTCATTCGCATCACCAATGCTTCAATCGCGGAAGGAAAGCCTCATTCGCTATCGGCCATCACGGGATAGCTCTTGAGGTAGTACAATAGGGGGGTGAAATCGCATCATCATGCGACACATGCGGCGGCGGTCACGGCAGCAGTAGCGCTCTTGGTCATGCCCGCGACGCCAGCGCTCTTGAGTGCATCGTCGCCCACGGTACGCATTATTTTTGGCGGGGACATGATGTTTGATCGCTACATTCGAGCGACGATTGATGCGAAGGGTGGTGACTATGTATTTTCCTGCATCGACCCAACTCTGAAAAGCGCGGACACTGTTGTCGCGAATCTCGAAGGGCCGATCACGAGCAACGCGTCTGTCAGCATCAATTCGATCCCAGGAGACGGCAACAACTTTACATTCACCTTCCCGACAACGACTGCGGAGCTACTTGCAGGGCACAACATCGGTCTCGTCAATCTCGGCAACAATCACATCTACAATTTTGGTGCAGCGGGCGTGCGCTCGACGATCACAGCGCTCAATCAAGTCGGCGTATCATTTTTCGGTGACCCACTCGATGCGCGCGTCGCCGAGAGTAAAAGCGGTGATGTGCCGCTTGCGTTTATCAATTACAACCAATTTGGAGGGAGCGCATCGACCACGATCGTGCAAATTCGTGATGAACGCGCACGTGGCCGCATTCCGATCGTGTACACGCACTGGGGCGTCGAGTATGCAACCACGAGCGATTGGAGTCTGCAGCAGAAATTAGCGCACGCCTTTGTAAACGCCGGTGCAGAGATGGTGATCGGTTCTCATCCGCATGTCGTTGAGGAGGAAGAGGTATATAGCGGCAAACACATTTACTACTCGCTTGGGAACTTCATTTTTGACCAGTACTGGGAACCGGCCGTGCGCGACGGCCTCTTGCTCGACGTCGTCTTCGACACCTCGGGCGTGCGCAGCATCAAAGAAATCCCAGTCGAGCTTGAGCGCGATGGACGCACCTGCGCCATTTGAAGTAGACGCATAATTCGGCTATTCTAGGCCAATTGCGGGCCGTCCACAGGTCCCGCAGCATGTCTTTGCGGGATCGTCTAATGGTAGGACATCTGCCTCTGGAGCAGAGTATCTTGGTTCGAGTCCAAGTCCCGCAGCAAATGAAGATATTGATAACCGGTATTCCTGGAATGGGAAAAACCACTTTGGGAGACAAGCTTAGAGACAAGTACGGATATCAGCACTTAGATATGGAAAGTCATCCCGCTGAACACAACCTACTATGCACCGACCCAAAAGCGTTCATCACAAATGTAGTTTCCAGTTCAAAGGACTTTGTAATTACCTATGGATTTTATCCGCCTCATTATACTCCAGTAATTTTATTTCTCAGAGAGTCGGGATTCAAACTTATATGGCTAGATGGCGATAGGAATTCTGCATTACGTGAATTCAAGCGAAGGGAGATGAAAAATCCACAGACATATGAACGGGCGATTGAGAGCTTCGATAAACAGATAGCCAGGATAGAGAAAACGAGTGTTATCGAAGAAATACAACCAGCAATTATAAATAACTTTGACCAAGAAGGTAACTTCCGAAACGAAGACGATGTTATAAAGGAGATACTTTCATAATAGTTCCAACATCGAACCACGCAGCCAGCAAATTCGCATTAAAAAAATGCGCCCCGATGTGGCTCGGGGCGCAGTTACCAAGGATCACGCTTGTGGCCGATACGATGCGCAAGTATGGCAAGCGGTCGGTTTGCGATCATAGGTGTGATCACCAGGACCGCGTACTCTTTCCAACCAATCCAACCCGTGACCGGCATCGAGAGCAGCATAGAGCCGATTATGTAGTCGATCTGGTCCCAGGGATACCATCGCGTACCTTCTTTTTTATCAAACCACCGTTTGAAACCGGATTTCAAAGTGTCACCGAGCTTGGCTCCGATGGCCATCAAGAGGCCCAGGATCAACCATTGATCGCGGTACCATCCCGTAACCCACGCATCATCGGTCGTTATCGCGATACAGTGCAAGAGGTATGCCGCCGCGAGACCTCCTACGAGACTTGCGACGTGTCCTCGCCACGTTTTATGCGTGCCGAAGACTCGCGCTGCTATCGGAATGTCACCAGGTAGATGCAGCGACGCTGCAAAACCGGGAGACGCATTCGCGATAATCGCGGGTATGAAGAGATAAAGAGCTTCCAGAGCAAACATGGGCGTCTCCCTCGTTTGGTCGCCGCTGACACTACACGAATCCGCGCGCTGAGGCAATCACTCGGGCTCAACGAGCCAGTTTCTTTTGATGCGCACGTTTGGCCCAAAGCGGCCGTGGAACATATTGGTGTTGTCCAAAATCAGCACGCCCGGAGAATTCCAGTCTTCTCGATACACGGTCTCCTTGTTTTGTTCCAGGAAATCTTTGACGATCTGGTCTCCGAGCTCGCCTTGGGTCAGATAGGTGAGTATGCCTAAGTATGTAAAAAGTTTTATGTGTTCTGGCGTATTCTCGCCAAACTTCGCCTGCATCAATTTTTCTATCCCGCCCGGCTCGAAACACTGATAGAGTTCTTCCCTCGTCACCATGTAGGGAGGTTTGTATTCGAAACGATCTCGGATTTCTTCTCGACGCGCTTCAAACTGTTCCACGATCGAGGGCAATACTTCTCGGGCAAGTTCTGGCTTGAGAAGATATGTCGATGAACCACGGGGAGCATCATCGACCTTTGAAAACGCTAAAAATCTGCGCCGATCTCCCGGCAGATGATCTTGGTGCGGAATCTGCGAGCGGCCGGGCGCGGTGCCACCACCATAATCCGGCAGGCGTGCGGCAACTTCCGCAGAGTTTATCCTGACGGCACCGTAGTGTTCATCATTGAAATATCCGAGGAGACCGGCGGGCATTTTCAACACCTTAAAATCTCCCATTTTTTCTTCTTCAACTGGGAAGTCAAAATCGTCCAGCATTTTTACTCGCGCGATTGGGTCTTTCTCGACTTCACGCAGCTCAGGTGTTTTCCAATCAGACGGCGCTTCGGAGCTCATACGCAATAATGTAGCACGTTCTTACGTGGCGTTGTTTGCAATTCGCGGGCGTGCAACATACCTGTCATGTTTGAGGTCGAGGCGTGATAGCATGCGGCGATGTTGATGGATGAGGCAGAAGTGCGAGTGGAGGCCGGACACGGAGGCCGTGGCGGTGTTTCGTTTCAAAAGGTGAAAATGTCGCTCGGGCCCAACGGCGGCGATGGCGGGCGCGGCGGCAATGTGTATTTCGAGGGCGTGCAAGACATTAGTGCGCTTTCTAATTACCGCAGCAATCGCATTCGAAAAGCCGAAAACGGCGAAAACGGACGCGGGAGCTTTGTCGATGGCAGCGGTGGTAAGGATTTGATATTGAACGTTCCCGTCGGAACAACATTCACCAATGTCGAAACGGGCTTTTCGAGGGAGATTAC
>CAZOZG010000027.1:0-12066 GCA_964584225.1 uncultured Candidatus Saccharibacteria bacterium | reverse complement strand
TGAAAAGTCTAGCAAAGGGTTAGAGATTCCAACTCTCGGTGCCTCGCGGCACACACGCTTTCTCCTTTACAGAGCGGAGGCGCAGAGATTCGAACTCTGGAGGGGTTTCCCCCTACTCGCTTTCCAAGCGAGCGCACTAGACCACTATGCGACGCCTCCGGATTACTTATACTGCTCTATTATTCTTCTTTTCTCAAGATAGCCTTTCGGATGCTTGAGATGCCACTCTCGTTTCGTCGCCTCAGACTTTATTTGGAATGATTCGAAATAAATCAACCTCCAAGGTCTGTATGGTTTTGTGAATTTTGTATGTCCAGCGTTATGTTGCTTAAGTCTCTTTTCAACGTTCTCTGAACAACCAAGGTAGTATCTGTCTTTATTCTGACTTTTTAGAAAATATACAAAATGCATACTGGACCACTACCCCGAAGGGGACCCTTTGGGTTGCGACGCCTCCGTGAGCAGGAATATATCATGAAAAAGAATTGGCGGCTGCGCGTATAGCGCAGCCGCCCTTCGCACTCTCATTCGAGATTGTCGACACATCATCCCTGCGTGAACAATACCGGCGCAAGTAACGACGTGTCAGTCGATTCCACCGCTTCCGGTCGTTTATCGGGTGACGCCGGCGCGGCAGGCACGAGCGCAGTGCCAGGCCGTTTGAGGAACACAACATTCTCATGCGAATGCCGATGACCATCGGCGAATTGCCGCTTAGAGACTTCGAGTCTCTGGCGGGAATCCCATCGAAGGATCTTTGCCATTGGGGAACCTCTTTCTCGTAGCTACCTCAAGCGTAGCGCTAGACCTTGATCCCTTCAAGTGCCGCGATGCGCTCAGGAATAGGCGGATGTGTGGAAAAGAGCTTTTGAATCCACTGCCCCGCCGGATGCGCCCCGAAGGGATTGGTGATGAAAAGGTGTGCGGTCGTTGTCGAGGCGCGCTGCATTGGCGCTTCGTACGTCCCGAGTTTGCGCAATGCTGACTCCAGGCCTTCGGGATAGCGTGTGAGAATCGCGCCTGAAGCATCAGCAAGAAATTCGCGCTTCCGAGAAATAGCGAGCTCTATCAATTGCGCCGCGAGCGGCGCAAGGATAATCGCAACGATGAAGCCGACCAAGACGAGCGGATTATTGTTGCGATCACGATTGCCTCCACTGAAGTAACTCATGCGAATGCCGATATTCGCAATCATAGAAATCACGCCGACCAAAACGACCGCGACGGTCATCACGAGGATATCGCGATTCCCCACATGCGAAAGTTCGTGTGCAATCACGCCTTCGAGTTCGTTTCGATCCATCATGTGCACGAGGCCCGTCGTGACAGCGACGACGGCGTGCTTTGCATCGCGACCGGCGGAAAAAGCGTTTGGTGCAGGATCATTGATGATATAAATTCGCGGCTTCGGAAGCCCGGCGGTGATCGCGAGATTTTCGACGACGCGATGTAGCTCTTTATATTGATTTTCATCTGCGGGCTGCGCCGCCGCCTGCGCGATTGCGACTTTGTCTGAAAACCAATAGGCGCTGATGTTCATCACGATCGCGAGCCCGAGTGCGAAATACAGCACTGAATTGCTGCCGTAATACTGCGCTGCGAGCCAGCCGATGCCTGTCACAAGCAAAAGAAAAACTGCCATCAAAAGCCACGTGCGGACGACATTTCTGCTCTGCTGTGTGTAGAGTGATGCCATAGGTCAACACTATAGCAAACTCATGCAAAAAATGCGGGCGATTCGCGCCCGCGAATCGCCCGCCGTTCACTCGTCCGCCGAGATTAAAAAATCACCGTTGGTGAAGCCGCCACTGTTCGCGAGTTTCGTCCGTCGATAGCGTTCGATCGCGTCCGCTGAGAGTCCGAACATCTTCCCAATGTCGACATATATCTGAATGGCGTCGACGATTTCTTCGCAGATCTTCTTGACGACTTTCCCTTCGATCGCTTCCACAAGTTCTTTGTTCTCCTCGGGAAGCTTAGAGAAGAGCAGGTGTAGTTTGCGATCAAACGCGGCATGGCGTTCGAATTCGGGCTTCTTTCCCAATTGCATCAACCGTCCGATAACTTTGTCCCGGACAAGCTTGTTGTAGGTCTTGCGCATTCCAAAACTCCTTCGTGTGCAGCCCTTACCCTATCACCTGCCGCTACGCAGCGCCACCGCCGCCGCCGCCTCCCCCTCCTCCAGCGCCACCACCACCTCCTGCACCTCCACCGCCTCCCGCACCCGAAGTCGCAAATGCCGATGCAAATCCTGTCGCAAATGATGTTGAGAAAAGTGACGGCGAAAAACTTCCCGATCCGGAGGTAGGTGTCGGAGCGAACGTCGATGAGCTCGTCGCGACATACGTCGTGTGAGAGTACCAGCCCGGTGTCGGAACGTTGATGTCGCGGAAGGCTGCCGACCATTCGTCTTCGAGATTAAAGATCATCGCATACGGCAGAAAGGTTTGGAATGTTTCTGGCGTGAGGTGTTGCAGTCGATTTTGTTCGGCAGTTTCGAGATAGAGCTTGAAGCCCATCCACTCTTCTTTCAAAATGTGACCCTGTTTATTAAGCCGCGTTTTAAACTCCACCATATAGACCACAATGCCAATCGCGAGGAGCGTTGAAAGTATTAACCACGTCGATTGCGTGAAATAAGTCACGCTGACGAAAAACGCAACGAGAATAAGCCTCAGGCCAACCAACGCATACGAACCGACTTTTCGCACAGCCCAGCCCGCTTCAGCGTCTACTGCGAACCCTTTGGTATCCACTTCCGCTTCTTCGTACAACTTTTTCGTCAATGCACTAATCTTCTTACTCAACTCTGATTGCAACCCGGCATCTGTGATTTCCTTGATCGAAAACGATGTTCTGCCATCTGTAAAGAGGATCGAGATGAATTCTTGCTCGTATGGGCGCAAAGTGATCGCATCTTTGTCCGTCCGCGTGATGATGTAATCGGTTTCTTTGGAATCTTTGGTCGCATAATTTACGAGCGCGATGAGACCAGCGATACCAATCCCGACTATGACGGCTGTAATCATGACGCTCATGTCGACGCCGATGAGATACAAAAGCACGAGCAGTGCCGCGTACGCACCGCTCCCCGCGATCGCAAAACCTTTCGAGATTCGCATCGAGACAGGTGTCTCGCGCTCCTCAACCTTGAGATAGCCCCGCACTGCCAAATCGACGACCGTGGCAGGCCAGGCATTTGTGTCGACATGTCCAAGCGCGATCACTTCCGCCATCGCGGGTGGCAAAGTATCCGGCGGTTCGTATTGCGGGATGATCGTACCCGTGCCGCGATTCATGTGTTCCTCAAGTCGCCAATAGATCACTGCGAATAGTAGCGCCGCTAGAATCACGCCGATGCTCGCGATGATTTGCCAATAGAGTGCCAGCGCATCCTTCCAATACGCGCTCTCATCTATAAGACCCTTTTGCCAACCGGCGGCGATCGTCACACTTTCGTTGGCCTTGATGCCGGAGCTTTCAAACGTAAAGACATTGTTTTCCGGCATCTCATGGGAGTACTCGTGTTTCAGCGTCGTATAGAAACTTTGCAACGGTATCGTTACCGCTCCCGGCAAGACGACTGTTGCCTCGACAGCATCGACGGGCACGGTATAGCTCGTAAAAAGATTCCAGTAGAGCTCATCGTGATCGCTGTAGAAACCAAGTGCGCCGTGCACTTTGTAGCGGAGAATCCAACTGTGCTTCGTATCCGTGAGATTGTAGTACCACTCGATGTCCGTCGCGCCGTTGTCTTCGTAGACTGTGTACTTGCCCCAACTATTCGGATCCTCTTTGTCCAAACGATCTGAACTGTAGACGAGCGTCGCGGCAGTGTCACCGTCGACGACCCTGACGTCGGTGATCGCATCGAAACCTTTGTGCGGAATGCTTCGCCAGCCGAGGTGATACGCTCCGACGTAGTCATACATTTGATTCTCCTCGACATCGATCGTCGAATCGGCGTTGACGTCGATCGTCGTATTGATGTCGTCGTAGTGATACGAGCGATCCGCTTGTGCATAGGAAACGAGCGGAGCGCACAGAATCGCTATGCCGATGAGAAACCGTACACGATGACCCCGTGACATCCATTTAAAATTGCACTTTGACCGGATCTTTTGCTGCCTGTTCATCAGCGCCGAGTTGGAAGAAATCGCTTGCAGTAAAGTGGAAAATACCACCAATGAAACTCGACGGAAATGATTGGAGCTTCGTGTTGAGCTCCATCACGACGCCGTTGTAAAAGCGGCGCGCCGCCTGGAGTTTATCTTCAGTATCTTGGAGTTGCTGCTGCAATTGAAGAAAATTTTCATTGGCTTTCAGATTCGGGTAGTTTTCCGAGACTGCAAAGAGGCTCTTCAGGGCGCTTGAGAGCATATTCTCAGCCTGCGCTTTATCTTCCGGTGCAGTCGCGTTCATCGCACGAGTGCGCATCTCCGTCACTTTTTCGAGCGTTCCCGCTTCGTGTGCGACGTAGCCCTTCACCGTCTCGACGAGATTCGGAATAAGATCGTAGCGGCGCTTCAGTTGCACATCAATATCGCTCCACGCTTCTTTCACGCGCATGGTGAGCGTGACGAATCTGTTGTAGATAGCAATCGCCCAGATGATGATAATGACGACAACCGCAAGTACGATATAGGTAAGTGTCATAGGAATAGATTATAGCAAACTACTGCGTCAAGAGACCAGCATTGGCGACTTGTTGCCGCGGCAATGTCATAGCAATGACCGGTAGCGGGAACATGCTCGCAGTATTATATGCAACCGGCATGCCAAAGTTGTTTGGTTGACCCCACCCTCCCCCAGGGTTTGTAAAAGGAATAATTGGGCTCGAAATGCCGCCGAAGCTGATATTGGGGCTCCCCGCTTGATACAGCTTCGCCGCCTCACCGAAACTGATTCCGGTCTGTTGCATTTGATTCATGATCGCAAGACCAGCGTTAACGTTTTCCGTCGAATTCAATCCACCGCTAAATGAACCTTTGACGTACACGGTGGTCGCGCCGACGCCGTCATTACAAATACCGATCTGGCAGGACGCCGACGGCGACAGATCGATGATGCGTCCGTATTTCAGATTCGGCCCCACGTCACCGATAATGCCGTCGACACACGTCTGATTCGGCCCGCAGACAGTCACCATCGTTCCAAGTGGCAAGTACGGAGAGGCAAAGAGATTCGGCTGATCACAGTTGCCTCCCGCAACCAGAGTCGCAACTCTGCAATTTGTAAAATCTGATCCAACGCCACGTACGGGAATGGCATTGTTTGCATCTTGCTGGAAAATTGCAGGATCTATACGTTTGGGAATTCCCTGATCATTACCAGTTGCGCACGCGTTGCCGTTGGTAAAGCATAATGCGTTGTTACCATTCTGATCGAGTTCTTTGGAAGCGAACGTAGCGCCGTTTACGGTGCCCGATGTCTGGGATTGAGCTGAGTCTGCGCTATCGGGCGTCGGGACGCTTGGCCAGACGAAGTTACCGACGTTTTTCGGAATATTCTCCAGATACTTCAAACCCTCGAGACTGAATTGCTCAATTCTTTGAAACGGCGTCGCGGCCTTAATATCGCTCGGCGTCTGCGACGAATCAAAACCGGTTTGCCCGGTTCTAGCTGCCTGATCGGGAGAGATTGATCCGGTCGTAAGGCTATTGTCCTTTGAAGCAGGCGGTTGTTCCGAGACCGTCGCGGCATCGCTCGCGCTCGGCACTTTGAGCACTGGCCCTTCGGTCGTTCGACCCATGCTGGTGTCCGGCGTGAATTGCTGGCCAGAATTTTGATTATCAGTCTGCGGTGTCTGATCTTTTGGAATATTAGCAAACGGATTTTGGCAATTTTGACAGTCAACGCCTGGCGCAGGAGTCACGGGCTGAACGGTCACTTGCGACGAGGCGGTGCTGTCTGTCAGCGGCGGCGCAGTGACACTGACCGATGATTGCGTTGCTGAGTTTATGGGAGCAGAAGCAGCCGAGTTTGTTGATCCAGGCGCCGAACATGAGACAGGCATGCCTGTCTTCGTGTCCTCGCAGTGATCTTCAACGCAGTCCAAAGCGACTTTGTCGGCGCAATAGCCGACGACCCGGATGGTCGTGTTGGGCACCGTGTCACTGCATTGAAAATAACGCATGCAGATTTGGCCGGTTGCAGGATCCCGCTTCAGAGTTCCGTCGAGCATTTTGCTGTAGCTGCAGTTGTAACTCCCGGTCGCGACACACTGCTTGTCCGCTGCGGTGCCGCTTGCACTCGTGTGCGACGGCTCATAGAGAGAAGCCGCCAGCAGAACGACCGCAAACAATCCAAGCCAAACAAAACTCTTCGATGAGAGTGCCACATCCATAATCATACCAGCGCGGGCCGCCTGCGGGCGGCCCGCGCTGTGTGCAATTTGCATTCGAATTATTTCTATGTCATAACGCCTCTCGGCTCAACGCGACGTGAAGGAGGTTTCGATGCACGAACGCATCAGCGGGAAAGTGATCGGCCTCCTCATCGTGGCCGGCATCATACTGTTCCTCGGTATGTACTACTTCGGTATCACCGTAGTTGTTTTTTTCTGGTCCAACGCTATCTGGAGAGCACTCGGCAGCATGATCGTAGCGCTCTTCACCGGCCACGCCAGAAAGAAATTCTGGTTTGCCGTGATCGTGGCAGTGCAACAGCTCTTCATGTATTGGCGAGGCCGTGAGACATGGACGAAAGCGTTGATCGCCTTTGTGATCGTCGTCTTGGTCGTCATCATGGGCTGGTTTGGCTGGCACTTGCTCTTGCTGCCACTCCTCATGCCTATCTTCTCAAAGAATGCCGACCGATTATTCGCCAAGGGCTATCGCACGGGCAACGCACGATGGTCAGGGACGCGCACGTGGGAACATGTTCGTTTCTTGCATCGAAAGATTAGCGCGTTTTTAAGGAAGCACGCGCTTTGACCAATCGAAACGCCGCCGGCCTCAAGGCCGGCGGCTCTCTTTTTTTAAAACCAAGCGACGAGCGCCTAGTCCATCGACGACATGTCTGGCATCCCGCCTGGAGGCGCCGCCTTTTTCTCTTCCGGAATGTCAGCAACGGCCGCTTCTGTCGTCAGTAAGACCGCAGCAGCAGACGCCGCATTTTCGACGCAGCTTCGCGTCACTTTCACCGGATCAATGATGCCTGCCTCGTACATATCCACGACTGATTCCTCTTCGGATTCAAGCTCAAGTGCGGCGTTGAAACCAAACGCTCCGCCTTTTTTCAAGACTTCTTTCAAAAGCACAGCACCGTCTTCCCTGCCTGCGTTGTGCGCAATCTGGAGAAGCGGCGCCGAAAGCGCGCTCAGAAGAATGCGATATCCAATTGTGTATTCATCGTGCGCCTTCGCGTTAACTTTCTTCGAGAGCTTGTCGGCAACTTTTGCGAGTGCCGCGCCACCGCCGGGGACGATTCCTTCCGCGATCGCAGCTTTCGTTGCGTTCACTGCATCTTCGATTTTGTCTTTGAGATATTTCATCTCGGTCTCTGTCGCCGCGCCGACACGAATCACAGCAACGCCGCCAGTCAATTTCGCGACGCGCTCTTCGAGCTTTTCTTTGTCGAACTTCGAATCACTCTGCTCGAGTTGCTTCCTGAGTTGCTGCACGCGTCCTTCGATCTCGCTTTTTTTGCCTTTACCGCCGACGATGACCGTCGAATCTTTAGTCGCGACGACGCGATTCGCGTGCCCAAGCGCTGAAAGCTCAGCATTTTCGAGCTTCACACCGACTTCGTCGGAAATGAGTTCCGCGCCGACAGTAATTGCAATGTCAGCGAGTTGTTCTTTCTTGCGATCGCCGTAGCCCGGAGCCTTCACCGCGAGCACGTTGAAGCCACCGCGCAATTTATTGAGGACAAACGTTGTCAAAGCTTCCCCTTCGACGTCATCGGCGATGATGACGAGCTCCTTTTTGCCGCTTTGAGCAACTTTCTCAAGAAGTGGGAGAATGTCTTTGATGATTGAAATCTTTTTGTCAGTGACGAGAATGCTCGCGTCTTTGACCTCCGCTTCCAGGCGGTCGGCATTCGTAATCATGTATGCCGAGATATAGCCTTTGTCGAACTCCATCCCTTCGACGTAATCACTTTCGATACCGAGCGACTGCGATTCCTCGACGGTCACGACGCCATCTTTTCCTACTTTTTCGACAGTGTCGGCGATTGTCTTCCCGAGCTCCTCTGATTCTGCCGATATCGAAGCAACTTGTCGGATGTCGGTCTTGCCTTTGATTTCGCGAGCCATTTTCTTGAGTTCGTCTACTGTATCCTTCGCTGCAGCTTCAATGCCCCGGCGCACCATCATGGCATTGGCGCCGAGCGCGGTGCGCTTGAGGCCTTCGTGCACGATTGCTTGCGTGAGAACGACGGCGGTCGTCGTGCCGTCGCCCGCTTTGTCGTTGGTTTTCGATGCGACTTCTTTCACGATCGCAGCACCCATGTCTTCGAATTTATCCGCGAGTGTAATTTCCTTTGCGATAGAAACGCCGTCGTTCGTAATCGTGGGGCCACCCCAGCTTTTACCGATCGCAACATTGCGACCGCGTGGGCCGATCGTGACTTTCACTGCATTCGCGACGATGTCGACACCACGCTTTAAGCGCTCGCGCACGTCCTGATCAAAGATGACTTGTTTGTTTGCCATGGTTGGAATGAAAGATTAATTACTTAAACGTCCCCAGTATGCTCGACTCCGCGATAATGTAATACTCTTCTTCGTCGAGCTTCACTTCGTCGAAGCCGTATTTTGAGAACATTACTTTGTCGCCGACCTTATAACGAATCGCAATCACATCGCCCTTGTCGTTTCTGCGGCCGGGGCCGATAGCGACCACAGTGCCGCGTTCAGGCTTTTCTTTGCTCGCGGTGTCGGGGATGTAAATCCCAGAGGCTGTCTTCTTCTCATCGGCGCCCATCGGCTTTACTAAGAGGCGATCGTCGGCTGGTTGAAATTTGATTGCTTTACCTTTTGATTCTTTTTTCATGTCTTGAAATCAGTTAAAAACGAGTAATTCAGTGGTCGCAATATAAATGAAGTCTCTATTCAGAGCAACTTGACATAACAAGACGAACATGGCATTCTCCCCGCAACTGATCTTTGGAGGATACCTATGAACGCAATCTTTCCCATAACCTCAGGGTTGGTCGGGTTCGGAGTCACGTTTGCATCATATATCGCGACTAAAAACACCGCACTGGCGCTAAGTGTAGGGCTCGCATGTGCGGCAGCCTATGTTGGCATCATGTCGCAGTTGGTAGCGATACGAAATAGAATCTGATCGATTGCAACGAAGAATGGCGGCGGCCAGGTGAAAACCGAGCCGCCGCAAACTCTTTTATGGTTGATTCTCAAAAATCATAGAGGCGTCGCCTCTATGATTTGCCCGTTCTTAGAAGAGGAGCTTGACATGACGCCTGAGATACAGTACAGTCATGCACACGTTCTCTCACAGAGAGGAGGAAATGATGGCTGAACAACAAGTGATACACGTAGACTTCCTTGCCGACACTAGTGGCACGGGAACTTTTGCGGGCGATGCAGCTCAGGAAGCGCTCACCCGCGCAGTGAAAGATGCAAATCAAAAAGGGCTGAGGGTAGTCAGTATCGTTCCACTTAGGTTGCGTCGGGCAAGTTCTCAAGCGCTGGGCGCAAGCTGGTTTGGTGATTATGTAGCCGAATTCGCCCTCCTCGTTGAGAAACAATGAGCCACGCGGCGGCGAGAGCGAATGCTCGAGCCGCCGCAACCATTTTTAGGCGACTTGCAATCTGAATTTTTACATGCTACAGTGCCGTCAATGGTTTTCCTCCAGGGCGTGCTGCCCTACATACAGATAGGAATCTCTCTCTTATTGATGGGAGCGGTTTTGCTGCAGCGCACCGGGGCCTCCTTGGGCGGTGCCTTCGGTGCCGACAACTTTTCGTCGGGTTTCCACACCCGCCGTGGCTTTGAGAAAACCTTGTTTCAGGCTACCATTGTGCTTGGTATCCTTCTGGCGCTTTCAGCGCTCATCAATTTAATCATTAGTTAGTAAGCTCGACAGTCCGCACCCGCGGGCTCGCACTAGCGCCATCGCGCTATGGATTCTCAGTATTCGGAAAAAGAAAATTTGAAAACAAAGCTCACGCGGCAGCGGACCCTGTGGCGCCTTTCGCGCGCGGAGGAATTGCTGGCGGGCTTTTCGGCCGGCGAGCGATTGCTTTTGTATGCACTCGGTGTCGTGCTCGCCTTGAGCGCCTTCGTCCTCATCATTGATGCCAACGCAGCGGTCTCGGTGACAGTGCCCGCTCGCGGTAGCTCGCTCACCGAAGGCGAAGTCGGCCCCGCGCGATTTATCAATCCTCTTCTGACGCTCTCACAACCAGACGAAGATCTAACAGAGCTCATCTATTCTGGCCTCACACGTGCAGAACCCGATGGGCAGATCATCCCCGATCTTGCGTCGTCATTCCAGATTTCGCAGGACGGTACCACGTATACATTCACGCTGCGTCCTGATGCGAAATTCCAGGACGGTACACCCGTCACGCCCGACGACGTGGTTTTCACGATCCAAGAGGCGCAAAACCCTGATATCAAAAGTATTCATCGCGCTGATTGGGATGGCGTTGTTGTGTCGACACCAGATGCACACACGATCGTGTTTAAGCTGCCGCACGCCTACGCACCATTTATCGAAAACACCACTCTCGGCGTCTTGCCCAAGCACTTGTGGCAAAACGTCAATGCTGAAGAATTTCCGTTTAGTCCTTTGAACACGCATCCTATTGGCGGTGGCCCGTACAAATTGCTGAGCGTCTCGACGGATTCGACTGGAGCCGCGACACGGTACGATCTTGCACCGTTCGACGGCTACGCGCTCGGGAGTCCGTACTTGCAGCGCATCACGTTCCGCTTCTATCCCAACGACGATGCGATGATGGCGGCGTTTAACTCGGGCGAGATCGACGCAATCGCTGGCATCGCACCTGAGACTTTGAGCGACGTGAAGCGCACCGAAACGGGCGTCGTCAGAACGCCGCTACCGCGCGTTTTCGGTGTCTTTTTCAACCAAGGGCACGCGCCGGTCTTGGCCGATGCATCAGTACGCGCAGCACTCGATGCGGCAATCGACAAAGATGCGATCGTGAATTCAGTCTTGGGCGGATACGGCACCGTCTTGGACGGCCCGGTTCCCCCGGGCGTCTCAGGAGCGATCTCTCCCGCGACACCCACGGCGTTTTCATTGAAGCCGGTCCTCCAGACGTCGTCCGCCACGAGTGGCGCCGACGTCGCGCGCTCCATCCTCACCAAAGGAGGCTGGGTCTACGCAAGTACGACAAATAGCTGGACGAAAAAAGTACCGAAGTCGACTTCACCGAGCGGCAAGCTGGCACTCGCCTTCTCGCTTGCGACCGTCGATCAGCCGCAGCTCGTCGCAACCGCGAATCAAATCGCAGACGCGTGGAAAGCAATCGGTGTCACGGTGGATGTGCGAGTCTACCCACTCTCGGATTTGAACACGAATGTGATTCGACCGCGATCTTATGATGCGATTCTCTTTGGCGAAGTTGTCGGTCGCTCGATGGATCTCTTTGCATTCTGGCACTCATCGCAGCGCAATGATCCGGGCTTAAATCTCGCGCTCTATACCAACAGCAAAGCCGACTCATTGCTCACGCAAGCGCGTGCGACGATCGACAAAACCGCGCGCGACAATCTCTATCAGCAATTTGCGCAGATTGTCGCCAAAGATCAGCCAGCGATCTTTCTCTATGCTCCGGATTTCCTCTATCTCGTGCCGAAGACGATCAATGAGATTCAACTCGGCGCACTGACGATTCCTGCAGAGCGATTCCTTAACATCTATCAATGGTACTCAGACACGCAGCGCGTGTGGAGTATCTTTGCACCTAACACCAATAACCAATAAGTATGAATTTTTACCAACCAGATAATCACCAGGGAGGCGCGGCGCGGCCCGCCGGGCCGCGCCGCTCACCGAGCCCCATGCGAAACAGACCGCGTCGCCATTTCCGCCGCCCATCACATCCCCCCCGCCGCGTGCCCACCC
>CAZOZG010000026.1:0-12607 GCA_964584225.1 uncultured Candidatus Saccharibacteria bacterium | reverse complement strand
TAAAGACCGGCGCTTCATGGTACGAGAATCGCACGCGCTCGAGCCGGATGTCGCCGGCAGTGACGACGAGATCTGTCGCGCCCGCTTTGTCGGGGATTTCGTGCGGCTCGATGATCTCATCCAAACTCTCTTGAATTTCGCCCCACGTCTCGGCAAAACGATTGAGATTGGAGCCGAGCGATTGCAATAGGCCCTCGATGCGGAAAATGATCGTGATCACGAGGACGATGTCGCCCACTGAGATCGCACCGATGCGCGCGAGCGTAATCGTCGTGAAGACCATGATGCTTCCAAAAACCACCAAGATGCCGCGATTGATCGCACGAATCGTTTCGCCAAAATACCAATTTTTTAAGCCTGCGATGCGACGATCATTGGTCGCGCCTTTGAGTCGCTCGATCTCAAATTCGCGTCGTGCATATTCCTGCATGGCGCTGACGTTGGTGAGAAGATCGACCGTGGCGCCGTTGATCGCCGTCTCAAGCGCATGCGCGCGGATCGAAAGCGGAATACGTCGGCGCACGAGATACGCGTTGACGACGAGAATCACGATCACCCATGCTAGAAAAATAAACGCAATCAGGGCGTTGGCAGTAAACGCGATTATGAAGCTCGCGAGTGCACTCACGCCAAGCTCTAAAAATTCCCACAAGAAGAGATCGACGCTTTCGCGCACGCCAGCCGCGGCGTGCCTGATCTTCGTCATGATTGAGCCAGCAAATCGATCGGAGAAGTAGGCGCGGCTGTGGAGCGTCACGTATGAGGTGAGTGCATAGCGCGCCGTCGCTTGTGCGCCGGTTGCCCATTTGGCAGCGGTGAATCCGGAAAATGTCCAACACAGCTTCGCGCACGCCAGTACGAGGATCGACGCAAAGCACGACCAAAATAGCGCGTCAAACGAGCCGCCTTGCGAGAGCGCTGCGGCGGCGTTCGTAATCAGCTTGAATACATACGCGGCGCTTGCGTTGAAAATGTTCCCGAGCGTCGCCATCGCAATCGCGAAAGCAGCAAATTTCCAATGCGGCTTTGATGCATACAGAAAAAAGCGAAATGGGTTTTCTCCAATCGGATTATCATCGCGCCACATAGAAGCCATACGCTCTATAATATGCTATACGTTCAGCTATGAAAATCTTAGGTATTGAAACATCTGCCGATGATACGGGGGTGACGATGATCGACGCGACCGGCCCATTCGGTAACGATTTTCATTTTGACATTCTTTCGCATGCTGTGAGTACGCAGACGGTGCACGCTGACTACGGCGGCATTTTCCCCGCGATGGCCAAGCGCGAGCATAATGCGAATTTGCCGATACTTTTTGAGCGTGTGATGGCAGAAAGCGGAGGCGACAAGCCAGACGTGATTGCTGTCACCGTGGGCCCCGGTCTTGAGCCGTGTCTTTGGGAAGGCATTACCTTCGCTCAAAAACTCTCCGAGAAATGGTCTGCGGCGGTCGTCGGGGTGAATCACATGGAGGGTCACATCATGATGGCAATGATGGACGAGCTCAAGCTTGCGTCATTTGAATTTCCTGCACTCTCGCTTTTGATTTCCGGAGGTCACACACAGCTCGTACTTTCCGAAAAGTTCCAAAAATATAAAATCGTCGGCAATTCCCGGGACGATGCTGTGGGCGAAGCGTATGACAAGGTGGCGCGGATGATGGGACTTCCCTATCCGGGCGGCCCACAGATCTCGAAATTGGCTGAGGAAGCGCGGGAGCGCAATCTCGCTCGCGAGATTGCGCTCCCGCGCCCGATGATAAAAGAGGGCAACTTTGACTTTTCATTTGCAGGACTTAAAACCGCAGTCTTACGACACACCGAAAACAAGCAATTGTCGGATGATGACAAACGAGTGTTGGCACGCGAGTTTGAAGACGCCGCCGCCGACGTGATCGTGACGAAAACAGTGAACGCCGTTGATGAATTCTGTGCACAAACAGTTATCGTGGGCGGCGGCGTTTCAGCCAACACCAACATCCGGCGTTGCCTCGCCGAAGCCTCAGCGGAGGCGGGCGTGAAGTTACTACTCTGTGAACCAAAATATTCAGGCGATAATGCTCTCATGATCGCGCTCGCTGGCTACTTCCGCGCGCTCAATAATGAGTTCACCGCGCCCGATGACATCAAAGCCACCGGCTCATTGAAGCTCGCATAAATAGTGCGAGCGCAACCAGCAAAGCTGGTTGCGCTCGTTTATCGAAATCACACTGCGTCGATGTCGTGCGACCGCGCGACGTTCATAAAGTTCCGAGACGCACGAACTTCGAGCACTTTTGTATGCACGGTTCGGTTCGGATACCGCCGAATAATCTCGGTCTCATCGTCGGCAACCAGAATGTCGGGTTTGCCGGGTATCGGACGCAAGGTCGACGTCTTTACCTCGATATCGACGTCGTTCATAACGATACGCGTAACGCCATTCACTCGACTTGTCGCATATCCGCCAAAGTCTGACATGGGAGCCTCGCTCGCTGTTGCAACTGCCTATTTATAACACGATCTGGATATCCATGCAAGTGGCCACGTTGACCTTGAGCCAGAAAAACGGCATTATCTTGCGGGGTCCCTTCCCTTAGGGACGTCTCTACAAAGAGGGAGTTCTCTCACATGCAATCACTTCGATTCGACGCTCGGAATGCCGCCTCGGCATTTCTTGGCGCGTTTCTTGGAATCTTTTCCTGCGCACTGATTCACCCATGGGCAATTCCCGTCGGATGTATCATCGGCGCAGCGATCGGTTTCCATCACCGATCGATTCTCGACTTGATTCGCGGCAACTACGTCGCGATTCGCCGCGGCTTCGGTCTCAAGCCCAAGCTCGGCGAATTCCCCGATTGGCTGCGTTCTGTCACGAAGCTCTCGCCGATCCGGACTGTCATCGCCACGAGATACGCGGCAACGGCAGTCTTCTGGCTCATCATCGCGATACAGTGGCTTATCGTCGCCATTCTTATCGCAAGAACATCTGGCTTCGATCAACGACCGACGCACAATGCCTTCGCGTTAATTTGGGGGTTCGGCTCCGTCATGATCGGCTTAGCCAGCGTGAAGTGGGTCAACGAAGAGCGCTGGCGGAAGACTCCTGTCGAAGGCTGGATCGCCGAACACGACAATCGCTTCGACTGCTTCATGACGACGCTCCAAGACGAGCTTCGCATGAGCGCATTTGTTGCGTTCATTCTCTTCGGCATGATTCTGTGGTTCGTCGTGATCGGCATCTTGTACAGTATCGTCGTTCTCGGTGGTCTTGCGATCATCTGGGGCATCCTCAAAGGAACGATCTATGCGGTCCGAGCAAACGACTACAAACTGCCGCTTGCGGTCTGCCTTGTCGTCACGATTCTCGCGGCGTGGCTGAATTACTTTGAGTTCAACGACGCGCGCGTACTCTGGACGACCGCGATCGGCGCCGGACTTCTCTCCGGAGCAATCGCAGAACTGTGGCGCGTCTGCTTCGCGTGGCTCTTTGCAAGCCACGTAGGCGTCGCCGCTCTAGCAGAAGGAG
Source organism: uncultured Candidatus Saccharibacteria bacterium (assembly GCA_964584225.1). Classification (GTDB taxonomy): domain Bacteria; phylum Patescibacteriota; class Minisyncoccia; order Phycocordibacterales; family UBA2100; genus UBA10103. The sequence continues at coordinate 9,094 of CAZOZG010000026.1, read as the reverse complement.
GTCTCGGCAATATGACGGCCGGGGCAAGAAAGGCCTTCGGCGTCGCGTCCGAAAAAATGGGGACGACGTGCTTTGAGTCGAGTGTGCTCGACCGAATCGCGCCGAAGTGGTTGTGATAAGCGTTATCCCGAATCTCGGGAACGCAACGCCGCGCGGCATTCTGCCGCGCGGCTCTTTTTTTCACGTTTTATGCTACGATTTTGCTTTATGGAACCGTCGCCTGTCCGGCCAGGAAAAGCCCCTGAGATATTTCTGAACCCGTACAATCCAGGCGAACAAGAGCCGCAGATGTTGGACCTCTGGGAGAAAAGCGGCTATGCGAATCCCGACAACCTTCCGAATGCGACCAAAGGTCCGTATTCAATCGTCCTTCCCCCGCCGAATGTTACAGGCACGCTTCATATGGGCCACGCTGCGATGCTTGCGATCGAGGACATCTTGATTCGCTATCACAGAATGAAAGGCTTTAAGACGCTCTGGCTCCCGGGGACCGACAGCGCCGCGATTGCGACACAAGCAAAAGTCGAGGACGAGATGTACAAAAAAGAAAAAAAGACGCGACACGACATCGGCCGCGAAGAATTGCTGAAGCGCATCGAGCAATTTACTGATGAGAGCAAGGCGACCATCATCAATCAGACAAAAAAGATGGGCAGCAGTCTCGACTGGAGCCGCTACGCCTACACGATGGACGACACACGCTACGCCGCCGTCATGGAAGCGTTCATACGAATGTACGACGCCGGATTGATTTACCGCGGCAATCGCATCGTCAACTGGGATCCGAAATTGCAAACGACGGTGAGCGACGACGAGATCGAATACGTTGAGAAAACAGATCCCTTCTACTATCTGCAGTACGGCCCCTTTGTGATCGCGACGGTGCGACCGGAGACGAAATTTGGCGATAAGTATGTTGTCGTGAATCCTGACGACGAGCGATACAAAGAGTACGAACATGGGCAGAAAATCGAAGTTGAATGGATCAATGGCCTGATCACGGCGACCGTGATCAAGGACAAAGCAGGCGACATGGAATTCGGCTCCGGTGCGATGACCATCACGCCTGCGCACTCCGCCGTCGACTTCGAGATCGCGCATCGGCACAAGCTCGATATCGAACAAGTGATCGACGAGCGCGGCATTCTACTCCCGATCGCCGGCGAATTCGCAGGTCAACATATCAAAAAAGCGCGCGCGGCTATAGTCGAAAAACTCAAAACAAAGGGTCTCATCGTAAAAACGGATGAAAAATACGTGCACAATGTCGCGACCAACTCACGCGGCGGCGGGATTATCGAGCCGCAAATAAAGCTCCAGTGGTTCGTTGCGGTTGATAAAGAAGTAAAGTTCCCCGACGGGAAAATGTCCACACTCAAACAACGAATGCGCGACGTCGTAGCAAACGAGGAAATCAATATTCAGCCGGAACGATTCGAGAAAATTTACTTTCACTGGATCGACAATCTTCGCGACTGGAATATTTCGCGTCAGATATGGTTTGGCCATCGCATTCCTGCGTGGTTTAAGGGCGATGAGGTGAAAGTGCAGCTGGACTCTCCCGGAGCAGACTGGAAACAGGATGAAGATGTGCTCGACACATGGTTTTCTTCTGGTCTGTGGACCTTTTCAACGCTCGGTTGGCCGGAAAAGACGAAGGATTTGGAAGAATTTCATCCCACAAGCGTGCTCGAGACAGGCTACGACATTCTTTTCTTCTGGGTCGCGCGGATGATTTTGATGAGCGGCTTTTTACTCGGCCAAGTTCCCTTCCGCACAGTCTATCTCCACGGCCTTGTGCGCGACGGACAGGGTCGAAAGATGAGCAAATCGCTCGGGAACATCATCGACCCACTTGATATGGTCAACAAATACGGAGCTGACGCCGCACGTCTCTCACTCATTATCGGCGCGGCGCCCGGAAATGACATGAAACTCTCCGAAGATCGCGTCCGCGGCTATAAACATTTCGCGAATAAATTGTGGAACATCACACGATTTGTGTTGGAGAATCCAGCAAATGAGATCGTTGAGTTAAACGCTGAAGATCAAGAACTCATGCGCGAAACACATCGCATTGCTGCGGAAGCGTCGACCAACATAGACAATTTCAGGCTCGATATCGCGGCCGACTCCGTCTATCACTATGTGTGGGATAGATTTGCGGCGGAAATTCTTGAGCAATCGAAACCGATTTTTAAGGGTGAGGACAAGCGCGCGAGCGCTTCGCGCTCGCGCGCCCTCAACGGAATTCTCCTCATTTCCTTGAAACTCCTCCACCCCTTCATGCCCTTCGTTACCGAAGCAATCTGGCAGCAACTCCCAGAAAAAGAGAGTGATCTCCTGATGGTCGCTAAATGGCCGATATAATAGAAAGGTGAGTCAGATCGAACTCGTGATCGCCTCAATTGCCGGCGGGATTTTGCCGGCACTCGTGTGGCTGTGGTTCTGGCTTCGTGAAGATGACAAGCACCCGGAGCCGCGAAAGCTCATCGCCATCGCTTTTGGCGCAGGTATGCTCGCCGTCGCGATCGTGCTTCCAATCCAACGCTATGAAGCGGGGCCAGTCTTGTCTGCCCTCCTCGGTCCCCTGGCATTTCTTGGCTCAGATACGATCAAATTCGCGCTCTGGTCGACCACAGAGGAGGTGACCAAATTCCTGGTGGCATGGTTCGCGGTGCTGCGACGCAAAGAGGTCAATGAGCCGATCGACCCTGTCATTTATATGGTGACGACAGCGCTCGGCTTTGCCGCCGCCGAAAACGTCCTTTTTCTCCTCTCTCCGCTCGCCGGCAACACACTCCAGCAAATCATTCTTACCGGGAATCTCCGCTTCGTCGGCGCAAACCTCTTGCATGTCTTGGCCTCATCCGTCGTCGGCGTTGCACTCGGCGTCTCATTCTACAAACCTCGTCGTGTGAGGCGTCGCTTTATGATCGGCGGAGTTATCCTCGCTTCGATTTTGCACAGCTCATTCAACTTTCTTATACTAAATACGGCTGAAGAGCACATGTTTCGGACATTTAGCGTGGTGTGGATAGGCCTGATTGTGCTTATTGGCGTGCTAGAATATATAAAACGAATTCATCCTGCCATCAGGAGGCGGTTCGTATAAAACATCTATGAAGAAACCATCGTTCCTCTCGCGACTCACCGGCTCAAGCGACGACTACGACTATTTCGATGATCCAAAAGCAAATCGTGTCGCATTCGAAAGCGATGGCGAGGAGCGCGCGATGCACATATCAACCCGCGCGCCGGGTGGAGCCGATGCCGATAGTTGGCAGAGCGAGGGCGAGGTAGGAGAACTCGCCGTGGATGTCTACCAGACGCCGGAGGCAATCGTCGTCAGAGCGTTTATCGCAGGAGTGCAGCCACAATCCATCGACATTGCCTTGACTCGCGAGATGCTCACGATCAGCGGTACGCGCCAGGAAGAGCGCGAAGTCGACGAAGAGCACTACTACCAACGCGAGCTGTACTGGGGCTCTTTCTCGCGCACAATTCTCCTCCCGGAAGAAGTCGACGTCGACATGGCTGAGGCCTCAGAGCGCCATGGCATTCTGATGATTCGCCTTCCGAAGGTTAATAAAAAGCGTCAAGCAAAACTCAAGGTCCGCAGCCGGTAGCACGATTTCCGTTCCCTTTGCAGACCGCACGAAGCGGGTGGTATACTCTTTTGACTAACAATAATAACGTCTGAATTTTTATGGATTCTGAATCACCGCAGAGCGCACCGTCGGCCAAGGCTCCTTCATCAATGCAAAGCTTAGCCATTCCTGTTTCGATCGTGCTCGCAGGAGCACTGGTTGCGGGCGCTGTATATATGAGCAACAGCAAAGCGACCAACCAAGGCACCAATAGTGGCGGCACGCAGCCGCAGCAGGCGGTCAATATCAAAGACGTCAAAGTCGGGCCGGGCGATCCGTACATCGGGAGTCCGACGGCACCTGTCACGCTCGCCTACTGGTCTGACTATCAGTGCCCGTTTTGCAAAGCAGTGGAAGTGGGTGGCGTTGCAGGCATTGCGGTGCAACCGACCATTCCTGACTTGATTACCAAGTATGTCGACACAGGGAAACTGCGAATTGTCTTCAAAGACTTTCCGTTCCTCGGGAACGACTCGATCACGGGGGCTTTGTACGAGCATGCCGTGTGGGACCTGTATCCGAAACAGTTCTATCAGTGGCGAGAAGCGATGTACAAAGCGCAGGATCAAGAGGGCGATCAGGGCTTTGGGAATGAAGCGACGATTCTGAAACTCATTGCAACAATTCCCGGTCTCGATGCCAATAAGCTCAAAGCGCAGGTGGCATCACATAAAGACGCGTACACGACCGACATGAACAACGACCGCGACGAGGGTGCATCCTTCGGCGTGCAAGGCACACCTGCATTCATCACCGGCACGCAATTTATCGCCGGCGCGGAAAGTCCGTCAGTTTTCACCGACGCAATCGACGCGCAACTTAAATAGATCAGGAATTATCGACCAATCCAAGCCGATATATATTGAAGGAGTCATCCCCTTCAAACATATCGGAGGGATTGGGCAAATAGACGCGACGGCGGCCGATTTCCGCCGTCGCGTCTTGTATGAGCCGGTGGAAGACAGCGAATTCGTCTTTGCATTGTTTGAAATCCAAGACGTAGCGACGCATCTGCGAGCTACCGTCGGCATTTTTTCTTTTTTTGCATTCCTGGACGATAAATCGCCGCACGGGCTTTTTGAACATCTCGCGCACAGTGTAGTAATTGAATATCGCTTGAATCATGTAGATCGGCTTTGGGTCACGCGTCTTACTGAATGAATCGACGAATTTATGATCGACGATATCGAGAGCTCGCTTGTCGACTTTTGAGCGGACCACGAGATCGGAAATTGCCTTGAGTGGAAGCGGCAAACCTTTCACCTCGACCAGACCTTTGACTTCCACGCCGACAACGTCGTACTTCGGCGGTTTGGCGAGGTAGAAATGAATGGCCTGGAGATATTCGCGTTCCATTTTGGCGCGCATCACTTTATGCGCTGCGCCCTGCCTGCCGGCAGGCAGGGCGTCTATCGCTTTCCCGAAATTCACTTCAAAATCCGGCACTGCCTGTAGGAAATCGAGTCCAATTGCGACCGCACCTTCTTTGGCGAGTCCGCCAGAAAAGGCTTCGCCTTTGCAGTCTGCGTCGCTCGAAAAAGAATGCCCGCGGGTATTCTTTTTTCTCGCTATCCTCGACTGATAGAAATGCTGAAGCGCAAGATGGCCGGCACGCCCGATGATCGCGGAAGGAGAACTTGGCGTGTCATAAATCTCTTCGACGTAGCGCTTGTACCACGCAAGCGGATTTCTGAGAAACGCCATCAAGGACGAATGGCTCCAGTGCTTGATCGGAAATTGCGCATTTTCATCACCCATCGACAGAGTATACCCCGTCAAATCTGGAGACGAACGGCGACTATAGACGAGCTGGACATTATCAAATAATCAATGTATAATGGCGTTTGGCCCGTTCATGAGGAGACCTGAATGCAGAGACAGCATGACCCCCGCTCACCAACCTGGCAAGGGATTGTGACAATGATGCACCGATACCCCTTTCTGACGATGTTCGGCATCTTCGGCGCAGTGGTTATTATCATCATCTACGCCCTGACGATCGATACCAACCCACTGTGGTCGAAACCGCGCAATTCGCCGGTCACCTACACGTCGCCGCAATAGGCGAAATCCGAAGGCTCACGCATCCCGTGGGCCTTCATCTTTTTCTCATTGACAGGGCCAGCAAAAGGAATAGGATGTCCGAATCCTGTTTCGCGTGCTACCCCTCAAGCCAACCAAGCCAATGGAGTAACTGAATGAAAATGCGGACTGGAAATGCTCTTTCCTATTCTATCTCGGGTATTGCTGCACTTCGCACCAAGCCCGTCGCGCGACGCGTCGCAAAAATGCTGCCCGGGCTGCTTCCCGATCTAAAGGTTGCATTCGTTGGCAATCCGTTCAACGATCCGAAACGGCGCCAGTTTCCCTACCCACTGTTGTGCGAATCGGAAGAACGAAAATGGCACGCAACAACCCGCATCTTGGATGTCTGGCGGCGACTCAATCAGTTTGCCGTCGATGTCTATATTGAAGAGCTACGCAACAACGACGTTGTTTTTACTGAACTCTTCGGCTGTGACGGCGCGGCCTACTCCGTGATCCCATGCGATGACGAACTCGAAGTGCAGGACGCCTTGGATCTCCACTTTGACCTGGTCGATCGACGTGTCAAAAAGGAGGGTATCAAGCCAACGTACTACGTCACTTTGGTGACGGAGCCAAACAAGGTTCCCGACATCGTGTGGGCGGCGAGTCCGAAGCTCAGGCATTTGCAACGTTCCGAGATAATCCTCTATGCCGAGCGGGAATTGCAGCTGCACGGCAAATACTTCGCCAACGGTCATGGGCAACGCGCACATCCCATCGAGGCGACCCGGTCGATCGATCACATCTCGCGAGAAGCCGCGCAATTCATCGCCGGCGACGTGCGATCACACCTCGTGAAATAATTCGCGAGTATTGTGCCGGCATCAGCCTCAGGTTGATGCCGGCTTCCCTTTTATGCTTTGTGAACAACTGAGATTGATCCGTCGCGGACGTCGACGAAGAGGCCGGTGACGTTCTTAAATACCCCCGCTTTTTTTATCAGCATAGAGGACTTTTTGATCGAGCGATGATGCTCTTTGTCGGAAACCGGGTGACCCGCGCATTCGGAGTGGCCTACAATAAGAGCGTGTGTCGCTCCATGTTTGTCGGCCGAGATTTTCGCCATGCTGATCGCGCGCGCCAGCTCCTTGGGATTGGAGTGCAAAACGCCGTCGGCGCCGGCGATAGTGATCGTGTCAGGATGCATTGCGCGTAGGTTTTTCTTGCACCAGACAGAAACGACGCGTTTCGTGCGACCGTCCATACAGTCAAAGACCGTGCAGAAGCTTCCGTGTGGTTTGGATTTCATATTCGCGGCATACTAAAACAAAAAAGGCGTTTGCGCAACGGCCATCGCCCCCGTACAATCGGCACGGGAATTCAATCGCACGGAGGATTGCGATGCCACAGTATAGATTGAACCGGCTCAAGGCGATCGACGAACTGGTCGAACAACAACGCGCGACCTCGACCCCCGAGCAATTGGCAGCTCTTCGTAGGGGTTTGTCGAAAATGCACGATGACATCGTTCGCGAGCACTACGAGGACGTCATGAAAAAGACTGCTCCGATGAGCGAACTGATCGAATACACGCCTAGCTTCGCGCCGATCGGCTAACAATCCGATCGAGAATCGCGGCCGTCCTGAGAGTATCGAAGGACGGCCGCTTCCTTTTGGACAACCAATCGAAAACCCGCTAGCATACCCGTATGGCAGATTCACCAGAATTGACACCAAAAGGCGAGTCCACTCCGGAGGTTGAGGCCGGGCAGCACCAGCAAAATATAGAACAGCTAAAGAGACGCTATGCCGACAGAGTGTCCGCAGATGATATAGCGGCGGCGTACGCACAGGAGCTCGCAAAATTTACTGAAACAACGAACAGAAATTTTATCCCAACGCTTACGTTGAAAGACACGCGTGCGGCGCTCGAGCGACGCCTCAACAATCCCGAAGCAGCATCTTGAAATTCTCGCTTTTTCTGTTGATGGGTGCGTCAATCTCTTCAATCACATCCGCAACTTTCGCGGCCAACCATCGCTCGTCTGGTGATCGGCGAACACTCTAATAGCGGCCGGCCCATCACGGGCCGGCCACTTCTCTTTTTCTCATTACTTGAACGTCACGTACGTCGGCACCATGAGCTGCGATGAATCCTTCGCCCATGGGTGACAATCCCAGCTCACATTCTGCTGCGATGTGCCGAAGATCGCCGCACTCGTGAGATCAGTCGGAATTGCATCCGGAAGATCTGCAATAGAGTGCAAGACAGTGCGCTTTCCAGTCGTCGCACCTTCGACCCATGTGTAGAGATAGGAGCCGTCGTACACCATGAGATCATTTACGACTTTATCTCCGGCAACGGTGCGAAACTCCCCGCGCATCTTGCCGTCGGCAATATCTACGGTGTTCGTGCTGCGAGTTGAAGTGCCGACCTGCTCATAGACGCACTGATAATCGCCTGTCTGCGCAAAGATGCTGCGAAATGTCTGCCTCGAAGCGCTCGCGCCGGAATTCATCGAGGCGCCGGTATCGGTACTGCTTGTCGTCGCACCTGTCTGCATGTTCGAGCCCTGTGGCGAGGCTAGTAGCCACCAGCCGACAGCAATGATGGCAAGCGCAACCACGATCCACCCAATCGTTTTTAGACCCATACTGTTTAGTTAATTGATAAGGCCGCAATCGGCCCGCACTCGCAAACTCTACAGTTCTTTCATGAAGCTAATATGAACCGGACCCTATCCAGGCGCTTCCGTCTTGGACAAACATGGTGCAACAGTATAGTATGGCGGCCGGCAAAAAGGAGATAGAAACCGATGGCAATCTATGACTCCATAGCAAGGAAATACGCTGAAATGAACGCACAGCGCCCCCTCTACCGACATTTGATCTACCCGAGCTTTTACGCACTGATCGGTGACGTCCGAGGGCTGAGCGTTCTGGATATCATGACAGGCGAAGGGCACGTGGCACGAGAGATGAAGAAACGAGGTGCGACGTACGTCGTTGGTATTGACGAGTCTGCTGAAATGATTCGACTTGCAAAGTGGAATAGCGGTCAGATCGGATTCGCGCAAGGAGTCGTCGGCAGACTCGGGACCGTCCTACCGGGCAAGGAATTCGACGTCTGTACTGGCGCTTTCTCTCTGCACTATGCAGCGAGCGAACACGATCTCAGTTGGATGCTGCACGACGTTAGAAGGAATCTCAAGCCAGGCGGAGTCTTCTATACCATCAACAACAATCCCTTTCATCCCATCGGCGGTGATTCGAAGTACCAGAACACGGTGACATGCGATGATCCTCCGTTACGAGAAGGAAGCAAGTTGACGGTCCACTTCGATGGCACCGATGTGAGTTTCCCGAACTTCCACTGGAACTGGAGCACCTACGAACGCCATTTTTACATGGCTGGC
>CAZOZG010000025.1:0-13586 GCA_964584225.1 uncultured Candidatus Saccharibacteria bacterium | reverse complement strand
TCGCCTAAGAGTCCAAATCGACGGCGAAGTTCGGCACCTCGATGTCGGCTCATCTTATCCCGGGGCTGGAGAAGGTCCCAAAGGTATGGCTGTTCGCCATTTAAAAAGGTACGTGAGCTGGGTTCAAACCGTTCAGCAACTGAAAATCATAGAGGTGACGCCTCTATGATTTCGGGGATTGAATGGTTTGAATCCCGAGGTTAAACGACATCATCACGGCGGCACTGCACAGTAATGTGCGGTGAGAAGCTAACTAATATCGGTGGAACCCGGCACTTTCTGTAGTGCAATCTACAGCGAGTGCAGTAAAGCTTTCTACGCAGAATTAATCCTGCTTTAGAAAGTGCCGGGCAACACCGAGGGAAATTGTGAATTTCAGTGAATGAAGTAGGGAGAAGATAAAGATGAGAAGAATAGTTCGACGTCTTGGAAATTGGATCGAGGATCTGGCATGGGAGCCCTGGTTCTTTCCGGCACTAATCGTGCTTTGGATAGCAATTTGGGCCGGGCTCGTGTACGTGGAGCCTCGAATTCTCATGACTGGTCCACAGCTTCGCGACGAGATGATTCGCGAGTCCCGACAATGATCTTTGGCGAGCCGACCTCTCGGCCGGCTCGCCCATTCACTGAAATTCATAATGCCCGTAGAGACTAGATGTTAGCCATCCAGAAATGGATGAAGGTATAGTCCAATGCACGAAGTAATTCGTGAAAACATGCGTGAGACAGGTTGGTCTTAATCTGCTGTAGGCGTTGATTCTTGAAGAGACTCGTTTCTAGTACGAGAGGACCGAAATGAACTGACCTCTGGTCTGGGGGCTGTACCACCAGGTGCACCGCCCCGTAGCTATGTCGGGAACTGATAACCGCTGAAAGCATCTAAGCGGGAAACAAACTCTAAGATTAGGAATCGTTATAGGGCCGTGGGAGATGACCACGTTGATAGGCGTTAGGTGGAAGTGCAGTAATGCATTGAGCCGAGACGTACTAATACCCCAATCAGAATCCAACACACGCGTAAGCGTGTGACGGACCCGTTCACACTTTATAGTGTGTCGGGCTCTCGAAAGGAATTGTGAGAGTCGCGTTTGCTTTCTAAAACGCTAACACGTTGATTTGTGTCGTTATTTTGTGAAGCGGAGTTGCTTTGAGCACTCCGTGTTGGTGCTTTGTCGGAGGGGGTACACCCGTTCTCATTCCGAACACGGCAGTTAAGCCTTCCAGAGCCGATGGTAGTCGCAAGGCGAGAGTAGGCAGGCGCCAACACAAAGTGCTCAAAATAGGTAATCGTAAGATGAGGCGCGAGCGTGAGCGAGCGCCGCAAGGCGGGAGTCCCGCAACGGCGGGACGAGGCGGGGTCGCGCAAAATCGCAGCGGCGATGTATGCGTGACAGAGTAGCTAGTCGCCAGAACTGAGCTTCAAAACGAAAAGCGGCCCCGCCTTTGGCGGGGCCGCTTTTGTCGTATACTGACACCCATGTCCTGGGCGCTACGCCGACAAATCATCGTCGTCATCGTCGTGCTCCTCTTTTTGTTTGTCGTTATTGGCATTCCTGTCTTGCTCCACGTGTATGCTTCGCGGACGATTCCGTGTCCGAGCGGATCGATGCGAGCGCCGGACGCCACGACCGGTCCGTGCCAGTATTTGGACGAACACTTGCTCTCACCGTACTCGGTGCTGTGGAAACGCGCGTTTCTCGTGCGCGGGAGCACCTACAGTGCGCTTGCGTATATCGAAAATCCAAATAAGGACGCAGGTGTGCGCTCCGTGCACTATCACTTCAGTTTTTATGATTCAAAAAATGTGCTCGTCGCGGAGCGCGAAGGTGACACCTACATCATGCCAGGTGGTGTGACACCTGTCTTCGAATCTGGAATCGATGCAGGCTATCGCCCGATTGTGCGGACCGATTTTTGTTTCACCGCGCCCGGATCGAATTGTGATGCCCCGTACGCATCGCTCGTCTGGGAGCGCATGCAAAGCGATGTCGGTGCACTGAAAATACAATCGACACCCGTTTCCGATCCAGACTCCGCGCCACGACTCGGGGCGACGGTGAGCAACATCTCGTCGGTGCCAATCGACAATCTTGGCTTTGTTGCGATCGTCTACGACCTCGCCGGTAACGCGATTAATGCCTCTGCCACGACGCTCCCTTCGGTCGATGCCAATTCGAGTCAGCCGATTGGCTTTACCTGGCCGCAATCGTTTGGAGTATCGGTCGGACACGCGGAGATCGTGCCATCCGTACAACCGGTGCCGGCCCCCGTCTCGACTCAGTAGCGTATGATTGTGCTCGTGCGCGCCGCAGGCGGGAAAATCCGGAGTTTCTCCCACATCGACTGGGTGATTGTTGCGTGTGCGCTTTCTGTTTCACTTCTTGGGCTCGTCACGATGCACTCGTTCTCATCTGAAAATGCTTTTTTTGATAAGCAAATCATCTGGATTTGTCTTGCAGCCGGTGTATTTCTTCTTGCGAGTTTGCCCGATTACACATTCTTGCGACGCACGCAAGTCGTCATCGCGCTCTATGTTGTTATTGTTGCCCTTCTCGCGCTTGTTCTTCTTTTCGGAGCAGTCGTGAAAGGTGCGCAAAACCGCTTCAACCTCGGCGTGTTCTTCGTGCAACCCGCCGATCCGGCCAAGCTCATGCTCGTCGTACTCCTATCGAAATACTTCACACGCCGACACATCGGCATTAAGGATTTACGGCACATCCTCATATCGGGTGCGTACTCGCTTGTCGTTTTTGTGCTCGTTTTTTTCCAACCCGACTTCGGCTCCGCAATCATTGTTGCCTCGATTTGGCTCGGGCTTGTCTTGGTCGCAGGTATCTCCTGGCGGCACCTTGCGACGCTTTTCGTTATCGCCGCGATCGCCTTCGGTGGCTTGTGGCATTGGGGCCTCCATCCGTATCAAAAGCAGCGTATTCTTACATTTTTGCACCCCCTAACCGATATCCAGGGGACTGGCTACAATGCGTACCAATCGACTGTCGCCGTTGGCTCAGGTCTCATGACCGGCAAAGGCATTGGTTATGGAACGCAGTCGAAATTACAATTCTTGCCTGAATACCAGACGGACTTTGTTTTCGCTGCCTTCGCAGAAGAGTGGGGCTTTATCGGTGTTCTGATTCTCTTTGGCCTATTTGCGATTCTGGTCGTTCGCATTTTGCTGATTGCGTCTCGCGCGGGAGATAATTTTGATGCGCTTTTTGCGACCGGCATCGCTGTGTATTTCACGGCGCAATTTGCCGTGCACGTCGGGATGAACATCGGACTCATGCCGATCACCGGCACCACACTGCCCTTTATGAGTTATGGCGGATCGCACTTAATAACAGAATATGCCGCGCTCGGTATTTTGATGGGATTGAGGCGCGCGGGACGTCTGGCCGTCTCTGCGCGGGACGAAAGCGAGAGTGTTATCGCTGTTTAGTGATAGAGACGCGTTGTCGCCTCAACCATCGCTTCGAGCGACGGAACATTGTAGGTAGCAGCGGTTTGAACTTGCTGCAATGCGCTCGCGATCGCAGCCGAATTTCCTGCGGGGACTTTGACGCCGTGATCAAAATCGACTGCGTCAGTAGCGATGATGGGAAGATTCGCATTCGCCGCTTCGAGTAAGACATAGGGCATACCTTCTTTGATTGAGGGCAGCAAAAACACATCGAATGCTTTTAGGTATGAAGCAGCGTGTGGCACAAAGCCAAGAAAGTGCACACGATCGGCGACGTTGAGCTCACGCGCGAGCGCCGTGAGGCGCTCGCGCTCCTCACCGTCGCTGATGATGAAGTAATCAATATGTGTGCCTCGATGCTTCAACTGTGCAATCGCTGCTATCGCATATGAAATTCCTTTATTCTTCGTAAGCTCCGCGATGGTGACGACGCGTTTGTTCGCCGTCGTAATTTTGAGTTCAGACGACGCCGCTTCGCGCGAGAGCACATCGTGCGGCTCAACGCCCAGTGGGATGTAGATGATTTTTTTGCCGACCCACCACATGCGCTTTCCGAGCCGCTCGTCGTCTTTCGACATGACGATCACCGTATGACTCATGAGTGCGGTCAACCAGCTGATTTTGTAAATCAATAGCCGAGCGAACACGTTGCGTGATTCTTTGAATGGCCAGCCGTGTATGGTGAAAATGATTTTTTTGATGCCAGCGAGGCGCGCCGCAAGTGCACCGAACGCGGCGGCCTTCGAGCTGTTGAGGTGCACGACATCTGGTTTCACATTTCGGATGCACCTCAGCATCTGGAAAAAGCTCATGACGTCGGCAACGGGCGATACGTCGCGGCCAAGTTCGGGGATAATGCAGCGGCTGATCTCCTGTGTGGTCAGGTCGTCTGCGAGTTTGCCGCTCGTGCCGTAGGCGACAACGACATCGAAAGCGTCTTTCGGCAGGTGCGTTGCAAGGTCGTAGACGTAACGCTGCGCGCCACCCCAGGTCGCTTTGGTTATGAGGAAGAGAATTTTGGTGCGGCGCATAGTGATTTTATCCTTGTTTTATGCCACATTTTTGTATATAGTACCATAGTATGACGCTCGTGCCGCGGCGCGAATATGTCCTCCTTTTCCTCGGCGACATCGCCGTCTTCGTTGCGTCGCTGTGGCTCACACTGCTGCTGCGCTACGGCTCCGTCCCGTCGAGTGATCTTTTCATGACGCACGCGGTCCCGTTTTCACTTCTTTTCGTCGTCTGGATTATCGTTTTCTTTCTTGCGGGACTGTACGGCAAGCATACGCGCATTTTCAGGAGTCGCTTGTCGGCGATGATCGCCTACACGCAGATCGTCAACATCGCGCTCGCGGCACTTTTCTTTTTTCTCTTGCCGATGTTTGGCCTCGCACCGAAAACGATCTTGCTTATCTACTTGATCGTTTCGTCGACGCTGATTTATATCTGGCGCGTGATGTTGTTCCCAAGCATTCCGATGGGAAGGAAGTTCAAGGGCGTGCTTTTGGCTTCTGGCGACGATGCGCAGACATTGGCAGATGAAATCCGACACGATGGTCGTTATCCGTTTGTCTTCGATTACATCGTCGATACCAAATCGGTGCCCTCGCACGAGATCATTGAACATGCGATTCGTGTCGCAAAAGAAGACAATGTGACCTTCCTTGTCGTCGACTTTTCAGACAAGGCAATCGCTGCCGCGCTTCCGATTATTTACGATGCGGCATTTCATAAGCGTCGTTTTGCACTCGTCGACGCCGTCGAGCTCTATCAAGAACTCTTTGATCGCGTGCCGCTCTCCTTAGTGCATTACGAATGGGTCTTAGAAAGCGTGAGTGCCTCGCGCACGTACGATGCTATCAAGCGCGGACTCGACATCGTCTGCGCGATCATTGGCGGAATTGTATCGCTTGTCTTTTATCCTTTTGTCGCACTTGCGATCAAACTCGACGACGGCGGGCCTTTGTTCGTCACGCTGCCGCGTGTCGGGCGCTATCAGCAGCAAATCAACATTCTCAAGTTTCGCTCGATGACCGGAAACGACGCGGGCGATTATGGCGACAGCGGCAGATCACAACTCAATGTCACGCGCATCGGCAAATGGCTTCGGATGTTTCGCCTCGATGAGTTGCCGCAGCTTTGGAACATTTTGCGCGGCGATCTTTCTTTTGTGGGGCCGCGACCGGAGACGCCTGCCTTGGCTGCGCAGTACAACGCTCGCATTCCGTACTACAACGCACGCTATCTGATCGCACCTGGGCTCATGGGGTGGGCGCAATTAAAGCACGATCAACATCCGCACCACGGACTTGCGATTGAAGAGACCAAAGACAAGCTTTCGTACGATCTCTACTACCTCAAACACCGCTCGCTCTTTCTAGATATTTTCATCATGCTGCAGACGATCCGCGTCATCCTGACGGCGCGCGGTTCCTGATTCTTTGTTAGAATAGGCTTATGGCAGGCAAGATGATCGTCACGGGGGGAGCAGGATTTGTCGGCTCGCATATCGTCGATGGGCTCGTCGCACGTGGTGATGAAGTGCACGTGATCGACAACTACGCCGGCGGGAAGCGCGACGATCGTATGAATCCGAAAGCGACCTACCACGAACTCGACATTCGTGACTTCGACAAGATCGCACCCATCATAAAAGGTGCGACGTATGTTTTCCATGAGGCAGCATTGCCGCGCGTGCAATTTTCTATCGAACAGCCGCTCGAGACGTTTTCCGTCAACGTACAAGGCACTGTGTCTGTCTTGCGTGCAGCGAAGGAAGGTGGTGTGAAGCGACTCGTCTATGCCGCGTCGAGCTCGGCCTACGGCGATCAGGAAAAGTTGCCTTTGACCGAAGACATGCCGGCGAGCCCGAAAAGCCCCTATGGATTACAGAAATACATGAACGAACTTTCTTGCCGATTGTGGAGCGAAGTCTATGGCCTTGAAACGGTGTCACTGCGGTATTTCAACATTTACGGCACGAAGTTTGATCCCAACGGCCCATACGCCTTGGTGATGGGAAAATTCATGCTGCAGAAAAAGGAAGGAAAACCTCTCACGATCTGGGGCGATGGCACGCACACGCGCGACTACACGCATGTGGGCGACGCCGTGCGCGCCAATATCTTGGCGGCAGAGAGCCCGAAGGTGGGGAAGGGGGAAGTCATCAACATCGGCGCTGGAAAAAATATTTCCGTAAACGAAGTTGCCGCATTGATTGGTGGCCCCGTCGTGCACGAGCCGGAGCGACTCGAACCTGCGCATACGCTCGCTGATATCAGTAAAGCCAAAGAATTGCTCGGGTGGGAGCCGACAGCGGCGCGCGAAGAAAAAATTGCCGAAATGAAAAAGTGGTTCGGAATCGCATGATTGTCGACGGACGCGCAATAGCCGAGGGGCTGTATTTAGATTTGGCGCAGCGGCGGCACGCGATCGATCGGCAACTCAAGCTCGGTATTGTCGTCTGCGGTGCAGATGCCGTGATCGAATCCTTTGTGCGCATCAAGTCGCGCGCCGCCGCACATCTACAGATCGATATGCCACGCACCGACGTCCCTGCGAATGCAGCGACGAACGAACTCATCGAGATTGTGAAGAAAGTCGCGGCAGAAAGTGATGCGATCATCGTTCAGCTGCCACTCCCGAAATCGATTGACACCAATGCTGTGCTTGCCGCTATTCCAGCAGAAAAGGACGTTGATGCGATCAATCCGACAATCGCAGATGAAGAGCGACCGGTCCAAGCACCGGTCGCGCTTGCCGTTGTTGAAATCCTGAAGCGCTCCAATGTCGCAATCGACCGTGCTCGCGCGGTCGTCGTTGGCGCCGGTCGCCTCGTGGGCGCGCCCACTGCAAGCCTCTTGAAGCGCCTCGGCGCTCGCGTCTCTATATTTAGCTTGGAGGAGGGTTCGATTGAGGATTTGAAAGACGCGGACATCGTCGTTTTGGGAGCAGGGAAGCCGGGGTTTATTAAGCCCGAGCATTTGAAAAAAGGCGCCGCCGTCGTCGACGGCGGCGCCTCCGAGCAAGTCGGCAAAGTGGTCGGCGACGCCGACCCCGCCTGCGCCGAAATCGCCTCTGTGTTCACGCCTGTCCCCGGTGGCGTCGGCCCCGTCGCCGTTGCAATGATATTCCGCAACCTGTTTGATTTAGTCGAGAAGCGAGGGTAGACTCTAGCACTATATGTGGCAAAGACGGGTCGCAGCACTTGTCGTTCTCGTAGTCGGCGCGAGCGTCGGCTTCTTTGTCTACCATTCGCAAGTCACCGCCTCGTGGCCTTTTAAACTCGGCCTCGATCTCTCCGGCGGGACGCAATTGGTCTACCGGGCCGATCTGTCGCACGTCGCGAGCGCCGACGTCGCTGATTCGATGGCCGCACTTCGAGACACGATCGAGCGTCGCGTAAATCTTTTCGGCGTTTCCGAGCCGATCGTCCAGACGGAAACAGCGAGCGCGTTGGGTGGCAATGAGCAACGGCTCATCGTGGAATTGCCGGGCGTGACCGACACGCAAAAAGCAATTTCACTGATCGGTCAGACGCCGGTACTGGAATTTCGCATGCTCAAAAAAGGCGTGACGCCCACGTCGACGTCCACCGTCGAACAAGACTTCGAGCCTGCGGCCATTACGGGTAAAGATCTCTCAAGCGCAGAGCTGCAGTTCCAAAACGGCGCTGGGCAGCTTTCTGAGCCGACTGTCGTCCTCCATTTCAATTCGCACGGCACGGCTCTCTTTGCGCAGCTCACCAAAGACAACGTCGGTCGCGTGTTCGGTATTTTCCTCGACGGCACCGTGATTTCTGCTCCGGTAATTCGTGAATCGATCCCCAACGGCGCGGCAGTGATTTCTGGCAGTTTCTCGCCAGACGAAGCAAAAGAGCTGGCACGCAATCTCAACTACGGCGCGCTGCCGGTCCCGATCGATCTCATCTCGACGCAAACTGTCTCAGGCACGCTTGGCGAGCAAGCCGTACAAGATGGCCTCAATGCAGGCCTCTGGGGTATCGGCGCCGTCGCACTCTTTATGATTCTCTGGTATCGGTTGCCCGGTCTGCTCGCTGTCATCGCACTGACGCTCTACGTCATCGCAATTCTCGCGCTCTTCAAACTCATTCCGGTGACGCTCACCGCCGCCGGCATCGCCGCCTTTATCCTCTCGATTGGTATGGCGGTCGATGCCAACATTCTGATTTTCGAGCGCATGAAAGAAGAGCTGCGCTCGGGGAAGTCGACCAAAGACGCGATTCACGACGGATTCGGTCGCGCGTGGCCTTCCATTCGTGATTCCAATATTTCTTCGATGATTACGGCAGTCATTCTCTTTTGGTTTGGCACGTCGCTCATAAAAGGTTTCGCTCTTGTCTTTGGCTTAGGCGTCTTGGTCTCGATGCTGACTGCGATTTCCGTCTCGCGCACCTTCCTCATGGCACTCGGCATTGATGCGAAAGGTGGCTTGATGCGTGTCTTATTCGGTAGTGGCACTGGCGTATGATCATCGTCCGCAATAGAAATCTTTTCTTTGGAGTGACGGGCACCATTGTGCTTGCCGCGATCGCTTCCATCGCCGTCTTTGGTTTGCACCTTGGCGCTGATTTCACCGGCGGTACGTTTGTCCAGGCGACCTACCAAGCAGGTCGCCCAGCACCTGAAGCACTCCAGCGGTCGCTCGATTCGGCTGGTTTCGTCGGCTACTCGCTGCGTGAGGCAAATCAAAATGACTACATCCTCCGCACCGGCAATCTCACGCCGACACAGCGCACGAATTTGCCGCAGACACTTTCAGTCGCAGGGAAGAGCGCATCGATTGCACAACTCAACGAGGTCGGGCCGACGATCGGCGCAGAATTACGAAGCAAAGCGTGGATTGCGCTCGGACTCGTACTCATCTGCATTTTGCTCTTTATCGCATTCGCATTTCGTAAAGTCTCGCAGCCGGTCTCGAGCTGGATCTATGGCCTCATCGCGCTCGTCACGCTTGTGCACGATGTGATCGTGCCGGTCGGCTTTTACGCAGCGCTCGGACATTTCACCGGTGCACAAGTCGACACACTCTTCGTCACGGCCGTCCTCACTGTCTTGGGCTTTTCGATTCACGACACCATCGTTGTCTTCGACCGAGTACGCGAAAACCTGCGGATCAATCACGAGAAAAATCGCCGCGAGGATTTTACAGACGTAGCAGGTCGTTCGCTCAACCAGACGTTTGTCCGCTCGATCAACACCTCGCTGACGGTCGTCTTTACGCTTCTGGTCCTCTATCTGATCGGCCCGGCTTCGACGCGCGACTTTTCGCTCACACTTCTCGTCGGTATCGTTGCCGGTACATACTCGTCAATCTTCCTTGCGACACCGCTTCTCGTCGCTGTCGAAAAATGGCGCGGTGGACAAAAGAAAAAGTAAACGCTATGCTCAGCTTCATGACACGTGGTAGCGCATATTATCGCTATCAAAGCCCTAGGGGGTAGTTTTGTCTTGTACGGACAGATCGGCCCCCAGACGGGGCTTTTTCATTGTGATCTGGCCGCTGTCTCGTCGATAGCATCCAGCTCGCAATCAAGCGACTGGTTGCAAGGGTAAAGCGCCCTGGCAAAGATCTTTACGCTTGCAACAGAGAGAGGACTGGAATATGAAAATCGGCATACGTGGCTATGGCCACTACGGCAAATTGCTACACGAACTCATCCGACGTTTCTCGCTCACGGCCGATGTTGTGATCTACGATCCACAGCATCCAGCCGACGGACGGGTGTTCGTGGAGTCAGAGGCTATGGCTGATTGTACGGCTATTATTTTCGCCGTCCCGATGGGAATCTTCGAGGAATCGGTGCATGAGGTACTGCGCATTCCAAGCTTGCGCGGCGATACAATATTCTTCAACATTTGTTCCGAACAAAAGGAGTCAGGAGCAACGTTGACGAAACTCGTCGGCACTCGTCCGCATCTATCGTTCCATACGCCATGGGGTCCAGAAGCATACCGCGAACTTGGGGAAGACGTCTCGAAGCTTCCGCCAATTATCGTCACTGACCTTTTGCACCTGCCCTTCAATATCGGTGATCCGCTGATGCAGTATCTGCGCTCGAAAGGATTCTCGTTGACGACGATGCGGGCCGATGAACACGATACGGTGCTCTTGGGAAGGCAGATGTATATCGCGCATCTCATTTCCAAAATGTTGTCGGAGATGCAGATTCTCGCTGATGACTGCTCCAATGCGCCGCTTTCCTTCCAGTACATCGTCAAAGGTGCGCGCATGCTCCGCGGAGATAAGCGTCTATTCCTCGATGTGTGGACGCGCGTTCCCGAGTGTCACAACACGTTTGAAGCGATGATTGCGGCGGCGCACAGTCTCGCTGCAGAAAAAGAGCAACACGCAGCAGCAAAGTGACATGTTGCAAAAGAAACAGGCGGCACGCTTTTGCGTGCCGCCTGTATTGTTTGCATATCGGAATTACACCGCCCACGATCCGAGGATGCGAATCCGCGGTCTGCCGTGATCATCTTTTGCCACGTACGTGTGAAGCCGACGCAAGATGTTTTTGCCGGCCTCAGATTGCACGTGATCCTCGAATTCGAGGAAGAACACGGAGTTTGCTTTGGAGCCGAGTCGCACCCGATCGAGCGATGAGATTTGCACGTTGTCGCCGCTTCCGATCGAAAGAATCGTGTGACCGAGTGAGCATGGCTTGTTTGGGACCGCGAAAATGAGCGCCGTCCTGCCGCCGTTGCCGTCGTACTTCTGCTTCGGACCAAGCATGTAGAAGCGCGTCATGTTTCCTTGTTGATCCTCGACGTGCGTACGAATCGGGCGAAGCCCATACGTTTTCCCGGCAAACGGCGACGCAATCGCAACAGTGCGGTCCCAATTGGGGATGCTTTTGGTGCCAATAAGACGTGCGGCCTCGGCTGTACTTGTCGTCGTGCTGCCTTCTTCAAGCCCCAACCTCGCTCGATTTTTCCGAGTCTGATCCAAAGCTTGCGGATGCGAGATCGCGAAAATCATATGGTTTTCGTTCGCTTCCGGATGCATGAAGACGTCGTGTCGTATCGGCAAGGTTAGTTCGCCGATCACCTGAGAACTCGGCTTTCCCTCGGCCAAGTACCTGACGACATCGCCGACGAGACCTTGTCCATCGTTTTCGATTGCGGCCAAACCCCAACAATTGCGGCCATGGGTTTGTTCGAGAACATCGATGTGGCTTTTCAAAAGGTCCACGCCTGGTGGGCGCTTCAATTTGAGTTTGGCTGCTATCATCTCCGCCGCCTTTAGCGCGGCTTCGTGACCGTTGGTCCCATCGGGCCCGAGTGCATGCATTCTCATTGAGTGCTCCTTCTGTGTGATCGATATGCAAGTGTAAAGAGCGCTGCAAGCGCTTCTTACGCCTGCATCCAGATCTGCGACCTGGGATTTGCTTCGATGGTTCGGAGCAAATCCCGGATAACAGAAAGCCCCTCCGAGGAGGGGCTTCTGGTTTGGTTGCTTTTATGTTCGCAACGGCACCGGCACCCTCCTCGGAATTCCAAAAAAGAAGAAAAATGCGCCTACACCAAAGGCTTCGGCGGCACGACGGAAGGTGCTGAAGAAATTGAATCGACCGTTGCTCATAGGGCGATACTACTGCCGCATGTATCGTCTGTCAACAAAAGAAAAAGCGGGTCGCCGAGGGCGACCCGCTTTCATGGTCCTTACTTTTTCGAACGAGCGATCTCGATCCGTGAGCGGAGGTTGGTCCGCACCATGAGTCGAAGCGTCTCGCTTTCGGGGTGCGTAAACAAACGCATCTCGTCTGCCGTCCACCCCTCATCGGTGATCTTCTCAAGCAGCACTGCCTTTGCGTCGCGTACGTCGTCTCGCTGTTCAGATTGTCGCGGTGCGAGTTGCGAAACAGTAGCCATTGTGACCTCCTCAATCTTCGAGTTCAGGATGACGCCAGCCTGCAGGTTTCTCGGCCGGCACGTTTGCCGTGTTTGGAGACTGCGTTGCCGTCTCCGGCTCGGCAGCTGGCGCGATAGGTGTGTGACGTTCAGGTGGTGGAGTCCAACCAGAACCCCAGCCAACGCCTCGAGAAGGATCTCGTTTTGACATGTGTACCTCTCTTGGTTGCGACAAGAACAGAATGATCTGTGCGTTTCTTGCTGTGGACCAACAAAAAGTCGCCCTTAGTACATGAACACGTGCTCATGTAATAAGGGCGACTTTCATCGCGGTACCACCTTAGTTTGTTCTTACCAGCTCCGCGCAGTTGTGTACTTTTGCGACACTGGTTATCTCTGTAACGGGAGATCCCGAGCACCCACTTTCGCAGACGCTTCCCTGCCTGCCGGTAGGCAAGCTCACCGGGCCCAACCTCGCGCATACGCGAGACCCAGATCAATGGATTTCTCTACTACCCAAAGTAGCCGATGCGCCGTTTCTTGTCAAGAAAGAGAAAGCCGCCTGCGCGAACGCGCAGGCGGCAGCCATTAGCTACCAACAATACGGGCTGTCGTATTGTTAATGCCGGCGAGGTGCTGACTGAAGTACAGCCAAGTAATGATTACCTCTCTGCGGTCGTACACAAAAAGGTAGGGGACGCACGTGTCGCGCCACCGGTTCACCACCACCGATTTCCAGAGAAAGATAGATCTCTCGCCAAACAGTGAGGTGTACAACCGGAGCCCCTTCTTTCGAATGGCCACTCCATCCTGGAGGTTAAGGCATTGCGGCAGGGTATCGGTGAGTTTCAGGTGCTCGTGCACTTCGGCGCACGACACCGATCCCGCACGCTGCATGTCAGGGATCCACAGATCAAGTGCCGCAAGATCATACGTGCTTGGGCCGTGTCGTTCGAATTCGGGATGCAACACGTGTCGCCTCCAATTCGGATAACTTGGGCGCGTCACACGATTGACATATACCACAGTATCCTTCATCGCTCGCTCCTGTCCTCAATGAACTTTTTGTCTTTGCGAATCAAAAACAAAACGAGCCCTGTCGAGGGCTCGTTTTCGGTATCGTTCGAGAAAATTACAATAGCGAAGATGAGCCCTCGATCGAGGTACTCATCATGTAAAAAGAAATTCCTGAAATTCGCTGCATACTTCGATAGTAACAAGCGATCTCGTGGTGTCAATCAAAAGGGAAGGGC
>CAZOZG010000024.1:0-17681 GCA_964584225.1 uncultured Candidatus Saccharibacteria bacterium | reverse complement strand
CTTTTCCCCTCCCCAACGCTCTTCCGATCTCGAATTTGATGAACCGACGTTTGGCCTCGTCGGCAGTGACAACGATCGTCTTATCGAGACCTTGAAGCGTTTGCGTGATCTCGGTAATACCGTCGTCGTCGTCGAACACGACGAAGATACGATTTTTGCTTCGGATTACATCGTCGATATCGGACCTGGCGCCGGTGTACATGGCGGCAATATCGTCGTCCACGGCTGGCTCGATGATTTACTCACTGCCAAGACAAATAAGAGTGGTTCGCGCACGCTTTCGTACCTGCGTGAGGAAGAAGCTATAGAGATTCCCGAGAAACGGCGAACTGCAGACCGAGGCAAGATCAAAATCCGCGGCGCCAGCAAGTTCAACCTAGAAAACGTCAACATCGACATCCCGCTCGGCAAACTCGTTTGTATCACTGGCGTCTCAGGATCCGGCAAATCGACGTTTCTCTATGAGATTTTGCATAGAAATCTCCAGGCGCGATTTGATAAGCGGTATCGGACTGCGAAGATCTACAATTTAAAAGAATTTAGTGGGACTGAATACCTCGGTCGCTCTATCTTGATCGACCAGTCTCCGATCGGACGCACACCTCGCTCGAATCCGGCGACGTACACGGGCGCGTGGACGCACATTCGCGATATGTTTGCTATGAGTGAGGAGGCGCGTGCGCGCGGATGGGGACCGAGCCGCTTTTCATTCAACGTCAAAGGCGGGCGCTGCGAAGCATGCCAGGGCAACGGACTTGTTGCCGTTGAGATGCACTTTTTGCCCACCGTGTATGTCACCTGTGATGTATGTAATGGTAAGCGCTTTATGAAAGAGACACTCGAAGTGAAATACAAAAAGAAGAATATTCACAACATTCTGTCGATGACGGTCGAAGAAGCCTTGAAATTTTTCGAGGACATTCCGGCGGTTGCAGATCGCTTGCAGACGCTTGCAGACGTCGGCCTGAATTATCTCGAACTCGGACAAAGCGCGACCACACTTTCAGGTGGAGAAGCGCAGCGCGTGAAGATTGCATCAGAGTTGTATCGACCACTCATGACGAAGACGATCTATCTCTTAGATGAACCAACGGTCGGTCTGCATTACGACGACGTCGCCAAACTGATTCAAATTCTTCAGAAACTCGTCGAGCGCGGCAATACCGTCGTCGTGATCGAACACAACCTCGATGTGCTGAAGTGCGCGGACTACATCATCGACATGGGCCCTGAGGGTGGTTCCGGCGGCGGGAAAATCGTCGCAAAGGGTACGCCGGAGGAAGTTTCAAAGACTGACGGTTCACACACAGGCTACTATCTTAAGCGCGTGCTAAAAAAAATGAAAAAATAAGCAGTTCTGCTATAGTTTTCGTAGCAACAAACCCGGAGGAGTGCATGATCGATATAGATGTTCTCCTCGTAAATCTTGATACGAGGACTGTCTACTGCTCGGATGACGTTATGCGTCCGATCTACGAGTTGTACGACTCTGACGCAGAATTGACTGACGATGCGTACGAGGCCGTTGTCGCTGTGGTAAAAGTTGACGATCACAAATACATTATCCTCGACTTGCTTGCGGGAGAAACAGCCGTCAACTAAACAAATCGACCCCGAAGAAAATCGGGGTCGAACACTATGACAGACGGTACTCGCGCCACGATTTTGTCTGCAAGCCGTTGCCTTTCTGTTCGGCAAGTGCCGTCACGAATGCTTCCGCAAGCTGTCTATTCGTAATCAGCGGAATGTTCATGTCGATGGCTTTGCGGCGAATGATGTAGCCGTCTGTTGATTCGCGCGCAAAGGGGTGACGGGGGATATTAATAATGAGATCCAGTGTCCCGTCTTCCAAAAGTTCGCGCACGTTGGGTTCTTGCTTCGTGCTAATCTTGTAGACCTTTTCACATGCGACACCATTTTCTTTGAGAAAATCAGCCGTCGTCTCAGTCGCAAAAATCTTGAATTTCATTGCCGCGAGGATGCGCACCGATTCGAGCAACTTCACTTTGTTCTCCTCATTCCCGAGCGAGACCAGAACATTCTTTTTGGGGAGTCGGAATCCGGCGGCCATCATCGATTTTAGAAGTGCTTCGCCGTAGGAGTCCCCAAAGCATGCGACTTCGCCTGTCGAAGCCATTTCCACGTACGAAATAGGATCTGCACCCTTGATGCGGCTATACGAGAACTGAGGAGATTTCACGGCGACGTAGTCGAGCTCGACTGTTCGGTATTCGCCCGCGACGTCTTTCCCTAAAATTGCGCGAGTCGCAAGCTCGATAAAATTGTAGCCTGTGACTTTTGAGACGAAAGGAAAACTGCGCGATGCGCGCAGGTTACACTCGATGATCTGCAAGTGATTATCCTTGGCGAGAAATTGAATATTGAATGGCCCGGTGATTTTGAGTGCCGCGACGATGCGCTTCGTCATGCGTTTTGCTTGTCGAATCGTCTCGAGATAGGTGCGCTGCGGCGGTAAGACGACAGTAGCGTCGCCTGAGTGCTTGCCTGCGTTTTCCACGTGCTCAGTAAAAGCATAGATCACAAGTTTTCCATCCTTTGCGACACCATCGATCTCGATCTCGCGTGCATTATCGATAAATTTCGAAATGACGACGGGGTGGTCTGAGGAAATGTCTGCGGCGCGCTGCAAGAATTTCACCAATGATGATTCGTCAAGCGCCACATTCATTGCTGCCCCTGATAAGACATATGATGGACGCACCAAGACAGGGTAGCCAAGTTCTTTTGCTTTCTTTTTGGCCGCGGCGATCGTCGTGAGCTCTGCCCATAGCGGCTGATCAATTTCGAGCGTATCAAGTAATTTTGAAAACACGTGTCTGTCCTCAGCTTTGTCGATGTCTTGCGGCCGCGTGCCGAGCACGCGAACGCCGTTTTGCTGCAGTGGGACAGCGAGGTTATTTGGGATTTGACCGCCAGTCGAGATAATGACTCCTTTTGGTTTTTCAATATCGACGATATCGAGCACGCGCTCGAGAGAGAGTTCTTCGAAGTACAAGCGATCGGATTCGTCGTAATCGGTCGAGACGGTCTCGGGGTTCGAGTTGATCATAATTGTTGAAAAATGTTCGCGTTTCAGTGTGTGGAGTGCCTGTACACATGACCAATCGAATTCGACTGATGTTCCGATTGCGTAGGGGCCACTTCCAAGCACGGCGATCTGATTGCTCCCACGCGGGATGTCGTTCTCGACTCCGTGATACGTCATATACAGATAGTTGGTTTGCGCCGGAAATTCACCAGCGAGCGTATCGATTTGTTTGACGACAGGCGTAACACCATAGCGCT
The DNA here is from genome assembly GCA_964584225.1 of uncultured Candidatus Saccharibacteria bacterium. Classification (GTDB taxonomy): domain Bacteria; phylum Patescibacteriota; class Minisyncoccia; order Phycocordibacterales; family UBA2100; genus UBA10103. Next base: position 14,375 of record CAZOZG010000024.1, on the reverse strand, counting down.
TCCGCATCACACGAATATTGTGTGCCTTCGTCTTGCGAATAGTGGCAATCTGTTGATCAGAAAATCCGAGTTTTTTTGCTTTCAGCAGAGTGTCCTTGTCGAGTTTGTGTTTCAGCGTTCGCTCCATATCGGTGATGTTCTTCATTTTGTCGAGAAACCACGGAGTGACATGCGACAAGGAATGAAGTTTGGAAACAGGAACGTGCGCGCGTAGTGCCTGCGCTATCGCAAACATTCGACGCGAAGTCGGATGTTTGATCTCGTCGAGATAATGGTCGGAGTTAAACGTACCGTTGCGCTGCGCAGTGAATCCGTCTGCGCCGATATTGAGCATGCGGATCGCTTTTTGGAGAACTTCCTCAAACGAGCGGCCGATCGCCATGACTTCGCCGACGCTTTTCATTTCAGTCCCGATGCGGGTGGTTGCATTTTCAAACTTCGTGAGATCCCAGCGGGGGATTTTGAGAACCAAGTAATCGAGTGCCGGTTCGAAACATGCGGTGGTGCCCTTTGTGATTGAATTTTTGAGCTCTGGAAGCGTATACCCGAGTGCAAGTTTTGCAGCGACAAATGCGAGCGGGTAGCCGGTTGCTTTCGAGGCAAGGGCAGAAGATCGTGAGAGACGCGCGTTGACCTCGATAACCCGATAATCGCCCGTGGTCGGGTTGAGTGCGTATTGAATGTTACATTCACCAACGATGCCGAGATGTCGGATTGTCCTGATGGCAATTTCGCGCAGGCGATGGTACTCCTCATTCGTAAGCGTCTGCGATGGTGCCACGACGATCGATTCGCCGGTGTGAATCCCCATCGGGTCGAGATTTTCCATGTTGCATACGGTGATGCAGTTGTCTGCTTTGTCGCGAACAACTTCATATTCCACTTCCTTCCATCCTCCGAGGTATTCCTCGATCAAAACTTGTGGGACGGATCGGAAGACCTCTGTAAGTTTTGCTTTGAGTGCTGCGGCATCGTGTACAACACCGGAGCCTTCGCCACCAAGCGCAAAACCCGCGCGCACCATCACGGGATATTTTATCTTTTCCGCTGCCGCGTGAGCTTCGGCGATCGTACGCGCCGCGAAACTGCGCGCAGTTTTTACATCGATCTGTTGCAGACGCTTCACAAAGAGGTCGCGATCTTCGGTATCGCGAATCGATGTCACTGGAGTGCCGAGGACACGTACTCCGTATTTTTTGAACACGCCAGCTGTGTCGAGCCCGAGACCTAAATTGAGGGCAGTCTGACCGCCAAAGGAAAGCAACACCGCGTCGGGCTTTTCTTTTTGAATAATCTTGGTCGCAAAATGTTCGGTGAGAGGTAGGAAGTACACCGTGTCAGCGAGTTTTTCATCCGTCTGCACGGTGGCGATGTTGGGATTCATCAAAACGACGTGGATGCCTTCTTCTTTCAGTGTCTTGATTGCTTGGGAGCCGGAGTAATCAAACTCGCCGGCCTGGCCGATTTTGAGTCCGCCCGACCCGAGAAGAAGAACTTTCTTTATTTTTTTCATGCGCGTTTGGCGAGATCTTCGAGAAATCGATCAAAAATCCACCCCGTGTCAGTCGGCCCTGGTGCAGCTTCGGGATGGAATTGCACGGAGCGCCACATTTCTTTCGCATGCGCGATGCCCTCGTTGGAGCCGTCGTTGGCGTTTACAAACCATTCGCGCCATTCGGGTGGTAGCGTTTTTCCGTCGACAGCGAAACCGTGATTCTGCGACGTGATATAGCAGCGACCCGTCTCTTGGTCGATGCAGGGCTGATTTTGCGAACGGTGGCCGTATTTGAGCTTGTATGTGTGTGCGCCTGCCGCAAGTGCCAAAAGTTGATTCCCAAGACAGATGCCGAGAATGGGTTTTTTCTTGCGCATTGCATCTCGAATATGTTCAATAGTCGAGACGCACATGGTCGGATCCCCAGGTCCATTTGAGATGAAAAGTGCATCGTACTTCTCACGTGTGAAATCGTAGTTCCATGGCACGCGAATCACGGTCGTCTGTGTCGTCGCAAGGGAGCGGACAATGTTTTCTTTCATTCCACAGTCGATCGCGACGATCTTGATTTTGCCCGTACCATATATCTGTTTCTTTTTTGGACTGACTGCAGCGACTAAATTCTGTTTGTTGGGATCGGTAAACACACCTACTTTTTTGTCGGTGAGCTGCCCAAGCATGACTCCGTGCTCGCGAAGTTTTTTTGTAAGCGCACGAGTATCGACACCAGTCAGTGCCGGCACGCCGCTTTTCTGTAACCACTCACCGAGCGATTGCTTGGCGCCGTGGTGTGAATATTGATCGGAATACTCCGAGACAACAAGTCCAGCGATCTGCACTTTGTTGGACTCGAAGAAATCCTTGCTTGGTACACCGTAGTTGCCAATCAGTGGATAGGTGCAGACGAGAATCTGACCTCTATACGAGGGGTCGGTAAATGCCTCCGGATACCCAACCATGCCAGTGTTGAAGACAACTTCTCCAGCAATCGATTTCTTTGCGCCGAAGCTCTTGCCTTCAAATACCGTCCCGTCTTTGAGAAAAAGCCTCATATAGAAAAAAGCCCCGCTTTTAGCGGGGCAATGGAATTATAGAAAAAATCATCCGGGAGGGTGAAGTGGTGCGCGCACGTCTTGGAGTCCATTAAAGCTTCACTCTATTCTTCAGGGCAAAATTGTCAACCTGTGGAAAAGAATGAGGGCCGGCAGTATCTGCCGGCCCTCGTCGTCTTCATTTCCGATCACTCAACATGTCGGATGTGTGAGATAAAGCTTGTCGGGCGGAGGCAGCACACCGAGATCGAGGAGTCGGTCGACGCCCCATGAAGCACGTTGTCGCGCGCCTTCCGGAGTGAGTCGGTACTCGACGACCGTACGTTCGAGCTGACGCGGGAGTTCGTGCTTTTCGAGCGGGCGTTCCCGCCGCGCAACCACACCTGCCTTTTGCAGATCGCTCAAACAGCCGTACACGCGCGCGAGCGGGATATCATTTGGGTCGTAGATGCCCAGCGAGACCATCTGCCCGATTTTTTGTCCCAGCGTTGCGAGTCGACCGGTGTAGTTGCCCCGGACGACTGGATACATGTTCTCGAACGTGCGCCATTCGTCCGAATCAAGCGCATTTCCAAGGAAGCGTCGCAAGTCTTTATTCATGACCTTTCTCCCATTTCGGAACCTGTGGCAATATAGCATTTCACATCTCGATAATCTATGAAGCGGGAAGAGCTCGGAAAATTCAAGTTGCCGGATGAACCGGGCGTCTATCTCTTCAAAAAAGGGAAGCAGATTTTGTATATTGGCAAAGCGGCGAGCCTCAAAGATCGCGTGCGCAGTTATTTCTCCGCTGATTTGGCGACTGGGCGTGGGGAACACATGGTCGGCATGGTTAAGGAGGCGACCTCTATCTCGTATCAAAAAGCCGACTCTGTGCTTGAAGCCTTGATCCTCGAAGCCAATCTCATTAAACAGCATCAACCGCCCTACAACGTCGACGAAAAGGACAACAAAAGTTTCAACTACGTCGTGATAACCAAAGAAACGTTCCCACGAGTGCTGCTTGTGCGTGGACGCGAACTCTATCAGGGCTGGGACAAAGCCGACATCAAACATCTTTTTGGCCCATTTCCAGGCGGCGGCTCGCTACATGAAGCGCTCAAGATCGTCCGGCGCATTTTTCCGTATCGCGACTCAAAATGTGTGCCGTGCGGAGATCCGAAAAATAAACAATGCAAGGCTTGTTTCAATCGACAAATCGGATTGTGTCCGGGCGCGTGCACGGGCGACATATCGAAAGAAGAATATGCGAAGACTGTTCGCAACATCTGCGAACTCTTTAGCGGAAAGTTTCATGGGTTGAAGCGCCGGCTTGACAAAGAAATGCGTGCAGCGGCCGACGCCGAAGCATTCGAGAAAGCAGGTGAGTTGCGCCGGCAGGTTCACGCGCTTGAACACGTACGCGACGTCTCACTCATCAAAGATGATATGCGTATCGCCTCTGGCGGCGGCGCACGCGTCGAGGCGTTTGACGTTGCCCACACCGCAGGCACTGAAACAGTTGCCGTGATGACGGTCGTGGATAACGGCCAGGCATACAAAGCCGCGTATCGAATGTTCAAGATTAAAACGGCGACCAATGACGATGTCGCATCGCTCAAGGAAGCTCTCACGCGCCGACTGAATCACCCGGAGTGGCCATTGCCGCGAGTCTTTGTCATAGATGGTGGAAAAGGTCAGATGAACGGCGCGAGATCAGTGCTTCGAAAAGCTGGTGTCGAAGTGCCGCTCGTCGGCATCGTGAAAAATGAATTTCATAAACCGGAGCGGCTTATCGGCGACGTGCGTGCAATCGAGGCGTACGAGCGTGATATTTTACTCGCCAATAGCGAGGCACATCGTTTCGGAATCGGATTCCACAGGCGGCGCCTACGGAGTCGAATGTAGGAGTATTATTCCGGCAGGTTCGGGAGGGAACGATGTTTGAACATCTTCATCCGCACTGGTTCCTGTGGGTCCTTCCTGCAGGTGTCGCTTTTTGTCTTTTCGTTATCGTGACTTCACAGCACGGACGCAGAGAGCACTGAATGCCGCGCGCCCGAGTCCACAGGCTCGGGCGCGTCTCTTTTTTTGAGTGTTATAGTTCTTTCAATGACGCGGACGAATGTCGGCATCCTTCGTGGTGGTACATCGAGTGAGTACAATCTCTCGCTGAAAACAGGCGCTGCGATTATAGCTGCTTTGCCGGAAGAAAAGTACGACGTACGCGATATTCTCATCGATCGGAGTGGTATGTGGCACGCACGCGGCATTCCTGCCGATCCTGCCAGGGCTTTGTCGCAAGTCGATGTGGTCGTCAATGCACTCCACGGCGGCGTCGGGGAAGACGGTACGGTGCAGCGTATTTTGGATCGTCTTTCCATTCCCTACACCGGCTCGCGAGCACTTGCGGCCAGTTTTTCACTTAATAAAAACTACACTCGTGAGCTTGCGCGCAAAGCAGGAATCATGGTCGCGCACGGAATGGCTTTTTCGACCGATATCCCTGCTTCGACGGGTGAAATGGCGCGCGCGGTTTTCGCAAAGTTTGGTCCGCCGTACATCGTGAAGCCCGTGAGTCAGGGTGCGTCGCACGGGATTTTATATGTGGCGACATTCTCAGAGCTTCCAGATGCAATCGGCGATGTGCTCGATGCGTTTGGCGCAGCGCTCGTCGAAGAATATTTGGTGGGACACGATGTCAGCGTCGGCGTCCTCGAAAACTTTCGCGGCGAGGAGCTCTACGCGTTGCCTCCGGTGCACGTCATTGCGCCTCAGGGTGATCGTTTCCTCACTCACGATGCGCACGAACAGGGGAATGTTTCCTTTGTGGTGCCAAGTAACTTTACTGAAAGTGACAAACAAGCGCTTATGCATGCGGCGCGTGAGGCGCACCGCGCGCTGGGGCTTTCGCATTTCTCACGCGCCGACATGCGCCTCACGCGCCGCGGTCCCGTTCTCCTCGAGATGAATGCAATACCGGGCCTTTACCCAAGCGCCTCGTTCCCGAAAGCCCTCGACGCTGTTGGCTCCTCGACCCAAGAATTTGTCGAACACGCGATTCAGCTCGCTCGTCAATAGAAAGAGCCCGCAGCTAGCTGCGGGCTCCGCCGACATTTCTATGCCGGTATTGTGCCAAGCGGTGTCGACGCAAGATTCAACGTATCGTAGTAAATGTTGAGTGCACTTGCGTCGTCTGGCACGGCGTCCCTCCACCAGGTTGCTGTACCGCTTTGGTCGGTTTTACTCCCAAACAGCGGACGTCGAATTCCTGTGAACTCGACTTGTAAGGATGAGTCGACGAGTCCATCGCTGCGATCTGACGCGAATTCGGCCTGTACGGCGAATCGTCGATTGATCGATCGGATTATTCCATGTCCAAGGTACTGGCGGCATTGAACCCTCCTTCTGTCGTTTCGTGGCAGACTTCAATGTAGCAGATCTAATTTAGAATTAAAAGTTGTGTGGACCAGAGGGGAATCGGACCCCTGACCTTCTCATTGCAAATGAGACGTTCTACCACTGAACTACTGGCCCAGAGCCTCTTTTATAGCACAAATTCTGGCTTATTTGTTATGTAGCCCCTGGTCTGTTAAGGTAAAGATATGGCACTCTACACAACAAAAAAACTTGCGTCGCTCGAGCCATTGGGAGACGCGGTCAAGGTGCTGTCGTACGAGGAAATAAAAAAACTCAATCCAAAGCCGCTTCGGATCGGGCTTTTGAATCTGATGCCAAGCGCTGTCGTCGAGCGCACCGAGCTCCAGTTTGCTCGCCTGCTCGCCGGGACCGGCTACGACATACAGTTTGTGCCGTTCTATTTCGACGTTCACAAATCGCACTCCAAAGACGCTTACATGCAAGAGTTTTATGAAAAGATGGCCGACATCAAGCGGGAAGGACTCGATGGGCTCATCAGCACCGGCGCCAATCTCGAACAAATTTCATTTGAGGAAGTGGAATACTGGAAAGAATTTTTGTCGTTTATCGAATGGGCCCGCGAAAACATCCGCTCAATCATCTTTAGCTGCTGGTCGGCGCATGCAGCGCTTCGGCATTTCTACGGCGTCGAGCCGGTGATGAACAAAGATAAACAATTCGGTATTTTCTTGCACACGGTTAATCAGGAATCAGGATCTCCACTCGCAGAAGGGATGGACGATCAGATTTATTTGCCGCACTCACGCTGGCGCGGAGAAGACGCAGCGAAAATTCGCGCTGTGAAAGACCTTGAAATTCTCGTCGAGAGTCCGGATGTCGGCCCGCATGTCATCGTCGGGCGAAAGGGGAAGGAAGTGTATATACAAGGTCATCCTGAGTATGACCGCGACGACATCCGTGGCGAATACCTTCGGGACAAAGAGAAAGGCATGAACATCAATAAGCCGATGCATTATTTCCAAAATGACGACGAGACGAAGCTCCCCATCAAAACATGGGCCGCCAATGGTCAGATTTTCTACACCAACTGGGTCAAGATGTTGAGCCGGTAGACATAGGTCTCATAGCATGGTATAGTGCTCAGTACGCATTCACTCAAAAAGGAGGGTATCAATGCGCAAGCTCGTTCAAATGGTTGCTCTAGCGGCCGTACTGGCGGTCGGCGTTCCAGCTGCAGCAAGCGCTCAAGGCTGCGCAGGATGTTTCCTACTCGGCTTAGCTGTCGGCAGCAGCGGTAACACGCAAGACGGCGGTGTCGGAATGGTGATGTTCCGAGAATCCCGTCTCGCGGAGCGGATTGCGAAACCGCTCGAAATCCGAGTCGCTGCGACTCCCACTGAGCGGTACATATCAAAGGGGATCGCTGGTCGAACATTCCAGGAGATCTTCAACAAGAATGTGGAAAACCCGAGCGATTACGCGATTCTGGAAGTTATACGCGTGTTTTATGGATCTTCTCCCGACATAGCGGTGTTCTGGTTCGCCTATATCGAGAAAAACAAACTCGCGCCTCTCTCGTCACTCCAACAAAAGACGAACTAGGATCAACGCGAGATCAGATGGCACCGACTCACATGAGTCGGTGCCAAACCTTTTAATACGGTCGCTGTTTTTCGTTATCAGCTGAATATGTGCCCCGCGCGGCGAGAGAGTTCATTTTTGAGCGAAAGAGAAGCACTTCGCGGGCTTTGGCAACGTTGGCGTTCATGTCAGCCGCCCAGATTTTGAGGACGGGATTTTGTATGGCACGTGCGTAGGAGAACGAAAGCGGCCACGGCAAGGGACCCATTTTATTCATCGCGTTGAGGTGTGCGGTCGATTGTTCCTCCGTCTGACCTCCGGAAAGAAAGACAACGCCCGCGAGACTCGCTGGCACATTCGCTTTGAGGCATTTCATTGTGGCGTCAGCGACTTCCTGTACCGTCGACTGCTTTGCAGCTTTCTTACCTGCAATTACCATGCTCGTCTTCAGAATGACGCCCTCCAGTGGGACGTTTTCCTTCGCAAGCGCTGCGAACACGGTTTTGAGCGTCTCTTCCGTCGCTCTGCAGCATTGCTCGATGGTATGATCACCGTCTATCAGGACTTCGGGCTCGATCATGGGCACGATGTCGGCTTCCTGACATGCCTTTGAATACTTTGCCAAGCGCTCAGCGTTGGCATTGATGCAATTAGCACTCGGGATGTTTGCGCCGATCGTGATGACTGCACGCCACTTCGCGAATTTCGCGCCGATCTTTGCGTACTCGGCGAGTCTCTCCGGTAGTCCGCCGAGACCCTCCGTCACTTTTTCTTCTGGGTGACCGTCGAGGTCTTTGAGACCTTTGTCCACCTTGATGCCTGGTATGATGCCTTTTTTTATCAAAACTTGTGGGAACGGAGTGCCGTCTGAGGCATTTTGGCGGATCGTTTCATCAAAAAGAATGATGCCGCTGATGTACTGCTCTAATCCATCGGCAGAAATAATGAGATCACGATAGGCGCGGCGCGTCTCTTCGGTGCACGGAATATTGGCCGCGGTAAAACGCTTTTCACACGTCGCGTTGCTTTCATCTGCTGCAATAATACCTTTGCCTGGCGCAACCATTTGCTTCGCTGTTGCTTTTAAAATGTCGATATTCATGCGGGTAATTTTACTTTGATTTTCGGAGGAGTGCCAGAAGCTCACCGTGCAAAATGCCGTTGGAGCAGAGTTGCCCATCGATGTCTCTGTCGTAGCGTTCGGGGACATTACCATCGAGATCGGTCACTTTGCCGCCCGCTTCGGTAACGATCACTGCCGCTGCTGCCATATCGTGCGGTGAGGTACCCCCAAAAAAGCTTGCGGCAAATTCTCCTGCCGCAACGAGTGCGCTCATGTAGTGGATGGAAAGCCCAGAAATCCAGGAGACACCATGGCCGTAGCCTTCTTGCATCACTGGAAATAGATTTTTAACCTTCTTGAGTTTCCCCGCGCCCATGATCGTGCTTTTCAAGACGGCATGCTTGGAAACGCGAATCGGTTTGCCATTGAGAAACGCGCCTTTTCCTTTTTCCGCTGTAAACAAGCGATCGAAAAACGGATCGTAGATAAGACCGAGAATTGGCTCGCCGTTTTTGCACAGCGCGAGCGCAAAGGTCGCGGTCGGGATTCCGTGTGAGAAATTGTGAGTGCCGTCGACGGGATCGCAAATCCACACGTACTCGCTGTCCTCAGAAAAATCGTCGCCCTCTTCCGCAAGAATGCTATGACTCGAATATTTCTTTTTGATTTCCTTCAAAACCATATCGTTGATCTTGATGTCGGTTTCCGTGACGGGCGAACGCTCGTCCTTCCATTCTTTTTTCATGTTGCTCGTAAAATTCTTCCGCATTACTTTTCCCGCTTTGGTGGCCAGACTTTTCGCTTGTTTCATGTAGTCGCTATCTTTCATGTCGCCATTGTACATAAAAAGAGAACGGCGCCCAACGGGCGCCGTATAGCTTTACAGACGTTTGCGAATCGCTTCCGCGAGGCGCAATGCACCTTGAGGCTGATGATTGAGGAACAGTGCAGGCTCTGTCGCCTCAAATTCCAGGAGTTGTGGTCCCGGCACAAGATCGACGCGCGCATAGAGCAATCCCGGAGGTGCTCGCCGAATAACTCGGTCTGCTAATACTCGTTCTTCCGGAGAGGGTTCGCATATCGTGATTTTCTCTCGAGCAGAGACACCGCTGTCAAATTCGACGGGACGATTGAGAATTGATCCTTTTCGAATCGCGTGGCTGAACTCGCCGTCGATGTAGATGAGACCAGTCTCACCAAGCGTATCGATTGCTTGGATGTATGGTTGCACCATCGCACAGCGTCCTGATGCGTGTATCGTACGCACGTGCTTTGTCGCAAGTCTCGGGTCTCGATATCGAGCGGTGTCTTTTGAGCCCGCTGAAACCGTTGGCTTGACGACGCAGTCGCGATACCGGATATGGATGGATTCGCCGGGCTCAATAAACGTCGTCGGCACCGCGAGGTCTGCGAAACCTTCGAGATAGCGCTTGTTGGTGTTCCACCGAATGACAGACGGTGGATTGAGCAGCCGCGGCACCTTCTCGCACCACGCAAGAAATTCCTCCAATCGAGATACGTAATCCCACGTTGATCTGATGACGACAAGATTATAGGAATTCCAGTCGACATCAGGGTCGTCCCAGACGACGACGTCGGCGGGCAGTTCCTGAAGTAGTGGCGGCAAGTCTCGATCGAGTTCTTGCTGGCCGAAGGCGGTCACGAAAGCCACCCTCGCATGAGATCTGTTTTGCATCGTAACCTCTACAATTGTTTCTCAGCGCATACTACGTACGGCGCTCCCGTTGTCAAAAGAAACGGCGCCTATGTGGCGCCGCCGAATCAAAAACCTTGAGAAACTTACGGGCTCTGGATTCGTTTGAGTTCTCGACTGAAGCGGTTCCAATTACCCACCGCTCTTCTCTCAAGGCGTTTGTACAGACGCGCTTGATCTCTTAGTTGACGGCGCTGTTCACCGACATAGAGCGAGACGTGCATGCGCTCAACCTCACTGGCAGCACCGTAGTGGTGCACCTCGTGCAACTTTAAGTGAAAGACGCCCGAGCTGTTGCGCACGCACAAGAGACTCGCCGGCCGGTCTTGACTCAGTACAATACCCTCATACCTCCAGGAGCCATTCTTGTGTTCCTTGTTTTTCACGAGGAAAAATTGTTCCTCCGAGCGACGGAATGGCATCGTAAGGTGAATACAGGTACCTACTTTCAGCGGGTCGCGTTCGTTTATCGTCATGGACAGAGCCTCCTTTTCCTGTGGACCTGCACGCATCCTATACTGACACCTGATCCTTGACAATTTTCGGGGGTGTCCTATCATTCCTCACGAATGTAAAAGGTCCATGCTTTTGGGTCATAAGCCAGGAGAGCAGGGAAGGTTGGTTTACATGTTTATTCAGAACAATACACAAAAGCATGGCTAAGAAGCTCTACGTCGGTGGTTTGCCTTACGCAACAACTGACCAAGAACTCAAAGATGCTTTCTCGCAGGCAGGAGCTGTCTCGAGCGCTGTGATCATCATGGACAAGATGAGCGGCCGCTCGAAGGGTTTCGGCTTCGTCGAATTCGGCAACGATGACGACGCGCAGAAAGCAATCGACATGTGGAACGGAAAGGATTTCGGCGGTCGCACGCTTACGGTCAACGAAGCGCGCCCAATGGAACCTCGTCGCGATTTCCGCGGAGGCGGTAATGGTGGCGGATACGGCGGCGGTCGCGGTGGAAACGGCGGCGGTCGTTGGTAATTTCGACTTCTGACTGGACAAGGGCCCGGCCTTTCGGCCGGGCCCTTGTCGTTTGCTCTACTGAGACCCATTTTGCTATGCTACTGAGACGTTGACTGGCTGTAAGGAGAGGGCTTGACCAACGTCTATACCCATGGGATCGAAAGGCATGAATCATGCTGAAATTGAGCGCGATTTTCTCGCCGCCTATGACGAGAATGCTGACGCGCTATTTCGCCACTGCCTCATGCGTGTGCGCAACCGCGAACTAGCCAAAGACCTCGTGCAGGAGACGTTTACCCGTGCCTGGAGCTATTTGGCAGAAGGAAAGCGCATCGATCATATGCGTGCGTTTTTGTATAGAACACTCCAAAATGTCATCGTCGACACGATGCGCCGCAAGAAGAGCACGTCGTTGGACGAGCTGCAGGAGGAGGACGGCTTTGAGCCAATTGATGAATCGCACACTCCCTCTGCGGAAACGCGCGAAGAGGTGAAAGCAGCACTGCGACTCGTCGGAGAACTTGAAGACGGATACGCAGAAGTGATTTCAATGCGTTACATCGAGGAAATGAGCCCGCGAGAAATTGCCGAAACGCTCGATGTGTCTGAGAATGTCGTATCGGTACGCATTCATCGCGGCATGAAAGAGCTTCGTCGACTGTGGCAGGAAAAATATGAAAACCATGGATAATTTTGAACGACATATTGAAGAGCAACTCCGAAACGCGCGTCACGTGCAGCTTTCGCGTGCAGAACGAGAAGATATGAAGCGTGCGCTACGGCTATATATTGCAGACAATCCTGTCCGCGCCACGCGTGCGGCTCAATGGCATGTGTTTGCATATCGTTATGTGGCGTCCGCTTTCGTTCTCGTCGTCTGCGTCGGAGGTGGCACATCGTATGCAGCGCAGTCGGCGCTCCCTGGGGACGCGCTGTACCCGGTCAAAATCAATCTGAACGAAGCGGTCATTGGTGCATTTCAAACGACCGCAGCCGAAAAAGCGCAATGGAATACAACGCTGGCAAGTCGCCGTCTTGAGGAAGCGGAGACGCTTGTCGCCGAAGGACGCCTGACGCCTATTGCTCAGGCGCAAGTCGAACAGCAATTTACGGCTCATGCCGAAAATTTTGATACGGAAGTGGCGAGCTTGAAGTCATCGCAAGAAAACGCCACGGTCGCCGCGGCAGACGCGCAATCTGATCTAGAGGCGACACTTAATGCGCACGCGACAATCCTAGCGCAGTTGTCCGCCACGTCCTCGTGGTCTTCGGTTGGACCAATTCTCTCAGCGGTACGCGCGAGCGCCAGTAAAATCAGCCAAGATCGCGAAGCAACTGATCAAGAAATCTCGACGCAGACGAATGACACGCTGAAAGTTGCCGCAGCGCAGAAACACGATGACGCGCGTAAACGTCTGCCGAAAAATCGCAGCAAGCAGAAAGAAGTACAAAATACCGCGACCGTCCAGACCATGGCAGCAGTTGCGCCATCAGCACGCGCCGCAGCGACTTTCGCATCATCGTCATTGGACGCGACGTCAACTGATGAGTCACCAGATCCAGTTACACAAGCGTTTGAAAACGGTGAAGTGAATTTGCAAGAAGGGAATTACGGCAAGGCATTCACAAAATTCCAATCCGTCATCCGCGGTGCCGTGCAAGTGCAGGTGAGTGATCAATTGCGTACGCAGCTCTCACGGAGTGGTGTCTCTTTGCCCGATTTTTCAGGCGATCAAGATAGCGACGGCAGTGATATCCACAGCGACGGCAGCGATTGACCGAAAACAGTTGAAATAGAGCGATAATAGAGGGGATGAGAGCCTCTCAAAACGGGGAGCGCATGCTCTTCGCACATCGCTTTCTCATGCGGATCGGACTCACGATCGGCAATGTGTTCGCTTGGATTTTCGCTTTTTTCTTATTTGAGCAATTGACGCGTTCTGAGGGCGTCGCACTCATATGCGTCGCGTTGATCTACGCATTCGTACAGATCGCAACGCTCGTGGTCACTCCCTTCTCGGCTGCGCACCTCCGGGGAGGTTCGCGGCGCGCTTTGATTTGGGGAGCTATCATCGCTGCGAGCGCGTACGTGTGGCTCGGCACGACTCTTGAGGGGAGTGCGTCTGATCTTGCTTCGGGCGTGACGATTTTTGCGATTTTGCTCGGGATCTATCGAGCTTTCTATTGGGTGCCGTATGAACTGCTTGAGACAGTGAATTCGCGAAAGGCGCCACGTATGCACGCTATGTATGACGTTTTGATCGCACTGTCGCCACTTGCAGCCGGCGCCTCCGTGGGGCTCATCATGGATGCGCCACTTCGGATTTTCGGAGGTGCCGCCGCGGCGATTTGTATATCGATATTGCCTGCGTTCTTTCTTCACGACACATACGAAGATTATTCCTGGGGATATGGCGAGACATTTCGCAGACTTTTTGCTCGGCGCCATCGCAAAATTGTCTTGCCGGCATTTTATGATGGCATGCAAGGCGCCGTGCTTTTTCTTGTGTGGCCGCTTGCGATTTTTCTCATCATCAATCAATCATTCAGTATGTTTGGGCTTATCTTTACGATCTCGCTTTTAGGTATTCTCACCTTGCGCGGTGTATACGACACTTTCCTGAAAAAAGCGAAATTCGAGGCATCGTCGCCTGTGCAGGCCACCATAGCGGTCGCAGGGTGGGTGATGCGTTTCATCGCAGGTCTTCCCGCAAGCATCGTCGTTGCTGATATCTTTTCGTACTCGACGCTGCCACCGCGCGGCGGAACGACTGACCCGTTCGCGTTTGAGCAAATAGCTGATCAGGGTGCATACATCGATGAATACACGGCGCTTAAAGAGATGGCCCTTGCCCTCGGGCGTCTCGCACTGGCGTGTATCGTTATAGTCGTTGCACTTTTATTCTCGAGTCTGTATGCGTTTGCAGCCTCACTCGTCGTCGCTGCGATTGCGGCATCGCTTTCTATTACACTTGCGCGCACCTCGCGTAAATCGGCATACTAAAAAGAAAGCGAGCGGCCCCGTGGGGCCGCTCGCAACATGTGTCAGCGCGGTGAAAATGGTGCATCCCCACCACGCTCCCTTTCCTTTCGTTCCCGCTTGGCTCGTTCTCCCCGGCGCCATTAGTTTCGAAACCAGATTC
>CAZOZG010000023.1:0-18018 GCA_964584225.1 uncultured Candidatus Saccharibacteria bacterium | reverse complement strand
CTCGACCGAACCGTCGTCAACCTCGCTGTCCCAAAAATCATCAATGATTTTGGGATTACGGTGACGGTCGCCGCGTGGATCGCGACGTCGTACATCATCTCGAACGCCGTCTTCGTGCCAGTCTTTGGGAAACTCGGCGACCTTTTCGGCAATCGCGTGATTTACGTTTGGAGCTTCACCGGATTTATCGCAGTCTCAGTCCTCACGGGGCTGGCGTGGGACTTTCCGTCGCTCATCGTCTTCCGCGCGCTCCAAGGACTCGTCGGAGCGGCGATTTACCCCACAGCGATGTCGCTGATAGCAAAATCCTTCGGCGATCCGAAGGCGCGCGCGCAAGCGCTCGGTATCTGGTCGTCGTCTTTTGCCGTCTCGGCGATTATTGGCCCTTTATTGGGTGGGTACTTGATCGATCAGTTTTCGTGGCGAATGATTTTCTATATCAACCTCCCGATCGGTGCAGCAGGATTGGCGATGACCTTGCTCTTTTTGCCGCATGATCGGCCGACCGAGCGCGGCACCTTTGATTGGTTTGGTTCAATCCTCCTTTCGGGTGCGATCACGAGCATGGTGTTGGTCCTCGATCAGGGCCAGACATGGGGATGGCTTTCGGGCGCGAGCCTTGCGTGCTACGCGGGTACCGTCATCTTCGGTTTTCTCACGTATTGGTGGGAGACCCGACACCCGCATCCGATTATCGACTTCAAACTTTTTAAAAATCCGATCATCGTCTCAGTGCTTGCGGTGTCGTTCATTTCATTCGGAGGCCTGATGGGTGCGATGTTCCTTCTGCCGGTTTTCACGCAGACCTTCTTGGGCTACGACGCGATCAAGACCGGGCTTTTGTTTGTCCCGATGGGATTGACGCTTCCGATTTTCGCACCGCTTGGCGCGAGGCTCGCACAAAGCTTCCACCCACGCTACACCGTCTCTTTTGGCATGGCGATCGCCGCTCTCAGCTTCTACTTGCTGCATTGGCTCGATCCAGCGATGACGTATTTCAATTTCGTGATTCCGCTCGTTTTGTTTGGCGCGGGCCTGGGGCTTGGCATGGCGCCACTCACCAATGCCTCCACGACCGCCGTGCCGCTCCATGAAGTTGGCATGTCATCCGGATTATTGAATCTCACGCGCAACATCGGCGGCGCTTTTGGCATCGCCATTTTCGGCACGATTCTCACGAATGCGATTAATTCCAACGTGCTCACCGTCGCACAAAATTCCGTCATCAATTCAAACGTTCCGCAGGTGATTCGAGCCGGCTATCAGCTCGTGATTCTCAAAGCCGATTTGCTTTCCTACGCGACGGTCTTCAAATACGCGGCTCTCGCCATGGTGATCGGAGGCATTCTTGCGCTCATTCTTTTGCGTGCGCAGACCGGGCACGCTTCTGCGGAATCGCAAGCAGCGGCGCATGCGGCAGGTTGACCTGCCCGTCACTTTGCGACGTCAGAATGGCTCCGCATGCAGCCCGCAACATTTTCTAATTCCCCGGCGGAGAGTCGAAACGGCCTCAAAGTGCCGGGTTACCAATTCTCTTTATTGAGGTAGGTTCGCGTGGTGGGACCCACAACTCCGAGCGGGTTGATGCCGCGCGCGTTTTGATACGCGACGACGCCGGCTTTTGTTTTCGCGCCAAAGTAGCCCGTGATCGGCCCGTTGTAAAAGCCGAGTGAAGTGAGCGCCGTCTGCAATTTCAAGACCGATGTACCAGATGCACCAATTTCCAAATAGCGTGTAAAGACATATCCATTTTTCTGACTGCCCGAAGCCGGCGTCGGCGTGTATGACCCCTGCGAGTAGTAACTTGCTTGTGCCGTCGGCTGGAGCCCTGGCGTGTAGGGAGTGACGGCCGGGAGTGACCCGCCCGAAGACTGCGTCGTCCCGCCACCTGGAACGGGGACGGAGAGATTAAATGTCTCACTCAGCGAGTGACCAAGCGAATCGCTCGCGCTTACGATGAAGGTCCGCGTGCCAATTTCGCCACTGTGCGGTGTCCAGCTTCCGTGGCCAGTCGAATCGATTGAGGCAGTAGTTGAGGCGTTGAGCGTCGAGTCGACGATTGAGTAATTTGGATTCACGAAACCAGTCGTCGTCGCTACGATCGGCACGGCGGTGCCGACTGGCGTAATGGTGCCTGAAGTCGGCGTCAGGATTTTTAAAGTCGCGGACGGTATCACCGCGATAGTTTGCGATGTCGATGCAGTGTAGCCAAATCCATCGGTCGCGTTAAGGATGATTGTGTGTGTCCCCGCATCTTGCCAGATCGGTACCCACGAGAAATTGCCTGCAGGATCGATGCGCGTAAAATTTACACTCGTATTTGGGAAATAATCGAGCGAGCGGTATGAGACGCTTCCGATCAAGCCCTGTGTCGTCATATGAAAGGTGACCTGTGTGCCGACGTTGACTGTCGCGCCAGGGGACAGTGAATCGATGCTCGCCGTCGGGCCGCTCATGACCGTGAAGGATTGTGTGACCGTCTGCGAATTGCCCAGAGCATCGGAGACGGTGATTGTGAGGTTATGTGTTCCGACCTCGTCTTTATTGGGAGACCAGGCAAAATTTCCATTGGAATCGATGTAGTTTTTGTTGGCACCGCCGGGGATTGAGTCAGCGATGAAAAATGTCGGATTTTGAAAGCCGCTCGTGATGACATTGAATGAAATGCGCGTATCTGCGTTGATCGTGCTTGCCGGAAGTGGTGTGCTGACGCTCGCGTTCGCCGCGAGTGCCGGGAGCGGTGCGAGTACCACCGTCGCAAGAATAGCCGCAATACGTTTTGAATTGAGCATTGCCTTCAGTATATCGCCTCATGGTGCGGCGAATCGCACATCTGTGAATTAAACTATTGCTGCTGTATGCTCGCAGCGTCGCGTTGCTCGATCAGCAATTTGACGTTTTTAGCTGCATCGATTGCTTGGACGGCCTCGGGTGTCGTCGTACCAGAGCCAGGCGAAGGCGCGAGTGGTGAAAATTGCACATAGAGGTACACCATGATCGCGACACCAATCAAAAACACCAGCAGCCCGACGTAGCCGCCTGAAGCGCTTGATCGCATACAGATGAGTATAGCGCAAAAGAGGGCGCCGCCGGCGTGTAGCCGGCGGCGCTTGAATGTCACTGCAAGTGGAGCCGCTCAAGCCAACCCTTTGGCTTTTCTGCGGGCACTGCTTGTGAAGTTTTCGACCGCGATCGTTTCTTCTTTTTGATCGGCGGGGGATGATCAGGATCGTACGGCGTCGACGCGATCTGGCGTTCATTCCAGTAATCGACGTACCGAGCAGCAAGCTTCGGATTATCGAGGTTGACCCTGATGTTTTCGGCGTTTTTCTTTTGCGCCGCCTTACTGAAGTTGAAGCTCCCCGTGAGCACGTGCGCGCCGTCGATGATGATCACTTTGTTGTGGTGAATGCCACTGACGGAAAAGTCGATCCATACAGGAATGCCGTCTTTTGCGGCGACTTTCGCGGCACCGTTTGAAGCGTTCGTTTTGTCCAAAACGACGCGCACGTCGAGTTTTTTCACTCTTTTTGCAGCGCCGATCGGTTCTCGGATCCGCTCGTCCGTGTATTCGTATGCCATGACGAGAATTTGCTTATTAGCCAGAGCGACGAAATCGGCGACAAATTGCGTACAATCCTGCTTCGGGACGAAACAGGTGTACTCCGTACCGGCCGCCGGCATTTTCTCGTACTTGTCGCGAAATGATTCAGCGGATGCTGGAGTCGCGACGAGTGCGAATACGACACTCGAAGTGAGGGCTACTCGTTTGAGCATTGCATGTCTCCCAGATTGTCCGAAATATCTATAACACGATGACTTGTGAGCGTCAAACTACGCATACATGCTCAGACTTCATCAACTTTTCGCGGCGCACGGGCCACAATCGCACTCCATTGCCGTTGCTGTTCTCCGGTGCGAGTGAACCTGCGACCAATAAATCATACTGATTCGCCGTCGTCCACCGTAAAACATAAAAAGACGAAAGCCGCCGATGAATCAGTGGCTTGCGCCGCTGTAGTCGATGGCTTTTACTGTGTCATTTCGCCGGTTGCGATGAAGCGCTCGGCCATACGTTGCATCGTCTGCTGACCGCCGCATTCGCACGCGATCAGCTTGGAGTTACCGAAGCCGTGGCGTCTGATGGTGTTCTCCTTCCCGGCGATATTGCACGAGCACATCACGAAAATTGCTTTGGCCGGGTCGAGCTTATGCTCGGCGGCGTGTTTGATCGTATGCTCGCTGCCGCGGTCGCCGACGTAGATGACGACGTGATTGAACGACGGAAGCTGATCCGACAACTGTTGCCAATGTCCTTGGACGGTGTTTTGGACGAGCTGGTCGCCCTTCACTTGCTCCTCGAACATTTTCGGAATCGGGACGTTCTGCGGGGCTGCCCATTTCTGACCGTTTTCGTTTTGAATCACGAACAGCGATTCATTGAGCCAGCCGTTGGGCTGGCCGCGCAGGAAGGTGTTGTAGGAAAGCATTGCAGCTTTTTTGCCTTGCGGCATTGTCGTACCTCCGGGTTGAAATGACACGAAATACGCTGGGATTATAGTAGCATTTTCTCAACTCAATGTCAAACTACCGCTGAGCGCGCGCAGGTAAATTTTGCTACCATATCTCCATGAGCAAGAGTAATGGAATGGTGCACAGCGTGCCTGCGGATTTTAGGAAAGCGATTTCGGCTGTGCCGAAAGTAGAAGCGTTGTGGGAAGACATCACGCCGCTCGCAAAAAACGAGTGGGTGTGTTGGGTGATATCCGGCAAGATGGCGGAGACGCGGGGCATTCGGATCCAAAAGGCGATTTCAAAAATGCGTGGCGGCATGCGTCGCCCCTGCTGCTGGGCCGGCTGCATGCATCGGACGGATAAGCCGTTGAGCCGATCTCAAAAGTGGGTCCTCAGCAGGCAATCGAAATAATTTTTATCGACAAAAGAGATACGCCGCCTGGATGGGCGGCGTATTGTTATATCGCTATTTTGTGCCAATGCTCGTAGCAAGCTGCGACCCAGTTGAACATGTCGCGAAATTTGCCGGAGTAGAGCGCAGGGCATCCGAGCATTTCCGGCGAAACCTTTCCGCTCTTCGTCCGCCGGCGGTTTGCTTTCTCAAACGCCCCACGAAATCCTGCAACGACTTCTGGGCGCACATGAAGTACCGGGCGACCCTCCACGATGCTCACTGCAAAGCACTCTGCAGTGAATGTACGCCCGGTGTCGTTGAGATCCATTCGCTCTGTGCCTTCAAGTGTGGCCAAAAGCGGCTGGAGTGACGGCCGGTCGCACGTCATCATGTCGACGAACAGTCGCATCACATACGGTTGCCGCAGCAGCGCAAACAGTTCTTCTTGCGTTGGTTCGCGACCGATATCACGTTTGAAGACCGTCGGCGCAATGTGCGCGATTCTCCCAAACAACGTTACAAGATCGGCCATCGAAGGGAAGGACAATCCGTTCAACCGTTGTTTCAAATGCTTGGGCACTCGAAACGTCTTCGAACGTTTGCTCCCAACTGCAAACATGCAGATGAGGATGGCGTCTTCTTTTGTCTTCGCACCCTTCTTGTAACGGTCGAAGGCTTCGGCAACAACCTGGCGTTTGATCGCCTCCAGAAGTCCCAAATGCACTTCGATGAAGTTCAACGATCGCACCTCGTGTGAGGGCGAACCGTATTTCACTTTCAGACCGTCGAATAATGTATCGACGGGTAGATCTTTGATGCGATCCCAGATGTGCTCGATGACGATGCTCGCGGTCGCGTACATCTGGACCTGATTGGTTCGTCGGGCGACTTTCGTTCGAAGGTATCCGTAGCCGTTTTTCTTGAGGAAGTCGTTGATGTCAACTTCTCCCGCGAGAAATGCTCGCCGAAGTTGCCGTGCCGAATCCTCCGTTTGCCGACCAGGTATCCGTCCCAATACCGCTGCTTTGTGTGGGCAATCCATGTGCCGCTCCTATGTATGATTTCCTAAAAATATAATAACACATAATCTTTTTCTTGTCAGCGGCAATGGGGCTGATCTATTTATGTTCTTTCATCAATCTAAATCCCTGCCAGGCTAAAAGGCCGCTCCAAAGAATCGCACCATAACTCACCCACAAAGGAAGTTCCATATCTATTCCCATTGTCCACGATACAAACACACGTAGGACATGGAAAATAACATCGGCGAGGAAAAATGTTGCCGCGATGGTGAAGTATGTTCTCGCCCTCATATCTGGCTCCGGGGGTGGGACTCGAACCCACAACTTACTCCTTAACAGGGAGTCACTCTACCATTGAGTTACCCCGGAATATTATCCCGCGGCTACTGATTGCCCCGGAATGGCGCCAAGTATAGCTTAAAACCGCGTCCCTGTCTGTCGATAAGATTCGATTGTTGACATGCATGACTATTTGAGGTACTATCTTTTCGGCCAATTACAGAGGAGAAAACACGTGAGCCCAGCTCGCAAACGTAGGAATCGAATTGCACGAAAGCGGACGAAAGACCAAAAGGAAAATCGCCGCGACAATATTCGGCGAGACAACGAAGGTCGTTGCATTTCACCGACCACGCCGCTTGATGTGTCGGCAATGAAAGACGTGACGCCACCCCGAACGACGAGGTTACTTACGGATGGTACGTCGGTCAAACATGAAACAACGTCAGCAGAGAGAGGCAAGCGTGTGCTCGTTGCTGATGACGAGTCATACTACCGCGATCCGCTTGAACACTTCTTCAAGGAGCGTGGCTACATTGTCGATCTCTCCGGCACGTACGATGAGACTCGTCAGAAGATTAACACGTCTCAGTACGATCTCATTGTCTGCGACAACAAAATGCCGGTCGCGGAGGGGAGTAGGGAGTTGTCCGGGGTCGGACTCCAACTCATGGCGCATGCCACGCTCGGCCTCAACGCCAAGACGCCGTTCATCCTGAACACCGGTGACGATACACAAAAGACGATTGACACCGTGAAGAAACTTCGCGGAATCTACCGCAATAAACACGACCCGCACCCACTCTCTGAGCTCTTGAAGGAAATTCTCGAATAACGCCTTGGGCGTCATGCTGCCAACTCCGACCGGAGTTGGCAGCATTCTTTTTGAAGCAGAGACAACTCACGTGATACACCGTGATACACTGAGAGCGTGCGCAACACGCTCGCACTCGTGGGGGTTGGGTTTTTGATAATCCTCGCCGGTGCGGCATACGCGTTTAATCATAATTTCACCTCGACAGGGAATACTGACGTCAGCATTACTAGTTCATCTTCACTACCTATGGCAGATGCAATGACGATTATGAGCTCAGCGTTCGCACAAAACGCTTCGATCCCATCCAAATACACGTGCGAAGGCGATCAAGTGAATCCGCCGCTCTCGGTTGCTGGCGTCCCCGCGAATGCAAAAACACTCGCGCTCATCATGGACGATCCGGATATTCCGCAGCAGGTCAAAGATCAGATGCACATTGATGTGTTTGATCATTGGGTGCTCTTCAATATTCCTGCTACGACGACTGAGGTCGCGATGGGAATGACAGTTGGTATGGCGGGGAACAACGGAGCAGGGAAGCCGATGTACACCGGCCCATGTCCGCCATCGCAATACGAGCCCTCGCAGCACCGCTACTTTTTCAAACTCTACGCGCTCGACGCGGAGCTTCCGCTCAAAGAGGGTGCCTCAAAAGCCGATGTGGAAAAAGCGATGGAAGGGCACGTGCTTGCAGAGGCGCAGCTCGTTGGCTTATACAAAAAGCAGAAATAATGCTGAACTTGTCGGTGTAGAATGGTCATATGGATATTCGCATCAAAGCGACCGATTTGGAGATGACGAGCGATGTACGGAAATACCTCGACGATCGTTTGGCGCATCTTGCGCGAATGCTCGGGCCCGATGAATCACATACGCGCTGCGAAGTCGAAGTCGGGCGCGACGCCGGCCGACCGCGCCACGGCGCCAATATTTGGTTTGCCGAAATGCAGCTCATCTACCCGGGCGGCCGCCTCGTGCGTGCGACCAATCGCTCAGAGAGTATCAATGGCGCAATTGATGATGCAAAAGCCGAGCTCGAGCGACAACTCCGACGCGAGAAGAAGCTGCACATCCGTGTACTTCGGAAAAGCGGCGCATTTGCGAAACGTTTTTTGCGATTTGGCTCACCGAGCGAGTGACGCACCCGAGCGTAGAAATTCCTCGTAGCGCATTTCGCGTTTGCCCTCCGGTTTTACCGTGTCGATCACGAGTTTGTTGCCATCGAGGTGGGCATCGAGAATCTGTGCCCGAATTTTCTTGCCATCGCGCTCGAAAAAGGAATACGTGCCGACGGTCGAATCGAGACCACGGATTTTAAGGAGATTGTGCTGTGGATCGCCGGCGAGATTGAGCTCACCATCGCTTTTTTCATAATTAGGACAATGTGTCGCAGCGTCGTGATATTGCTCACGCGCGTCGATCTCACCTGCAACCCAACTCGGCACAATACCTGCCAGCAGTTTTGCACTTTCAATTGTTGAGACTCGTTCGAGTTCTTTCGCGCTCGGCGGCACGCTCGGCATTGTTATTTTCTTTTGCGCCACAATAGGACCGTGATCGATTTTTTCATCGAGCGCGATGATGCTCGTGCCGAATTCTGTGTCACCCGCGACAATTGCAGCGCGCACGGGAGAGGTGCCGCGCCAGCGGGGAAGCAGCGAAAAGTGGACATTCAAAATGCCGTGCGGAAAAAGATCAATCGCAGCCTTCGGGATAATTTTGCCGTAATAGATCACAACTCCGACGTCGAGCTTTTGTTCACGAAGCGCTGCAATGACGCTTTCATCAATGCGTTCCGGCTGCAAGACGGGTATGTCGCGCTCCCCGGCCCACGCTTTGACGGGAGGTGGCGCCACTGCGAGCCCTCTTTTTTGAGGCATATCGGGCGTCGTCACGACGATGCACGGGATGAAGCCCGCCCGTTCCAGCTCGTCGAGAAAAAGAACCGCGAGGGCGGGCGTTCCAAAAAACGCGAACCGTAGATCACTTTTCCTCTTCTCGTCTGTCTTCATAGACTTCTTTCGCTTTGTCGGTGTAGAGAATCCCTTCGAGATGATCCATCTCGTGTTGAAAGACGTGGGCAAGAAAACCCGAGGCACCGCGCGTGATTTTCTTTCCGTGTTCGTCGTAGGCTTTGATGGTCGCTTTTTCAGCTCGTGGGACGATGCCCCAAAAACCGCGGAGCGAAAGACAACCCTCGTGTTTATCATTCTTCGCGCGCGAGACTTTCATGAGTTCCGGATTGATATAGACCTGATCGGGAAGAGCCGGTGCATCGTCTTTTGCGTTGGGTTCATCAGGCGCGTTGCGCGAATCGCGCGCGAGCGCGCGACCGGAGACGATAAAAAGGCGGATCGATTCGCCGACTTGTGGCGCCGCAAGCGCAACGCCGTAGCCTTCTTTTGCCAGCAACTTCTTCATTTCATCGATCAATTTCTTGATCCGCGCACTCTTGATGTCGGCGATGTGAATCGCTTTTGCTTTTTTTCGCAAGATCGGGTTTGTATCCGCCGGCAGAATGCTTCGCATGCCACACTATACCGTGCCGACATACAAAATGAAGAGCCGCCAGCCCTGGGCTGACGGCTCTCTATGAAGGAGGAGGGTGGAGGTCTGTGTACGTTTTCATACCCAGGCCATGACAAGTCACGGCACTGTTCATATACACGCTCCTGTTGCGTGCGAAGGAGGCCACGCCGCGCAATTTTTCCCTCTCCTCGCCCCGCCGTCGCGCTATACACATGAGCTCATGCGATCAAGCAGCGTATGGCGGAGCAATCCGATTCCGCCTCTATTCATAGCACAGATAGGAGCCTGTGTATACAATGCTGAGGTGAAACACATTAGTGCACACATTAAGCGCGCAGCCTCGAAGAGCCGCGAGACGGAGCGAGGCGAGTTAATGCGTCTCTTTTGCAAGGAGCTCAATCGGAGTCGGAAGATGGACGGGCTGCCACTCATCTCGATGGCGCGGATGGGCAAAATGCTCGAAGGCATTCCGACCAAAGACCTCTACTACATGAAGCGTGTGTGTGGCGAAGCGAGAAATTTCTCAAAGCGTTTCTGGTACGAGCTCAATCCTGAAAAATACGAGAAGAAAATGACGGGAGGGAAGCGTTTGCAGCGCCGCTCATAAACACATACAATGGTTGCCCATGGCTTTTTCGATTTCTCCGAAACTCGGCGTCGATTTGGGCACGACAACAGTGCTCGTATTCGTGCCGGGACAAGGCATCGTCTTGAATGAACCGTCGGTCGTCGCCGTCTCGACCAAAGACAACAAAATTCTCGCGATTGGCAACGATGCCAAGGAGATGGTTGGCCGCACACCCGATGAAATCGTCGCATATCGCCCCATGAAGGACGGCGTGATCGCAGATTATCGTGTGACGGAAGCGATGTTGCGCTACTACATCCGGAAAGCGCTCGGAAGTTGGAATCTTTTCAAACCGGAAGTCATGATCTCCGTGCCTGCGGGCGTCACCTCGACCGAGCGACGCGCTGTCGTCGAGGCGGCGACCAAAGCCGGCGCGCGCGAAGCGTACGTCGTCAAAGAGCCAATTCTTGCCGCGATCGGCGCTGGCATTCCGATACACGAAGCGCGCGGTCACATGGTCGTCGATATCGGCGGCGGCACGACCGACGTCGCCGTGATTTCTTTGGGCGGCATCGTCGCATCCACGTCGGTGAAATGCGCGGGCAACGCGATCGATCATGCGATTTCGGATTACGTGAAAAAGACACACAACCTCGCGATCGGTGACAAGATGGCCGAGGAAGTCAAAATTCAAATTGGTTCTGCTGTGCCTGTCGAAGAAGAAATGACAATGATGGTGCGTGGTCGCGATTATCTCACCGGTCTCCCACGCTCCGTCGAGCTCGGAACCAACGAAATCGTGCGCGCGATCGGCAAAGAACTTCGTACGATGGTGAACGCGATGAAAGATGTGCTGCAAGAGACACCACCTGAACTTGCCGCTGACATCATCGACAACGGCATTACGATGACGGGTGGGAGTTCACTTTTGCGCAATTTCCCCGAGCTCGTCTTTCGTCGCACGGGCGTCAAAGCGCGCCTCGCCAAAGACGCGCCCTTTTGCGTCGCAAAAGGCACCGGCGAAGCGCTGAAGCACCTCGACGCATACAAGAAAGCAATAATCACAAAACGTTGACTCGTTTGCGCTCTCGTGGCATTATGCGGCCACGCATTTGTCGCAGGGAGAAATCAAATGACATGTGTCGTTGCTCTTGTACAAGACGAAAAGGCATGGATGGCTTCTGATAGCGCTCGCACGGGGCCCGGTACGATCGATCAGATCGGGGAATCCAACAATAAAATCTTCACGAAGATGGCAGGCAATGAGGAGTGTCTCATCGGCGGCGCCGGCAATGGGCGCATGGTGCAACTCGTTGAGCTCAATCTCGAGCTGCCAAGCATTCCCGACGGGCAAGGACCGGGGGTCATTATCCGGTGGCTTGTGAATGATGTGCTGAAAGCCGCGCGCGGAGTATTCGAGAGTCACGGTATTCTTCGGGTGAAGGACGGATTGGCCGATATCCCTGGTCAATTCCTCTTCGCGGTCCGGAATCGGATATTCGAAATCGGACCCCAGCTCTACGTGAACGAAATGGCCGAGCCGTTTGGCGCAATCGGCTCGGGATGGGCGGAAGCGCTCGGCGTCTGTTTCGCGCTCGAAGAGCTCGAAGTCGCCGTCGAACCGGAACGAAAGCTCCGGACAGCACTCGCGGCCGCAGCTCGGTATCGAAGCGACGTCCGTGGTCCATTCCGCTTCATTCATTCCTGACGCATTTCAAATCTCAGGCGGCCGCATACGCGGCCGCCTGATTCTTTTATTGTCTCAGAATGCAAACATTGACATATCTACATCAGCATGCTATAGTGCTAGTTCGATCTTTCAGAAAACAGGAGATAGAAACAATGCGATCGTTCGCACGCTGGCTCACGAAGCCCATTCATGGCGAGTTCGCGCTCGTCATACAATACGCGGCGATCGCAACCCTGATCGCATCGCTGACGGAGATCCTCATCTCGTGGCTGTTCACTGACCCCTACGTCTACTTCTTCTATGAGGGAGCAGCGGAAGATTTCCGTGATTTTCCGATCTTTTCGACGCTCGCACTGGTGTTGTTTCCGTTCGGCGAAGAGATTGTATTCCGCGGTCCGCTGATGTGGGTGCGGAATCGCTGGGGCATCGGATCTGTGCTCGGGTGGGTAAGCCTCGTGGCGGCACTCGTCTTTGCACGTATCCATGGTGGCATCATGCCGCAGTTCTCATCGGCGATTATCTTCACTGCCGTATATCTGCGTGCGGTGGAGTCCGGAAAAGGTTTCTGGCGGGCAATATACCTCGCTGGCCTGACCCACCTCATTCAGAATGCGCTGCTCGGACTCCTACAAATCACATGGAACGGCGTCATCGTGCCCAATCTGTGATATCACTGCTCGGCAGAACTACTTGGTTCGCCGAGCAGTTCTTGTTTGTATGAGTCAACGACCAGTCGGCGGCTGATTGTTTTTTTGCAAGCGATCAATGTCGATCATGAGTTTCCTCAGGTCAGTTTGAATCGTAGCAAGGGTTTTTTGCTGCTCAGCTTTGCGTGTGGCGTCTGCGTCGTCGCTCTCCTCGATGTCTTCGACGTCTTCCTGGAGCTCATCAACGTCTTCTTGAATTTCATCGACGTCCTCCTGAATCTCGCCGATGTCTTCCTGCATTTCGACGACGTCCTCGCTGATGTCTTCGACTGTTTCCGTCGTGTAATTGATAGTCATTTGTATGAAGAGTGAAAGATAGATCGCTTCAAGCGAGACGATCGTCGTCAGCAAGAGAAGCATTTCGTCCCATGCAATATAGCCGAGGCGTACGGCGAAGAAACATCCAATGAAAAAAAGCGTGTGCAGCGTGAGCGAAATCGGCGAGCCGATCCAGCGCGTGACCGCGAGCGCCGTGCGCTCTATTTGTTTTTTCGGCTGCATCATGTCCCGGAGTATACCCCGCACCAAAACTCTCACAAACATTCTCGTGTGTAGAAGTTTGGCTCAGTCGAGTTTGGTGCGGGGCAGGTATCTCAATTGCTATACTAAGGCAATGAAGCAGCGATTGGTGGGGAATACGCAGCTCGTAGCCGGTCGCGCGGAACTCATCAGTGACGTGCTGGATATTGTTGAGGCCGAAGGGATCAAATCGCGCGGAAATCCGGATGTCTTTGTGCGTGCGTATGCGAATTTTGGAATTGATGAGGCGCGCGAGCTACGCGAGCGCGCCTCATTGAAGCCGATGGGTGATCGACGTGTCTTTGTCATCGCAACTCCATCGATGACTGCAGAGGCGCAGAATGCGTTACTGAAAACGCTGGAAGAGCCATCCGCGGATGCGCTTTTCTTTTTTATCGTACCAGCGCCTGAGACGCTTTTGGCGACTCTGCGCTCGCGCTCGCATGTGCTCGCGCTCGCGCACGAATCGCACAGCAGTAAAATCGACACCAAAAAATTCCTCGCAGCGAGTCCCGAAGCGCGCTTGGATATGTTGAAGCCCTTGTTGGCGAAAGACGATGACGACAAACGCGACCTCGGCTCGATCATCGCGTTTTTGAATGCGCTTGAGAAAGCAGTGTCTCTGGAAGCGCAGTCGCTGGAGGCGATTTATCGCGCTCGGAAATACGTGAGCGATAAAGGAGCGCTCGTGAAGCCACTGCTCGAACAAGTCGCGTTGCTCGTGTAGAATGTCCACCATGACCTACGATTTCAAAACCTTTGAGGGCAAACTCGCAGCCACGCGCGACTGGCTCGGGAAAGAGTACCGGGGCCTCCGGACCGGTCGCGCGTCGCCAGCGATCCTCGACGGCATTATGGTTTCCGCGTACGGCTCGATGATGCCACTGAAGCAAGTAGCCACTGTTGGAGTCGAAGACGCGCGCACGCTGCGCGTGCAGCCCTTCGACGCGTCTGTATTGAAAGATATAGAACGCGCGATCGCAGGAGGCAATATCGGCGTCGGGACGAACTCAGACGGCTCGATGGTCCGCGTATCGTTTCCCGAACTTTCGGTGGAACGACGCGAAGAACTTGTAAAAATTGCAAAAAGAAAATTGGAAGAAGCGCGCGCGACGCTTCGCGTCGCGCGCGACGATGTCAAAAAAGACATTGAGACAAAAGAGCGCGCAGGTGAACTTTCGAAAGACGACAAATTTCGCCTCGGTGAAGAATTGCAGAAGAAAATCGACAAGGCCAACGAAGATCTTGAGAAAGCATTTGAAGACAAACAGACAGAAATGAGTGCATGATCACTGCGCTCATCGTCGTTGCAATACTTGTCCTTTTGATCGTCGCGCACGAGTTTGGGCACTTCGTCGCCGCAAAATTATTCAAAGTCAAAGTTCTCGAATTCGGCATCGGCTATCCGCCGCGCGCGCTTACCTTTGGTCGCTGGGGTGGCACAGAATACACGCTCAATTGGGTACCGTTTGGCGGCTTTGTCCGGCTTTTCGGTGACGAAGGTCAGGCCCCACAAAAAGGCCGCGGGAGCTTTGCCGATGCACCGCGCGGAGTACAAATCTTGATTCTCATCGCGGGTGTTGCGATGAACGCTCTGATGGCATGGGTTCTTTTTACGCTCGCGCTCCATATTGGTATTCCGCAAGTTGTGGGTTCGCCGGTCACAGGCGCGCACACGGATCTCATGGTCGCTGCCGTCGTGCCTGGTTCACCAGCTGACGCGGCAGGATTTGTCCTCGGCGACAAAATTACAGCGGTGAGCGACGTCAACGGTGCACAGATTCAATCGTTGACGCCGAGTGACGTCGTGAATTTTGTAAAAGATCGCGGAGGTAAACCAATTACGATTGCATATATACATAGCGGAAAAGCTGAATCGACAACCGTCACTCCGGCGCACGCGGTGATCCCGAACGAAGCCGATCGGCCGGCGCTCGGCGTCAAGCTCGCTCTCGTATCGATTCATTCACTGCCATGGCTTCAGGCGGCTCAGGTGGGGCTCGTGAGCACTGGCGACGCATTTCAATCAGTCGCCGGTGGATTGTGGTCGATCGTGACAGATCTGTTCCGAGGCCAGCCAGCGCTTCAAGATGTCGTCGGGCCCGTCGGGCTCGTCAACGTCGTCAACGAAGCCGCACAAAATGGATTAGGCAACGTACTCGCGCTCGCCGCGTTTATTTCCGTGAATCTCACGCTCATCAATCTGTTGCCGATACCGGCGCTCGACGGCGGTCGTCTCCTTCTCGTCATTGTTGAAATCATTTCGCGCCGCGCTGCACCGCGCCTTGCTGTGCAACTCCTCAATACACTCGGCATCGCGCTCATTGTGCTTCTCATGATCACAGTCACGAACCACGACGTCGCGCGTCTTTTCGCATAAAAAGTGCTCCCGGCATGAGCCGGGAGCTTTTTAATTCGTTCCAGATATTGATTAGGCGGCAAGACCTTGATCGACGATGTCGCGCCAGATTGCCCTCAGTCTTTTGAACTGAACTTCCTGTGCATCAGGCGACAAAGATGGATCGGCAGAGAGGCCATTCTCGAATCCCCATTGGAGTCGAGCGGACCTCTCATCACCATCACTCAGCGTTGGGTCTATCCGATACCCAAGGGGGGATAGATCAGAGTGCAAGAAATGACCAAAAATCTGACCTCCGATGCAGTCGCAAGAGCGACGCATATTCAAGCGCTCCTTGTCGATCTGTTTGTGCCATCTCGGCAGAAACGCATCGAGTTGACGCGCGGTTGCTTCCGCAGAGGCGCGTAATGCTTCCATGGCAATCTCCTTCTCCCATCACCGAGGGACATGCGGTGTGACGATCGTCACCTGCGCAGGATAATGCCTCGTCTGAGTCGCGTTGTCAACTATCTCACTAGGGAATATGCGCTAGAATGCTCGAGTTATGCGACAATCGCAGCTTTTCACCAAGACTCGTCGAGACGCGCCAAAAGATGAAGTTGCGAAGAATGCGCAGCTTTTGATCCGCGCTGGCTACATTCATAAGGAGATGGCTGGCGTGTATGCGTATTTGCCGCTCGGCCTACGCGTCGTCGAGAAAATCAAGCAAATCGTCCGTGAGGAAATGAATGCTGTCGGCGGGCAGGAAGTCATTATGACGAGCCTGCAGCGCAAAGAGCTTTGGGAAAAAACGGATCGCTGGGCTGATAAAAATGTCGACGTGTGGTTTAAGAGCGAATTGAAAAGCGGCGGGGAAGTCGGCTTCGGGTGGTCGCATGAAGAACCGATCACCGACATGATGAAAAATTACATCGCGAGTTATCGCGATTTGCCTGCGTACGTCTACCAATTCCAAACGAAGTTGCGCAACGAGTTGCGCGCAAAAAGCGGCATCATGCGCGGACGCGAGTTTGTCATGAAAGATATGTACAGCTATTCGATCGACGAAGTTGCGCACAAGAAAATCTACGATGAGACGACAAAGGCGTATCTGAAAGTATTCGAGCGAGTCGGCCTCGGTGATCGGACGTATCTCACCTTTGCGTCCGGTGGTGCGTTCACGCAATTTAGTCATGAATTTCAAACAGTGTCGGAGGCGGGCGAAGACACGATTTTTGTGCACAAGAGCAAAAAACTCGCGGTCAACGAAGAAGTATTGAACGACGACGTCCTGAAACAACTTGATCTTGAAAAGAGCCAGCTCGAAAAAGTGAAGGCAATCGAGGTTGGTAATATTTTCAGTTTTGGCGGCAAGAAATCTGAGCAACTCGGCTTGATGTTTAAAGGCGAGGATGGCACATCGAAGCCCGTGGTACTTGGCTCATACGGTATCGGCATCACGCGCCTCATGGGCACGATCGTCGAAGTGTTTGCAGACGACAAAGGCATTGTGTGGCCGGCGGAGGTCGCCCCGTTCCACGTGCATCTCATTTCAATTTCGTCTGGCAACGGCGATGTGACCGCAGAAGCGGATCGTGTCTATGAATTACTACACGAGAATGGCATTGAAGTCCTGTATGACGATCGCGACGTGCGCGCGGGAGAAAAATTTGCTGATGCTGATTTGATCGGCATCCCGACGCGACTCGTCGTTTCAGAAAAGACGATGTCTGAAGGTGGCATTGAAGTGGTGGCTCGCAAAGACGGCACAACGACATTCGTGAACGACAGCGAGCTCATCGAGCACCTCAACGACTAGTATGCCCCAACACACGAAATGACCTTGTTATGTTCTACATATATACACTCAAGAGTAGGAAAGATCGCAATTTGTACATTGGGTACACTAATAATTTGAACCGGCGCGTTTCCGAACATAACGATGGCTTGAATCGATCCACCAAACCACGCACACCCTTCGACCTTATATACTACGAGGCATATATATCGCAGGCAGATGCCGAAAAACGCGAGAAAAATCTGAAACACTCTGCAGGAGCGCGAACCGCTCTTAACCGCAGAATTGTTGACTGCCTGCGATCAGGTCATTTCGTGTGAGGGGTATGCGCTTCATGGATCGACTTCGGGCGTACAAGGACCGAATATTGGGGCTGTTTTCAAATGATATTGGTATTGATTTCGGGACCGCCAACCCGCTCGTGTGGGTGAAGGGCCGCGGCATCGTGATCAATGAGCCTTCGATTGTCGCGATGAATCAAAAGACAGGGCAGGTGGTCGCCGTCGGGCAACAGGCGAAAGACATGCTTGGCCGCACGCCGCCGCACATCGTCGCGGTGCAGCCCGTTGTCGACGGCGTGATTTCAGACTTCGAAGTTACTGCTGAAATGCTCAGCTATCTCATCAATAAAGCGCAGGAAGGTCATTCGAAATTGCTCGGGCCGCGCGTGGCCGTCGGTGTGCCATCAGGCATTACATCAGTCGAAGTGCGGGCCGTCCGCGACGCGACGCGCGCCGCAGGCGCGCGCGAGGTGCATATCATCCAAGAGCCGATGGCGGCGGCAATCGGCATCGATTTACCGGTCCAATTGCCTACCGGGAGCATGATCATCGACATCGGTG
>CAZOZG010000022.1:0-18378 GCA_964584225.1 uncultured Candidatus Saccharibacteria bacterium | reverse complement strand
GGATTTCATGGTACCGTTGGCGCCGGCGCATGTAGGCCCGCAGCTCGCCCGCGTCCCGCGCCAGCACCGCGCGGGCGTTGATGTCAATGCCCTCCACGTCGCGCGTCTGAAGCCATTGCCCAACGAAGTTTTGAACCAACGCCTCCGAGCGCGGGTCGTCCAGCATCCGCTTGATCTGTGCGGGAAGATTCTTGCGAAGCTCGCCGCGCTCGGCGAGGCGCCACAATTCACCGTCCGGCATCGTGGACCAGAGAAAATACGACAGCCGCGAAGCCAGACTGTATTCATCCACGTCCGCGAAGGCCGCCCCTCGTTTGGAACGGGTATCACACTCCTCCAGACGAAACAGAAACCGCGGCGACGAAAGCACGGCCACCATGGCCTGCCCAATACCTTCCTCAAAGCTCTTCCCCGGCTGCGTGTAAACCTTTTCCGCGACCGTCACCAATCGCTTTACCGTCTCGTCATCCACCGGACGCCGGAAAGACTTCGTCGCAAACTTGCGCAGCACTTCGCCGGCGTACTTTCGGCGCCCGCCGGGCTTTTGGGGCGCGTCGATGTGTGCTCCGGGGGAGCGCTTCCCAAGATCACAGCCTGCCGGAGCAGGTAGATCGAACGAGTCGAGCATGTGCGCGAGCGGCGCGATAAAAAGCGCGATGGAGCGCGTCCGCTCCGCGGACGCGCGGTTTATTTTTGAGAGATCGTATGTCTTTGGCGGCACAATCACCATATCGCCGCCCTCCTGCCAGTCGACCGTGACACCGATCGAGACCATGACTTCAATCAATCGCTTCACTTCTTCGATATGTGGCATGTTTTTCAAAGTCGTCTTACCCCGATTCAGGAGCGACGCCGCGAGCAGCGCCACTGCCGCATTTTTAGAGCGGTTGGTCATTACAGACCCCGCAAGCTTTTTGCCACCAACAACTGTGTAGTTCATGACGGGTACGCTTCGACGAAAGCCTTCATCTGCTCCATTGTACCGATACTTACGCGAACTGCACCTTCTATGCCTTCTCGATTCTGGGATCGAATAGCAAATCCTTTTTTCGACAGAACCGTGGTCACTTCTTCGGCATTCGCAGGCCAAAATAGAATGTAGTTCCCTGCTGAAGCACACATGGCAATATGCTTCTCATGAAAGAAATTCTCAACATAAGGCTTCGCGCGATCCATGACTTCGTTCACGTATTGTTCCATATCTGTCACGTCGTTGAGAGCAGCGTGAGCTGCAGATACGGCTGCCATATTAACGGGATACGGACCTCTAGCTTTTTCCATTTCTGAACAATGCACCGAAGAAGCAAGGGTGTAGCCGATGCGAAGCCCAGCGAGTCCGAATGCTTTTGAAAATGTACGAGTAATTATGAGATTTGAATATTTTTTCACGAGATACGCCGCTGTTACTTTTGAAAACTCGACGTATGCTTCATCAATGTAAATAAGCGTGTCGGTTTTTTCTGCTTCTTGCACGAACATCTCGATATCCTTAAGAGAAACAAGTGTCCCTGTGGGGCTGCCGGGGTTGCAAATAATGATCAACCGACAACCGTGTTTGATAGCCCCAAGAATCTCGTCCTTTGGAAATGTAGAACCTCGATTCGCGTACAGGGGCTGGATAAGTTCCGCGCCACTTGCAAGAGCATACTGCTCGTGCATCGAGAAGCTTGGTGAGGGGATGACGACGCGATCGCCTTCGTTTACGAATGTCCGCATAATGATGTCGATACCGTGCTCAGACCCGTTTGTAAGCATCACACAATCAGCATCGATCCCGGCGTAAGCGGCTATCTTTTCTTCAAGGGCATCATATTGCGGATATACGCTTATTTTTCCGCTGTCGATATATGTTCTGAGAGCTTGCAGTGCCTTCTCACTCACCGGTTTTGTTCGTTCATTAAAATCGAGAAGCAGACCCGAGTAATCGATACGACCAGAAATTCCCGGAACGTAGTTCTTGATTCGACGTATCCGATCCAGCGCGAGATTTTTCATGTGCGCCAGGTAGGAATCGAACCTACGACCTCTGTCTTATCAGGACAGCGTTCTACCACTGAACTACTAGCGCGTGTGTGAAAATGTAGCAAAAATAGACGCTCTATGCTACCCTCTAGCGCGGCAGCAATTGGCCTGCTCACTCTAGGGAGACTCGTGAATGAAATGGTACTTCAATCGCGAAGGTAAGAAAAAAGGTGCGCGGCGTACGCGCGAGCTCACGCCCAACCGCAGTAGGAACTTCAGGCAGCGCGGTCAGCGCATTCACGCGACCAACAAGCGCTCGGGGCCACAGCCGCCGATGCAAACGGTGGGCAACGAAATGCACGCGGAGTAATCAGTTCTATTTTCATGCGAATCGTCGGCAACGTGCCGGCGATTCTTTTTTAAGTTATGCACCACGTCGACAAAAAAGTATTTACATTTCGACGATGCTCTGTATGATAGCGATACTGTTCTTTTCACTAGTGTTGCGCTGCATGAAATGAAAAGGTAATTCATTTCCGCTCGCGTAGCACATAAGGGCCGAGAGTATCGAAGCCCCTATTGTCAGAAATTAATGGGACATCAGAGATGGCAACAACATCGACCGATGCGGCGATACGCGAAGAGTATCGTCTCGTCGATGCGTGGGGTTTGCATTCAGCGATCGACATACACGGATGTAATCCGGGGACGATTCGCGATGCAGATGCCATACAGCGATTCGTGGTGGAGCTGTGCGATCTCATCGAAATGAAACGTTTCGGTGAGTGCGTCGTCGTCAATTTTGGCGAGGACGAGCGAGTGGCAGGTTTTTCGATGACGCAACTCATCGAGACCTCGCTGATCTCAGCGCACTTCGCCAACCAAACGAACGCGGTGTACTTGGACGTGTTCTCGTGCAAGTACTACAACCCGCACGTGGCCGCAGAATTTGCAAAGAAATTCTTCGGTGGCAAGGACTACGACTTGCATTACACGTGCCGTAAGTAACGAAACCAAACACAAAACCGCCCAACTTGGGGCGGTTTTGTGTTATAACAGCTCGATGGTGCGCTACATCGAATCAACACTCGCGGGCATCCCCGCACTCCTGACGCCAACGCTGCTGCGCACCGGCGCAAGCTACAGTTGGGCTGATGCGAAAGCGGACGCCATCGCCGGCATCACTGTCGCGATCATTCAAATTCCGCAATCGATGGCGCTTGCTTTGATCGCCGGATTGCCGGCGGTCTACGGTCTTTACGCTTCGCTTTTTGGCTTTGTTGCGTCGCTCTGGGGGTCGTCGCGATTTCTTTCAACTGGCCCCGTGGCGATTGTGAGCTTTTTGACTTTGACTGCGCTCGTGCCGCTTGCTACTCCCGGATCGCCCCACTATATACAACTCGCAGCGACGCTTGCGCTCTTGGTTGGCCTCATCTATCTCGCCGTCGGACTCTTTCGTTTCGGGTTTATTCTCCAGCTCGTGCCGCATTCCGTGATCGTCGGCTTTTCAGCGGCGGCGGCGGTGATCATCGTCGTGACGCAAATACCGACTTTGCTCGGGATCAGCTTTACACAGAGCGACATCGTCTACAGCAATATTGTCGCCATCATCGCTGGTATTCCGCATGTTTCGTATCTCGCGACCATGATCGGTGTCTCAGCAATGGTACTCCTTCTTTTTTCGCGTCGACTGCCGAGTTACTTCCCCGGCTCACTCATTCTTTTGGTCGGCGGCATCGCGCTCAGCATCGCGCTCGGACTCGGGAGCCACGGCGTCGCGCTTGTGCGAGAAGTGCCGCAAGCATTGCCCGCGTTTCTTCCCCCGTGGTTTGACGTTGGCTCTTTGACTTCACTCATCCCACGCGCCGCAATCATCGCGCTCGTCGGCTACGTCCAAGCGCATGCGAGTGCGCGCGCTGTCGCAAAGAAGACCCGCGAGCACCTCGACACCAACCAAGAGCTCGTCGGCCAAGGACTCGCCAACGTCGTTACCTCACTCTTCCAAGGATTTCCGATCAGCGGTTCATTCACGAGGACCGCCATCAATGTCGAAGCCGGCGCGCGCACGGGTATCTCGTCCGCAGTGACTGCATTTGTGACCGTGATCGCGCTTCTCTTTTTCACACCACTCTTTTTCTTCCTGCCGCGCACCATTCTCGCCGCGATCGTGATTATGTCGGCGATTCCCTTGATCAATATCCAGCAACTGCAGGAGATGTATCGTATTTCACCGACGGACGGCTCGTTGGCCTTCCTTACATTCTTCCTTTCGTTTGTACTTAAATCCGACGACGCGATTATCCTCGGTATCCTTGTTGCGTTGACGCTTTTCATCCGACAGACGGTCTTCGGCAAGCACGTCAATGAAATCGGCCTCGATCGCAATTTGCACATCTTAAGCGCATTCATCGAAGAGAAAGAAGTCGACACGTTTCCAGGTGTCGCGGTGGTGCGGATCGGCATGGCAATTTACTACGCCAATGCATCACATATGATGCGCGAGATCGATGAAATTATCGCGAGGAATGTTTTGCGTGAAGGTGTGCCTGTAAAGACACTGGTGTTGGATGTCTCCGGTGTAAACTTTATCGACGTCACGGCGATTGAAGTATTAGAGGAATATTTTGAGACGCTACGCGAGCGCGACATTACGCCCTACGCAATCTACATGCGACCCTCCGTCTACGCCACCCTGAAACGAGTGCCCAACTTCCCTCCCTTTAAAATCTTCAGCAATATTGCC
This sequence comes from uncultured Candidatus Saccharibacteria bacterium, assembly GCA_964584225.1. Lineage (GTDB taxonomy): Bacteria > Patescibacteriota > Minisyncoccia > Phycocordibacterales > UBA2100 > UBA10103. The sequence goes on along the minus strand of CAZOZG010000022.1, from coordinate 13,673 downwards.
GAGATGCGCAGCGCCGTGTGGTTTGCACATAAGTAATAGTTATCAACTGCTACCCTCGTGACGGCGCGAGCTCGCGGTACGATGGGCCTATGATTCGGTGGATCTTCATCATCATCGTAGCCTGCGCAATCGTGGCTGGCGGCTTTTATGCAGTATCAAAGTACGCTGCATCCGCTACTCCCTCAGACGCAAAGCCGCAGTCGGAAATCCGACTCGACCCGCGCACACAGATGACGCCGGCGCAAGCAGCGCTCGTAAAAGAACCCTCGCTCGCGGCAGAGGTTGAGCAGATCCTCACAAAAGAAGAAGGGGTGCTGGCAGCGGTGACGACTGATGCTGTCGTGCTCGACGCAGTGAGGAGCGCAAATGCAAAAGACAAAAGCCTGAGCATGGCGGAGATTACGACGCTCGACAAAGCGTGGATTGCATCAAAGACGACGACCGCCGCGATGCAAGCGATCATGCAAAACGCGGCTTCACAGAAACTACTCGCCTTTCAAGCGATCAACCCCGGATTCAAAGAAATTTTCGTCGCCGATGCATATGGTTTGAACGCGGCTGAGACCGACAAAACCAGCGACTACTATCAAGCTGATGAAGCGTGGTGGGTCAACAGCTTCAATGGTGGCACCGGCAAAATCATCCATGGACCGATCGAATTTGATCAAAGCTCACAGACAGAGGCGATTTCACTCTACATTCCCGTGATCGATCCGTCGACAGGAACCGCGATCGGTGTGATGAAAGGAGTCTTAGATCTCAGTTCGGTCAGCAACCAGCTGTGATCGACAGACATACGTAATGCGAAAACGATACTTCGGCATTCAATTGAAATTGGTTGCACTCCTTCTGATTGTGTGTGCATTCCTTGTGGCCGCAGGTATTATCGCGTTTCTCGAGCTCAGTCGCATTCAGGGACGTGCAACGGTTATCACCGACCAAGAGGCACCGATTGTGGAGAGCATCGAGCAAGGTCTCACTGCGATGCTTTCTTCAAGTGCTGACGCTGAAACAGCACTCGACGTGGATGATCCCTCGCAAGAAGGAACCATCGATCAACGTATGAGCGCGTTTGATGCGGCCAACACTCGTTTTAAGATGTTCATGGCGGCAATCACCTGGGGCTCAGAGACCGACGCGTTCAAACAATCCGATGATGGCGTCAACTACAAAGCATGGGTCGCCGCACATCTCCCTGATACGCTTGCCGTGCAGCAAGCCTCGCCCGTCGAGGCAGGACTCGCGGCCCAAGCGAGCATCTATTACGCAGGTTTTGTGAACAACACTGAAAAAGCCGTCGAGTTACGAAAAACGTATTTGGCCGATCTCGCAAGTGGCAGCGCAACGGCAGCAGCACAGGCAAAGAATGATTCGAAGAGTGCTCAAAATAAGGCGCGCGCGTTCCTCGGCCTCGTGACCGATAATCTCAACCACGTTGTAGAGATTTCGAGTGGTCTCACTACCCAATACGCCGGCGACCTCACGACGACACAAGCGAGCGTGAAGCGAGAACTTCTATACACGTCGGTCATTGGCTTTTTGTTCGCCATCCTGATCAGTCTCTTTTTTGCGCGCCGCGTGATCGTCTCACCCATCCAAAAGCTCACCACGGTCGCCGAGGCAGTCGGTATGGGCGATTTCAGTAAGCGCGCACGCATCGAAAGCTGGGATGAATTTGGCGTTTTAGGAACGGCCTTCAATGAGATGGCAGCACGCATCCAGCGCAGCACCAAAGATCTCGAAGCGATGGTTGCAACACGTACCGGAGAGCTGAATGTAAAGGTCCAAGAACTGGGGCTCGCCAACGAGCGTTTACGCGAACTCGATAAGCTGAAAACAGAATTTCTTTCGGTGGCTGCGCACCAACTCCGAACACCGCTCTCGGCTATCAAATGGATCTTGGGCATTCTTCTCGACGGTGGTGAGGGCGAGCTTACACCCGCGCAAAAAAGCCTCCTCTACAAAGGCTTCGAGAGCAACGAACGCATGATCAACCTCATCAACGATATGCTCGCAGTGACGCGCATTGATGCTGGGAAAGAACGCTACACGATGGTTCCACTCCATATCGAAGACATCATCGACAACCTGATTATTGATTTTGCCGGTCAGGCCCATGTGCGTCACATGACACTCACATTTGAACGACCAGCGAGCAAGCTCCCCTATATCGTGGCCGACGGAGAAAAGATCCGATCCGTCTTACAAAACCTCATCGAAAACGCAATGCACTACACTCCAGATGGCGGATCTATTGTCGTGCGCGCCAATCGCGAAAGTGGCACTGTCATAGTCTCAGTGAAAGATAGCGGTATCGGCATCCCGAAAAGTCAGCAGGCAAATATCTTTGGCAAGTTTTTCCGCGCCGACAATGCAGTCAAACACCAGACCGATGGCTCGGGCTTGGGGCTCTACATAGCGAAAAATATCGTCGAGAAACACAGCGGCTCGATTCGATTTTCGAGCGAAGAAGGCAAAGGGAGCAGCTTCACGATCGCTCTGCCGATTTCCACAGCCTCGAACGCTATAGCACCTGCGGGGAGTACACTTAAGGCCACATGAACGGAAAACGACTCCTCCTCATGGAGGATGAAAAAGTGCTGGGTGAAATCCTTTTCGCGAAGCTTTCGCGTGAGGGCTTCGACATCCAGTGGGAGCTCGACGGCGAAGCTGGCTTGGCCTCAATGAAAAAACAAAAGCCGGATTTGATCCTGCTCGACATCGTGATGCCAAAGATGGATGGCTATGACGTCTTGGAGGCAATGCACAAAGACGAAACGCTGAAAAAAATCCCCGTCGTGGTCATTTCCAATTCTGGCCAGCCCGTCGAAATTGAGCGCATCCTCTCGCTTGGCGTGAAGGATTACATCGTGAAGGCACAATTCAGCCCCGAGGAAGTCATCGCGAAGATTGAGAAATATCTCGGCGACGACAGCGGTAAAACACCCAAACACACATCGGCATCAAAAAAGAGCGCACTCACAATCGCTGTTATCGAAGACGACACCTTCCTCTCGACGCTCGCGATCACGCAGCTTGAGAAGGATGGCTACAAGGTGGTGAAGGCGACTGACGGAGCGCAGGGGTTGCAAGTCGTGAAAGAGACAGCGCCGGATTTGGTGCTTTTGGATATCATTATGCCGGTCATGAATGGCTTCGAAGTGTTAAAGCAGATGAAAGCAGATTCAAAATTGAAATCGATTCCTGTGATTGTGTTTTCGAATCTCGGTACCGAGCAGGAAATTGAAGAAGGGCGACAGTTGGGCGCGGAAGATTTCCTCGTCAAAGCGAAATTTACGCTCAAGGAAGTGCTCGAAAAAATCGAAGGCATTTTGCGCAAGCACGGCAAGCTCTAAGGGAACGCACCGCCGGCAGAAAGCCGGCGGCGCTTAATTCGTTGACCATCAAATTCGGGATGCCATCCTTTGTGTTTCCGATGACGCACCGACTTGTAGACGAAACTGCAGGTCAGTATGATGACCGCAATCACCCATTTGAGTTTTTGCATCGAAGAACTCCCTCTCAGATTGCTCAGAGCACTATACCCGCTCTCTGATGCCGCGCAACGCAGGACAAAAAAGAAGCGCCGGCTCATGGGCCGGCGCTTTTTCATACGAGCGAAAGCGTTAGACACTGATCAGCTTGCTGTACGCGTTCTTATCCTGCTTTCGGACTATAGTGCCGAGTAGTTTCCCGTTTTCAACAGTGGCAGGAAACACACGCCAGGAGAAACCGCGTTTCGGTTTTCCGCTCTTCGGCACACCGACATCTTCGGGGGCAAATGTGGGTCGACTGAAGTTGGAGCCATTGTAATGCGGCTGCGTGAGGAGGACGAAGCCGAGCTCGCCCCGGTTGTCTTTCACGCACTTCACTCCGAGGCAATCCAGCACACCCGATCGCACGCACGAGGCCATGACGAAGTAACCCTGATCTGCCTTCAGGTCTTTGAATTCCAATGGACGTGGCGGCATCGCGTTGCTCCTTTCCTAACTGCGGCCACTATATCCGCTTTGTGTACGCCCTGCCAGTGACGACACCTGAGGCTCAAGCGAAAGCGACCCTATCGAATCGAGGTATATCCTCCCGGGACACCGTTTGGAGAGAGCACGATCTGCCAGAGGTGCGTTTGGCGTGAGCGAAATGTGCCAGCCATTCCCAAGAGATAAAACTTCCACATGCGATAAAAGCGCTCGCCATATATTTCCCTGAGCTCCGGCCAGCGTGCGTCGAAATTTTTGAACCACGCGAGCAACGTCTTTTCGTAATCGGGCCCAAAATTGTGCCAATCTTCAAGCGCAAAGAGCGTATCGGTCGCTTCGGCGATTTGCGCAGCCGAGGGCAAATAGCCATTGGGGAAAATATATTTGTCCATCCACGGATCCATCACGTACAACGTCTGCTTCGCGCCGATCGTATGAAGGAGGAAGAGCCCATCGTCCTTCAGAAGCCTGCGGACCGTCTCGAAGAACGTCCGGTAGTTTTTGCGCCCGACGTGTTCAAACATGCCAATCGATATCACATGATCAAAGGGTCCGTCGGTAATATCCCGATAATCCTGTAAACGTATCTCAACAGGAAGTCCTGCCGCGCGCTCCTTTGCGAGCACGGCCTGCTCTTTGGAAATCGTAACGCCGACCACCGAAACGCCGTATTTCTCTGCAGCGAAAATCGCGAAACTCCCCCATCCACAGCCAATATCGAGAATGCGATCACCTTTCTTGAGACCAATCTTGCGGCACACAAGATCAAGTTTCGCCTCCTGTGCTTCATCGAGCGTTTTTGCATCTGCCCAGTAACCGCACGAGTAGACCATGCGCTTGTCGAGCATGCGCTCGTACAAATCGTTGCCTATGTCGTAGTGTTTTTCTGCAACTTCCCACGCTTTCCGTTTGTTCTGAAGGTTGAATACAACACTTCGTGCGACGGCAATCGCAAATGAGACGATCTGCAAACCGCGGAGCCGATCGATCGCTCGCGAGCGCATGACGCGCGAGACCATTTCGGGAATGTCCGCCACGTCCCACATGCGATCCATGTAACTCTCACCTATCGCGATAATGCCGTGGGAGAACATGCGATCAAAAACGTGTTCGTCGTGGATGTGTGGATCCCACGGATCGGGCCCGTTGAAGCGAATCCCCGCAGGCGCGAGCATCTGTTGCACCACTTCCATTTGGCTTTTCATACACACAGTATAAAAACAATATTGTGAAAATGTCGAGAAAAGGATCAGCCGGCCGCGGGATACGCGGCCGGCTGTATGATTCAGCGTCTCTCGACGCTGGAGGACGTAATTGAAGAAGAAGACGCCGACAATCCCGACGATGGCGAGTGTAGCGACGACGCATCCCACCGGTGGCATTGATTCCTCCCGTGAGTGAAATGGATTAATCGCCCTTTTTAGGCGGCGAATGACGTTGACGTCGGAGCTCACGATCGAGAAGGAGTGCAAGCCCGAAGCTAAACATGAAACCGACCATTTTCATCCAGTCGGAAATGTAGCGGATCTTTTTTCCCATGAGTATCCTTTCCCAAAGAGACTCAGGCGATGCTACTAGAAACTCGCCCGATCGGCAACCCATCGCCTGCTCCTGTAAATCACCCAATTGGGTGATTTACAGGAGCAGGTAAAAGCAGGTAAAAAGCTTGGCGTCGGTCCGAAAATCGGACCGACGCTCTTGTTCGATAGCGAATTGCGGGGATTAGTTCGCAATGTGCGGATACGGATTCGGCTGCGAGTAAAATAAGAGCTTCGGAGATGTCGCTGGGTCGCAGTTGATCCTCATCGCCTGATCACACTCGGTGCGCTCCCGTCCGAGCACTTCATGGACGTAGTACGTGTCCAGAAGTTGGAACGAGATATAGGTCACACCTACGATCGCGAGCCCCGTCATGATGGAGCCCTCGGTGTAAAGCTTCACCCGACCGATGTTGGGAAAATCGGCACACCCGAGCCCATTGCAGAACACGTCAGCCTTCGCTGGCATTGACGCGAGTAAGCACGCCGACACCAAGAGCGCAGAACCGAGTCTTTTCATGACTCATCTCCTTCTTGCATCGCAGCATGTCGCTGCCCGCGGCACTATATTCCTGATGCCGGGACGGTGCAACCAGTGCTCCTGTAAATCACCCAATTGGTGAATGTACAGGAGCATGCTGGGCCGATCGGAATCTGCGAGAACATTTTATTTCGAGGCATCTTTCATCGCCTGGATGCTTGCTTTGACGAGCCTTTTTACGAGCGGAAGTGGAATCTTTTTATCCTCTGGGAAAAACACGACGGCTACTGACGTCTTGTACATCGCAAGCTCTTTCTTGTGCTCCTTAAGCGCGGCAGGCCAGATATGCAGCCGCACGAACGGCTTTTTGTAGCTAAACCACACAGTCATGCCGTTGTACGTGTAGTCGCCACGCAAATGGTAGCCCGGAAACTGGAAGTAGCTCACGGTCTCCATCGCATCTGGGACAACTGCGCGTATCGCCGCGCGAATTCCCTTCAGCGCTGGCTGAACGGCCCTAGGACACTTGGCGATGTATTCCGCGACGCCACCGGGCTTAATGTCGGATTTCTTTTTTCCCATGGGCCTATACTATCAAAAGCTTGCGTTTTGAGCCGTTAAGGAATATGGTAATTGCGGGAATGCTCCCGTTCGAGGTGATAGCAATGACTACGGTTCAAAAGATCGCTGAGTGGATCAAAATCCTCTTTGGCCTCTTCCTGCATGGGATTCTCATGCTGGCCTTCAGCCTCATGACAGTCCCGTTGTACTACGCGACGATCGCGCCGTTTCTGTCAGTAGGCGCTACCGCTCACTTCTGGTTCGCGGCTCTCACGACGGTTGTCCTGTATGTCGCAGTGCTTGCAATCATCATCGTGATGAACATGGCACAGGAGGAGGAAATTTACGAACTGTCTCAAAAGTGGCAGAAGCAGTTGAAGGGCTGACGCAGAAATGTCGGCAACCTATCGACACGGCGCGAGAAATCGCGCCGTTCCTTTTTATCGGATTTCTTTTTCCCGATTATACGTTGAGAGAGACCATTTCTTTCAGTTCTCTTTGGCTCGCACAGCTCTATTTTGTTGCCTTCCGGATCCAGAATGCGCCCAAAACTGCCAAAATCATACTGCTCGACGTCACCTAGAATTGTGACACCTTTCTCTTTCAGCTCGGCGAGCAGCGCTTTCAAATCCGTGACACGGAAATTGAGCAGAAAATCCTTTCTGCTCGGCTCGAAGAGATCTGAATCTTCTTTCACAATGTTTAAGACCGTGGTGCCCGAGCCGGTAAATTCGACGTACCCATGCTGAAACGAAACGCCGAGATGCTCTTCATACAAATGCCGAAGCGCCTCCGGATCGCGAGCCTTAAATAACACGCCGCCAACGCCTGTTATTTTTTGCATAATTATCCGCGGCGGGCGGCCTCGATCGCAGCGACATCAATCTTTTTCATTTTCATCATCGCGTCGAATGCGCGCTTCGCTTGGTCGCCACCAGCGGCCATTGCTTCCGTGAGCACACGCGGCATGATCTGCCAGGAGACCCCCCACTTATCCTTGCACCAACCGCACATACTCTCCTCTCCCCCATTCCCGACGATCGCATTCCAATATTTGTCGGTCTCCGCTTGATCATCGGTCGCAATCGAGAAAGAGAATGCTTCGGTTTGCTTAAAAGCGGAACCGCCGTTGAGTCCTACACATGGAATTCCGAGGACGGTGAACTCTACAATCAACGGATCCCCTGCCTTACCATCAGGGAAATCTGATGGCGCATAATGAACTGCGCCGACTGAGCTATCCGGAAAAGTGGCAGCATAAAACTTCGCCGCTGCCTCCGCATCCTTCTCATACCAAAGACAAATCGTATTCTTGGGTTGTTTGTTCATATCCCCCACTATACCAAATCAGCCAATTTCAAACGCGCTCGACTAAAGGAACCGCGCTGAATTTATTTATGGCAAAAGTCTGGGTCAGGGCCAAGTTGTTCTGACTTCGTGACGACCATTTTGCCGTTCTGCATCTCTTCCGTCGTGCGCGTGAGCCCGCATAGATCACCGCCACTAGTCACGCGACTGACGAGTTCGTAGCTCTTGCCATTCCAATGATAGGTCTCTGATTGGTAAAAATCCCCAGCCGCACCTTGGTTGTCGTACGTCGTCACCGTTTGAGCTTTTGAGTCGAAGGTTGGATTAAACCAATCCACTGGAATTAGATTGCTCCGAACAAGCGAGTCACTCGAGGTGCTGTAGGTATAAAAACGAAAGTGCACATTCCCTTCTCCCGAAGATTCATCTTGAAGCCCGACATCCATGCTGTTGTCATAATTGATATCATCGAATACCATCCCATTGGGCAATTTCGGAGACACGTTTGTATGAGCGATGGGTGCTGTGTTGGCCATATCAGTGAGAGTAGGTGCCGTCACCTCTAACATGTCCTGATACTGCATTCCTATATAAAAACAAAGTGATGGAATGACGCCGAGGAAAAGAATGATCGCGCCGAGCTTGGAATACCAGGTGACTTGGTTGCATCGCTCCCAAAATGTGGGCGTTGATCCCTGCGGGGGCATGAAGGAATTCTAGCACCCAAATACTTGCGTTTTGAGCCGTTGAGGGACATAAATCATTCCTGATTTGGCTTTTTGAGCGGTTTGTAGTACCCTGCACGTCGCTTCACAAGGAGACAGCACTATGTACCACGACGTATCGAGACTGCTTCGGTCAAAAGCCGCGCAAGATTTCAATGAACGTCAGGCTAAACGACGGAGATCAATTTGGAACAATTGGTCCAGATTCAAAGCCGAATGTGAGCGGCGCGATTGGCTAAACGACATTCGCTACGGCGAACGTCGAAGGCGTGGGTTCCCCGGTCTGCCGGGCGACTGATTACGTCCTGCCCCGTACTTTCGTCTTCGAAACCGTACAAGCGGTCGCAGCAATGCGACCGCAAGTTTTTTACTCCTGCGCCGTTCGATTTTTACTACTTGCGTTTTGAGCCGTTAAGGAACATAGTTTTAATAGAGGTGTTGCGTAGCAACATCCATTGTTCACTCCAGAGACCAGAGCGGTCGGAGGATACGCAGATGAACGCAGCGGCAGTTGTTGCACCCAATAGGCACAAGAAGGTGATCGACCAGATCCTGAAATGGGTACTGATCCTCACGCTGGGGGTAGGCGGGATGTTGCTGATTACCTTCTTCGTCGGTGAGATGATTGATTCCTTCACCGGCGAAAAGAATACCGAAGGTACCGGCGTCATTAGCCTGTACTTCAAGGGACCCGAGCATGTCGCCGAGCGGATCAGGGCGAAGCGATTTACGGACGACCAGTGGCGATTCTACGGTTCCTACTCGCGGATGTACATGAGTCCGACCTGTGTCGACCCGACAAAATGGCCGACCATGTCACAAGCAGACCGCGAACACTGGGAAGCGTTCTTCCCGTGGTTGAATCGGCAGAACGAAGCTGAAGCTCGTAAGTCGGAGAAGGGCGAGTTCACCTACTACTACAGGCTCGTCGGCACCGAGCACTGCTACATCACTGAAAAACGAAAACTGGAATAACGCACAATCATACGAATTGTTGCGAAAGGGGCGCCTCGGTGCCCCTTTTGATTTTGCTTGCGTTTTGAGCCGTTGAGGAATATTGAGCCGTTCCTGAATTGAGTGGTATTGTTAATTCATGAGTGATTCGATGGAACCAAAAGGTGTTTTCTCGAACAAGAAGATCGAACAGTCTGAACAGACCACCACGCTCAAAGAAGCGCTGCAGAAAGAAGGTTTGGAGAATTTCCCGCCCGTCGAGATCTCATTTTCTTTCGCCCCTCACTTGACCAAGAACGACGCGAAGGCGGTTCGACAGCGGCTCACTGGTATTGATATTGCGCTGATTGAAGAAGATGGGTGGACTCCGCAAGCACCGGAGATCTACAACGATTTATCTCAAGGTAAACGTTCGCTCAAATCAACCATAGAAGATCTCGGATATACAAATGCCAGCTTCATTGAGTTCAATACGGAACTGCTTCGAACCTTACAGCAACGAGGTAGTAGTCTATACATACATCCCTTTGACATGCCGGTCATGCATCCTTCATATGAAAAATACCGCAAGGGCATGGAGGAAAATTTGATAATGAACTCTGACCTCATCTTGCATAAATCGCCCCTTCCGAGCTACGAAGACGCACGGATGCTTTTTCAAGAAGCCGCGCGATTCATCGCTGCTGAGCACAAAGAGCGAGAAGAGATCGCGGTACAGCAACTACCACGCATTCTGGCAAAAGCGGCTGCGCGCCGTCCCTCTTTTCTAAAAAATAGTGCCGTTAAAGCTCTCGTGATATACGGGTCTGCGCACGAATTACTCAAAACTCGCATCGCACAGGCGTACCCAGACGTGAAGATAGGCGGAAGCTATGTTGACCAAACATCTCGCAGTGCTCTCGCTCGATACACCGAAAAACTTGCAAACAGCGACCCCGGCGCCGACGAATCACTTCCGGCAGCATTCCACTACTTTGTTGCAACAATAGTGGCTGAGAAGCTCTATGAACATACCTCCGGGATCAATGCGGCAAAGTATTCTGAGGAAATCGCCTCGGCTTTGTCGGATGCTGATGCGAGAGGGCTATACGAGCAATTTGTGATTTGGAGAGATACGGCCGGTGCTACGACAAAACTGAATTCATTACTGCAGGCAAAAGGACTGCCATCCATAAACGACCCTCAAGCGATCAAGTCTTTCTACAGAGATAAGAATTAAAATTGGCTTGCGTTTTGAGCCGTTGAGGAGTGGTCGCGTCACAAGGGTCAATATGCTACTATGCCAGTATGAAGTGGCTTCGAAAAATCTTTCGTGCCAAGAAATCCGAGAAAACGGGAGATTTTCGCACTGTCAACCAGAAAGCCAAGGCTGGCATTGATTTCACGATCAAAAACTACGGTAAAACCCTCGTAGACCTTTCCCGTTATGACCGAGGAGAAAGCTTCTCGCGTTAATTACCTCGACGAACGGATTCTCAAAGAGATTTGCCACGAAATGGCACGTCGCCTTTTCGAGCACGAAGAGCCGATGGGTTTTTACGAAGATCACGACCGGGCCAAGGTTGACCCGTGTCTGAATCTCCCAAAGCAATCAGCCTTTGATCAGGAATTGTATCCGACTATATTCAAGAAGGCAGCGATAACCTTTTATGCATTCAACAGAAACCACGCTTTTGGCAATGGTAACAAAAGACTTTCCGTTATGGAAAGGATACACGGGGTCTGACCCCTCAATAATAGAATTATCGTGTTCTAATATTGTTCGGCAGAATTACTGCGCCGTACGGCGCGTCTTTCGCGATTGCGTGACGTATCTCGCTCAGTTCCTCGGAAGGCTCGACTTCGTTGATCCACGCACGATAATCCCGCGGAAGATCCACTGGTAGCTCCGCGAGAAGTTTTTTCTCCTTCGTTGTACCGCTTAGTCTGCGATGCGCGCTCCCCCATTTCCACTTTTCAGGACGAGCGACCAGTTTCGCTCTCACCGGATTACGCTCGATGTACTTTAATACCGTCAACAAATGATGATCCTCTTCAACAAGAAATGATTTGTACCGTCCTTGATATACATGCCCTCCACCAATAGTACCCTTGCGCGCGTGATGACGCGTTGCATGTGCAGTACCGAGCCACCTTAGCGCTTGGGAAAGATCGCCATCCTTCCGCGGGTACAACAACAAATGCCAGTGATTCGGCATGATGACATAGGCGAGAATTCTCATCTCGTACGTTTCCTTGATTTCCGAAAGCAAGTATTCAAAGTCCTGATAATCGGCGGGATTGTGAAAGATGCGGGCGCGACCATTGGCTCGATTGATGATGTGATAGACGTAATCGCCTAGATCGATACGCGGACGCCGTGCCATTCAAATATCATACCACACAATTCACCTTTCTGAGGGGTCAGACCCTACTCTCCCACCAATCAAGCGGAGGTACTTAAGAACGTACGTAAGGACTACTGTCGCGACCACGAGGACTGCTATGAAAGAGAGATCGAAAAACGGATACGGTGCAAAACCTCTAGAGCTAAAAGTGAGGGTGTATACATCCATGACCCAAGCGTACAAATGCATGGACAACGCAAAAAAGATCCCGAGGAGAATGCTCTCTGATAATCTCACTAACGACTTCGCGAAATAGAATTTGATACACACCGACCAGAAAAAAATAAGTGTTATCCAAAGAAAAGCCGGCAAAGCAGTACCCCAAAGGAAATCCAGATTTTCTGGTGAGGATGGGTGCGGAAGAATGGTCCACAGAATCGGAAACGAAAACTTATCGTAGAAAAAGAATATCGCAACGAATATTGCTCCCGCCCAGACTGCGCGAACCCAGTTGAATGTGCGTAAAGCCTCCTTGACCCCACCCATACAAAAATCTTACCATACAAAAAGCCCTGATTTCTCAGGGCTTTTTGCTTATACACTCTTTTGTTCCGTCCAAACCGCAGCATTTGCTGCGAGTCACGTCCGACACACGGCAATGCCGTGTGAACGGATCCGTCACACGCTTACGCGTGTGTCGGACATCATTTGAGGATGAATGCGATTTCCCTTGAGTACTCGATCGAGATACTCAAATCGACTACGATCTTCGCTCCCGAAGGAGGATGATCTTTCCGTTTGGAATAATTCCACGAGCAGGTTCCCCTACCCGTGCCTTGTTCATGTGTTCCCCTCGTGTCGCCACGAGGCATGGACTATATCACCATCCTTCTTTTGAAGATTGCGTCTTTGCGCGGATGCCATGATCCGATGATTCGAGCGAAATCCTTGTGCGAACGAGTCGCGACAAAGAATCGCCAGTATTCCGGATCAACCCTCACGCTTGGATTATGGATCTTGCCGGAGTCGATGCCGACTTCGGACAAAATCTCTTTCAATCTCTCGAGCTTGGGTTTGTTTTTCTGCACGAGTTGGATATAGAAGATCGCGTTTTCTATGCGAGGAATTCCTCCCTCCGCATCGAAGAATCCGCGAACGTAGGCAATTTTCTCTTCTTTGCTCAATCCGATAGGATCGAACTTGAAGTCGAGAAACGACGCGAGTGTTTCCAGTGTATGAACTGTCCGCGTCTTGCCTTCCTTGTAGATCCACGATCGATAGCCGAGTGTTTGCAGCAGTTGCTGCAGTTTTTCGAGCCATCCGCGATTGCTTTGCGTGAATCTATATCGCTTCCCTTTGTTGAGAGAAGCATCGTGCAGCGCACCTTGCAGATACGCTTTGATTTCTCCTTCTGAAGGAGCTCGGCGTGTAGTCTCTGAGGGGTCAATAACGACTTCCCTGCTGATTTTCTGCACCTGAGGCGTTGTCACAGCTGCCATGAGGCAACTGTAGCCCAGGATTCACAGGTATTCCAGCATATAGCCGAGTTTCATTTCTGGTGTTACCACCAGAGTGTCGCAACGAATGGCAGAATGCCATCACGACTTAGTCTTTGTCATTGAGTTTGCCTTGGTACATCGCGAGGATGTGCTTCGGGCACTCCCAACTTCCCTGACTTGACGGGCGGTGAGTACAAAGCTTGAGAACGTATTCACCGTGGTGTGGCTGACCCACGATTACTAGCGATTCCGGCTTCATGAGGTCGGGTTGCAGACCTCAATCCGAACTGGCGCCGCTTT
>CAZOZG010000021.1:0-18958 GCA_964584225.1 uncultured Candidatus Saccharibacteria bacterium | reverse complement strand
ATCGGCAAGAACCCCTTGGGCGGGTGGGGTCGAGTCGAAAGCCCGCACGTCCGCATCAAAAACACCCGTGACTTTGCGTATCTTACCTTGAAGCGCCACGGATCTCCCATGCACTTCATCGAAGTCGCAAAGGGTATTGAAAAACTGTTTGGTCGTGAAGCGCACCCAGCCACCACACACAACGAACTTATCAAAGACAACCGTTTCGTGCTTGTAGGTCGCGGCCTGTACGCCTTGAAAGAGTGGGGCTACCAGCCAGGCATCGTTCGAGACGTCATCAAAGGTATTTTGGAGCGCGAATCGCCGCTCACGCGCGATGAAATCATCGACCGGGTGAAGAGAGAACGCTACGTAAAAGACGCGACGATCGTCGTCAACCTCCAGAATTCGATGTTTACGCGCACGCAAGACGGCAAGTACGCGCTCGCGAAATAAGCACGATTGAAAACCGCCGGCCGTGTGCATACACGGCCGGCGGTTTTGTATTCGATGCTAAACTATCTCTATGATCAAGACCTACGATCAGGAGCAGATCATCACCACAAGCGTACCTCGCTCGCTCGTCGGCGAACTCCTGAGTTTGGACTTCCACGATATCACCGACGGCTTTATCGGCGATTTCTGGGGCATTTCTCGCGGGCTTTTTCTAAGCATTCTTTTCGTCGGTCTGCTCGCGATCCTTTGGCGTCAGATACCGGGTCTTCCTCTTTTTGCGATCGAATGGGTCATCGGCACATCTCCAATCTGGATCCCGATTGGAGCCGTCATCTGCGCGTGGAAAATGTGGGTCTGGTATGCACGCGCCGGCTTTCTCGCCCGTCAAAAGCCCGTCTTACTAGAGGTAAAATTTGCCCGCGATGTTGTGAAATCGCCTCGCGCGATGGAGGTCGCCCTTTCGCACATTTGGAGCGATTCAGGCGAGACGACCTATTTCAACCGTATTTGGCAGGGGCAGGTTCGCCCGATCTACTCACTCGAGATCACCTCCTTTGGCGGCGAGATTCACTTCTACATTTGGTGTTGGCGGCAATGGCGCTCGACGGTCGAGGCAGCAATCTACGCGCAATATCCTGAAGTCGAGCTCTACGAAGTCGAGGATTACGCTTCAAAATGGACGTTCGACCCCGACGAACATGTGTGTTTCTGCACCGACTGGCGTTTGGAGCCGCACAACGACGCGTACCAGCTGAAGACGTATGTCGACTTCGAACTCGACGCCGACCCAAAGGAGGAATACAAGATCGACCCCTTGGCGCAGATTTTGGAGCGATTCAGTACGTTGAAGCCGACAGAACAGATTTGGATCCAATTCGTCATTACGGCCAATAAAGATCAGCGCCCTTCAAAAAAGACTTTTTTCGGGTCAGAGCCTCGTTGGGCGGGCTTACTCAAAGACGAGATCGACGCGATTCGTAAACAAGCTGCGGGCGACCCGGACGATCCTGCGCAATCATGGCGCCGCGGAGCGCGTGTGAACCAATTTAGGCAGACGGAAATGGTGAAGTCGATCGATCGCAACATGGGCAAATGGCCATATAGCGTTGGAGGTCGTGGCATTTATATTGCGGATCCGGCGTCGTTTGGAAGTCCCGGCTACACGGCAGTACGCTGGATGTGGCGACCAGTCGGCAACACCCAATGGGGCAACCAGCTACGACCGCGCCGCTGGCACAATGTCTTCGATTATCCGTGGCAGGATCTGTGGGACATTCGCTGGATCCGTACAACACGACAATTTCTCGATTGCTACCGTCGACGCAGCCATTTTTATTCGCCTTGGATATTGCCATACAACATGATGAGCGTCGAAGCGCTCGCGACGCTGTGGCACCCACCTTCTCGCGCGGTCGCAACGCCTGGACTCGAGCGCATCACCGCCAAAAAAGCGCCGCCGCCCTCGAATCTTCCCAAATAGCCTGTATCGGATTCCTCACACATGCGACCGACGAGTAAATTTCTGACGCGATTCTTCAATGCTCGCGATCGCATGCTTGCCGCATTTCTCACGCATTGGCAAAAGCATTCCAATCGTCGCACGAGCATCATCGCGGTCACTCTTGGCACGATCGCGATTGTAGTCTACGTATTCGTCATTCAACCACCGGATCAATTTCCTCTGCAGCGGCTCGTGACAATCGATGATGGTTCCTCACTTTCACAAGCTGCCTCCGAGCTCAAGGCTGCCCATGTCATTCGCTCAACGCTCGCGCTCGAAGTGCTCGTTACGCTCGGAGGACACGAGCACAGTGTCCATGCCGGTGATTATCTCTTTAAACAGCCCGAATCAGTATTTGAGATTGCCCGGACCATATCTGTCGGCGCCTTCGGGCTCGAGCCTACACGTTTTCGCGTCGTCGAAGGGACGACGGTAAAACAAATGGCGAATTTATTTGGCCCGCAGCTTGAACGCTTTGACGAGCAACGTTTTCTCGCTAACGCACTGCCGCAAGAAGGCTATCTTTTTCCCGATACGTACTTCTTTCTACCAAACGCTACTGATCAGCTTGTTATCCAATCGTTGCGACAAAATTTTGATACGCAGATGGCAAGCGTAACGCCAGCGATCGCGACATCCAGGCATTCACTTGCCGATATCATTACGATGGCTTCGATTTTGGAGCGAGAAGCGCGGACGACGTCAGATAGAAAAATGATCGCAGGAGTTCTGTGGAATCGTCTCGCGCGCGGTATGCCACTTCAGGTGGATGCGACATTTCTCTACACCATAGGTAAGGGGACATTTCAACTGACTGGCGCAGATCTTACGAATGAAGATGATCCCTACAACACCTACACGCACAAGGGTCTGCCGCCCACGCCAATCGGGAGCCCGTCGATGGACTCTATTTTGGCGGCGCTCGACCCGACGAAGAACAACTATCTGTACTATCTTGCAGATAAAGCAGGCGTGACACATTACAGCAAGACGTACGCGCAACATCTGCAGCAAAAGGCTCTATACTTGGGAAATTAATCTCGCGGCGTGCTAGGTTGATGGCATGCAGAAGGTATACGTGGGGCTTTCGGGAGGTGTCGACTCTGCGGTGAGCGCTGCGCTTTTGCTGCAGCGACACGGCTATGACGTCACGGGTGCATTCATAAAGATCTGGCAACCCGAATTTATTGAGTGTACGTGGCGGGAAGATCGACTCGACACGATCCGCGTCTGCGCTGCTCTCGGTATTCCGTTTCGCGAGATCGATTTGTCAGCAGAGTATAAAAAAGACGTAGTGAGCAACATGATCGAGAACTATGCGCGCGGCGTGACACCAAATCCTGATGTGTTGTGCAACCAGTCGATCAAATTTGGTTCGTTCAAAAAATGGGCGTTTTCAGAAGGTGCCGATTTCATTGCGACGGGGCACTACGCGCAAACAAAAGAGGGCAGATTGTTACGCGGAAAAGATGCTTCAAAAGATCAGTCGTACTTTCTATACAGAGTTTCAAGTGATGACTTGGCAACAACTTTGTTCCCGGTCGGCGGATATACGAAGCGTGAAATTCGCACTCTTGCGAAGAAGTTTGGCCTGCCAAATGCAGATAAGCCAGATAGTCAAGGACTGTGCTTTGTCGGTGATGTCACGATGAAAGACTTTCTTGCACGCTTTATCTCCCTGAAGCAAGGTTCGGTCGTCGACACGAACGAAAGAGAGATAGGCACGCATGACGGCGCCGCTCTCTATACTATCGGCCAAAGACACGGCTTTACAACGATTTCAAACGTCACTCACTATGTCGTTGGTATAGATCCGAAATCGAATATTGTGAAAGTATCAGAGCATCGCCACGACGCTGAACGTCTAGATCTAGAGTTGCGAGATGTTCACTGGATAGGAGAAAAGCCCCACCATGCATTCGATGCGGACGTAGAAGCACGATATCGTGAGACACCAGTGCGAGCGCGCATAAAAATCGACAACACGATTACAGTTCATTTTGAAAAACCGCATCTTGCCTCGCCCGGCCAGTCACTCGTTATCTACCACGGTGACGAGTGTCTCGGAGGTGGCATGATACAGTAAATAGATGTCAGACACGCTCGTCAGAAGTAATGTACGTAAGGTCGCTCCTCTCAAACATGTGTTGGTGACAAAAGCTGATGGCGAGCAGGAGCCGTTTGATCCTTCGAAACTTGAGGATTCACTCGCGCGCGCGGGCGCGTCTTCGACCGCACGCGCGCGCATCACCGCGGCGGTCCTGCATCATGTACGACCGAACATCACGACTGAAGAGATTTATCGACACGCATTCGAAATTCTTCAGCGAGAAGAAACGACGCCGGTTGCTGCGCGCTACTCGATCAAGCGCGCCGTCTTTGAGCTCGGACCGTCTGGTTTTCCCTTTGAGCAATTTTTGGCAGAGGTCTTGCGTGCGCACGGCTGGAGCGCTCGCACCGGAGTCGCCCTCACTGGCCGCTGCGCGCCACACGAAGTTGATGTTCTCGCAGAGAAAGGCGGTAAGCGTATCGGCATTGAGGCGAAATTTCACAACGAGCCGGGTGGCAAGACAGATATAAAAGATGCGTTGTACGTAAAGGCTCGCTACGACGACCTCCACAATGCACCAGAAACTTCGTCGCGCATCGATCAGGGCTGGCTCGTTACCAATACGCGATTTACAAGAAACGCGATCCGTTATGCGCAATGCTCAAATCTCACGCTACTCGGATGGGATTATCCTCACAACAACAATTTGCTGACAATGATCGAATCGGCTCGCGTGCATCCGCTGACGTGTCTCACGACGCTGAGTGACGGTGAAAAGCATCGCCTGCTCGACAACAAGATCGTTCTCTGTAAACATGTCGCAACGGGTCACATGCTGCACGAGTACGGCATCAAACCGTCGCGAATTCCACAGGTGATGGAAGAAGCCGTCCGCCTGTGCGGCGTTTGATTTATACTGTTCATATGCACGGGACAGAATTGTTCGCTGATACGACCACAATGATGATCGCGAAGCTCGCGCTCGCGACCTTTCTTGGTGGAGTTATCGGCACTGAGCGAGCGGTCCTGGCCAAGCAAGCTGCCGGCACACGCACCTTTAGCCTCGTTGCCCTCGGCGCGTGTCTCTTTATCATCACCGGTAATTACATCAACAACTCGTTCATCGGTATCGTCAACATAGAGCCGACTCAAATTCCTGCAGCCGTGGTAACAGGCATTGGTTTTATCGGTGCCGGTCTCATTATCTTTCGCGGCGATACGCTGCATGGCGTCACGACCGCGGCAGGTCTGTGGATCGTCGCCGCAATGGGCGTCGCTGTGGGCTTCGGCCTCTTCACGATCGCACTCTTCACCGTGCTTTTTACGCTGATCATTTTCACCGGCATGTATTACATGGAGATGCGTTTCAAACATTGGTTTGAGACCAACGGCGCGCAAACACAAGATCAGCTGCCGTTGAACGGATCTTCCAACTGACTCAGCAGAGATTCCTTTGCTATACTCGGGCGATGAGTCAGTACTATAAGCCCGATCGAAAGCCTGATTGGAACTACGGTGGCAACAAGTGGCGTCTTTCGCGATCAAAAATAGGACTGTTCCTCGAGTGCCCCCGCTGCTTTTACGTCGACAACAAACTCGGTACTGCTCGACCGCCCGGCTTTCCATTCAACCTCAACAGCGCAGTCGACGCGCTTCTGAAGAAGGAATTCGACATTCACCGCGTCGGGAAGACAACACACCCTTTGACGAAAGCATACGGTGTCGATGCCGTACCGTTTCAACACCCGAAGATAGATATCTGGCGAGACACATTTAAAGGCATTGAATACGCGCACCCGCAGACCGGCTTTGTCGTCTCCGGCGCTGTCGACGACGTGTGGACGACTCCAAAAGGCGAGCTCATTATTGTCGACTACAAATCCACCAGCAAAGACGAGAAAATCGAAGCGCTCGATAAAGACTGGCACATTGGATACAAGCAGCAGATGGAAGTGTATCAGTGGCTTTTTCGCATGAACGGATTTAAGGTGAGAGATATAGGCTATTTCGTGTATGCAAATGCCGGGAAGGACAAGAAAGCATTCGACGGTATTCTCGAATTTGAAGTGACGCTCGTTCCGCATACGGGAGACGATTCATGGATTGAAAAGACACTCATGCATATCAAAAGGACATTAGATAGTGAGGCGATTCCTGCTCCTGCCGAAGATTGTGATTATTGTCGATACAGAGAGGCGGCTGGGAAGAAACTGCAGGCACAGGCGAAAGTAAAAAGTTCATCAAAATCCACGACAGGGTCTGGTACACTCGGCATATGAAAACCTTCACGGAAAAAGTTCGCGAAATCGTCCGGAAAATCCCAAAAGGCAAGACGATGACGTACAAAGAAGTGGCAACGAAAGCAGGAAACTCAAAAGCCGCACGAGCAGTAGGAGCGATCATGCGCACCAACTACGATTCATCGATTCCATGCCACCGCGTCATCGCGTCCGATGGGACGATGCGTGGTTACAACAGGGGTGGTGTCGAGCGCAAACGAGAACTACTTTTTGAAGAAAGCGCTCGGTAGTGGTTGCGCATACCCTTAGTTTGCCTATACTGGCCGGCGGGCACTTTCGGCCTGATGCATTACAAGGAGTGATGACGTGCAGGAACACAAGTTTCATCCCTACCGGATGACCACGACGATCACGTTCCACGACTGTGCAAATCGGGCGGCGATTATTTCACCAGCTCGATACGACGAAATGGAACGGATCGCAAAGACGTTTCAGCGACGGCTCGGTAAGCACTTCAAAATTACCAGACACGAAAAAAGCCGCCGACCGAGCGTGACGTACCACCGCTTCTACAAAGCAGGAAAAAAGTGGGGCTACACGATGGGGGCGACGCTGATTGCGTCTGACGCGTCAGTCCATACGTATCCCGAGTGGCGGTATGGTGGTACCTACGAACTCGAGCTGAATCTGTGCTATCTGACGAAGAAAGCGCGGAGGCAACATCATATAGGCATCAAGGGTGTAGTGGTCGAGTTCAAGCGATGGCTCCAGCCAAATGACGTGGAGGTGGAGAACTCGCGTGCGCGCTATTTCAGGCCGGTCAAACGGCGTCGGGAGACGAAGTCTCCCACTGTTCGTAACGTAAAGCGGGCAGCATAAGACACGGAGGGCGACGCGACGGCGCCGCCCTCAATCTTTGTATATACTGGCGCGATGGACGTGAAGATTGAACCATCATGGAAAAAGATTTTGCAGGACGAATTCGATAAAGACTATTTCAAACAACTCACTGATTTTGTAAAAGGTGAGTGGCAGCATGCGATCGTGTATCCGCCACCCAAAGAGGTTTTCCGAGCGTTCGAGTTGACGCCATTCGACAAAGTCGAGGTCGTCATACTTGGGCAAGATCCGTACCATGGGCCACGACAAGCCAACGGTCTTTGTTTCGCTGTGGGCGAGGGAATCACACTCCCGCCCTCACTTCAAAATGTCTTTAAGGAAATAGAAAGCGATCTTGGACAAAAATTAGTACATCGAAGCGGCGACTTGGAGCGGTGGGCGATGCAAGGCGTCTTACTCCTCAACGCAACGCTGACAGTGCGTGCGCATCAGGCGGGTTCACATCAAGGCAAAGGGTGGGAGCAATTTACCGACGTTGTGATTCGAACTCTCTCTGACAAAAAAGAAAACCTCGTCTTCATCCTCTGGGGCAACTATGCGAAATCAAAAGGGAGCCTGATCGACTGGGAAAAACACGAGATTATCGAATCGGCACATCCGTCTCCGTTTTCAGCCGCACACGGTTTTTTCGGCTCGAAGCCATTTAGTAAAACGAATACATATTTGCAAGAGCGAGGGAAAAAGCCTATAGATTGGCTCTGAGTAGAACTTGTGGCATAATCTGCGCCGGCATAGAGGGAGGTTTCAATGTCCTTACAGTATCGACATGTACTCGTGTGCGGACGTCGCGGCGCGGGTAAAGGGACGATTGTAGACGGTGTGCTCACGGCGGTACCGCAGTTGCAACGTATGACAACGTACACGACTCGTAGGCCGCGGGAAGGTGAAGTCAGCGGTCGTCAGTATGACTTCATATCAAATGACTCGTTCGACAAACTCATCGCGCTCGACGAACTTGTCGCATGGCAAAAGATCGGTGAATCGCAGCGTTCCGGCCCGTCCAAATCACAGATACTCCGCCACCGTCGTGGGATCACCGACGTCAGTCCTGTCGTGGCCGACAGCATGAGGAGATTTCTCAGGGAGTGGGACGGAAAGGTCCTCACGGTCGGCATCTTCGCGTCGGAGCGAATGCGCAGAGAACGAATCAGACTCCGTCAGGAAATCGGCGAGTGGTCGATTGATCTCTTGATTGAACAAGATCCAGTGACCGAAGAAGAGATCAAACGTTGCGACACCGTATTCGCAAATGTGTCGGACGGTCGTCCCGACATTGTCATCGATCAGGTTGTCGATGTGGTGAGACGTTTTCTTGAGGGAGGTGACGCTTGATGCGTCACCTCCACTTTTTTATATACTGTAGCGTATGAATATGACTCCGGTCTTCGTATACGGTCAGTTGAAATTTCACCGGTACCAGCGCGCGGCCTTCGGCCGCGCGCTCACAGGCACCCGTGCATTTTTACCCGGGTACGAACGCATACGAATTCCGAAGGAATTCGGTGGTTATTTCAACATCAAAAAGAGCAACCGTTCGAGAGTGCGCGGACTTCGCATCGAACTGACGCCATCAGAGCTGAAGCGCTGCGATCGCTATGAGCGTGGCTACAGGCGTCACACAGTCCGACTCGCGGACGGACGCCCCGCAGAGGTCTATATCTGGAGCATTCGCAACAAACGCTGATTGTCTGAGTGAGGACCGATGACAGCGAGGTTGAGCTTGTCACTTTTCAGGATGTCTTTGGCGACACGTTGCACGTCGGCGGCCGTGACTGTATCAATTGCAGCATTGATATCTTCGAGAGTACGGATTGCATCAAAATTGATAAGATCGCTTGCCCCATGCCCGGCAATTGCATCGCTCGATTCGAGTGACAGTGCTGTCGTACCTTTGATGTACGATTTGGCTTTTTTGAGCTCCGCTGCGCCGACTTTTTTCTCTTTGATTTTCTTAAATTCTGCAAGTATGGTCTCGACCGCCTTCTCGAGTTTAGCGTGCTCAACGCCTGCCTGCGCGACGAAATAACCGGTATCAGGATATTTCTCCGCCCATGCGTGCACCGAGTAGGCGAGTCCGCGCTTCTCACGCACTTCCATAAAGAGGCGACTACTCATACCGCTGCCGAGTATCGCCGAAAGTACCTCAAGCGCGAACTCGTCCTTGTGCAAATACGGATACGCCGGCACACCTATCATAAGCTGCGTCTGATCCGTTTTCTTTTGCTTGATCGATACGCGCGACTTGTCCTGAGTTCCGGCAAAGCGCTTGTATGTCGGCGCCGAGGAAGACTTCAGATGAGAAAACGTGCGGGTAATTTTGGAGAGAATCGCCTTCTGATCAAATGCCCCGGCGACGGCGACGACGGTATTCTCTGGTACGTAATTGCGCTTGTGATACGCGATAAATTCCTCTCGCGTAAAGGAACGGATGTTGTCTTTTGGCCCGAGAATAGTCCGACCGAGCGGATGGTCAGCGTTGAAGATCATTGCGTCAAAGACATTATCAATCGTGCGCATCGGCATATCTTCATACATATCAATTTCCTGAATCACAGCTCCGCGTTCTTTCTCGATTTCTTCGGCGGGAAGTGTCGAGTTGAGAAAAATATCTGAAATCACATCGAGTGCCGTATCGAGAAAGCGACTGCTGACCTTCGCATAGTAGGCAGTGCGGTCCTTCGAGGTAAACGCATTGTAATGTGAACCGATTCCGTCGAGCTCTTCACTAATTTCTTTTGCACCTTTTCGTTTTTTCGTGCCCTTGAAGAACATGTGCTCGAGGAAGTGTGCGAGCCCATTTTCTTTTTCGTTTTCGTACCGCGAACCAGTGCCAGTCATGACGATAACGGTCGCCGTCTCCGAGTCGCGCATCGGAGCAAGAACGACGCGAAGACCGTTTGGTAGTGTATGGGTATCGTATTTCATCGGGGCATAGTATCGCTTGAGGACTGCTTCTGCAATTACTCACTTCCTCCCCTCAAATCAGGACCAATTTACAAATGAAGAAGAAGTGGTATCGTCGCCTCCAGGAAATAGGTTGGAGCTATGTGGAGGGGATATGACCAAGCCCAATGGACACGGCAGCACCGATGTGCAGCGTGAGAGTGTAAAAGCGTTGCTGTTGAGTAAAATTCCGCACTTATGCTCGTATGCGATCGCGCTCAGCGGCAACACTGATCGCGCGGACGACCTGACGCAGGAAACGCTCATCAAGGCGCTTCAAAACCTAGCGTCGTTTGAACCAGGCACCAACATGGAGGCCTGGCTTGTCACCATATGTCGCAATGTGTATCGCTCTGAGTACCGCAAACGCAAGCGCGAACAGGAGTGGAACCCTGTATTCGAGAACGTCCTCGCGCTGAGCACTGGGTTGGGTGAGAGTGAGGCAGAAGTGTCGCATGACTACCGTCACCTTTTGCTTTTAATTGCGTGTTTGCCGCGGAAACAGTCAAATTCCCTGATCGCGATAGGGTACCTTGGCTTGTCGCATGAAACTACTGCTGAAATCTTCGGCTGTGCAGTTGGCACAGTCAAATCGCAAGTAAATCGCGCGCGAGTTGAGTTGGAACAAATGATGCGGGATGGTTCAAAGGTAAAAAGTATTGATCTCACCCGACTGAAAAGCGCGACTGCAGACGTCCCGCACAGCCATCCGTTCTATCCGATCGCAAAAGCGTACGTGGAGCTCTATCACGCCTTTGTCGAAACGGATCACGGGATCGTCGACGCCGGGATCGACATGTTGTCGAAAAGCGAAGAAGCCTGGCGCAAGATTGTTGCCTCAGGCGCTCTTGATGAACAACCAGAACATATGAGCGATTACTAATGAATCGCCTGCAGAAAACGAGAGCCCCGGCTGAATCCCGGGGCTCTTTCTTTGCTTGCAAATCTTAGAGTTTTCACATACGGTAGCTCCTAGGTTCCTTTACTTCTTCAACATCCATTCGATTATCTTGGGGAGACCAACGATGAACAAGCCAGCAGTTGTTGCGAGCAGTGCCTCAGCCTTCTTCGAGCAAGAAGATGACCAAAGTGGTTCACACGCGTACCTCGGGCTTTTGGCAAAGATTAAGACGGCGTTGTCTTCTGCCCGCGAAATCACGATACCCGTGTCCGACATCAGGCCGTGTCCCTTTCAGCCGCGTGACTACTTCGACGAAGCGCACATCCGCAGTCTTCAACAATCCATTGACGATGGCGCAGACCACCCGCGGGATGATTCGCTACAAGCCGGCGGATTTCCGTTGCGAGTTCTACGACAAGAACGGTGTCACGGAACGACGCGACGTTCCCGGTAAAAGCCAGTACGAACTCGTCGACGGCGAATGCCGCTTGCGCGGTATTTGGTTGATCCCTGAAGATCGGCGACCGCTCTACAAAGCTGATCTTGTCGAAGCCGATGATGACGTCATTCAATTTCTTTTGGCCGGTATCGCCAACTTCATCAGGAAAGGCCATTCGCCAATCGAGACGATGAAAACCACCGACAAATTCCTGAAAGCAGGTTTGCCGATGGAAAAAGCTGCGGGACTACTCGGCATCAGTGAGGCGTGGGCAAAGGATATGCATGATCTTCGGAAGCTTGAACCGCGTGTACTCGCGCTTCTGGATCCACGGTTGCCAAAGGCCAAACGCCTGCCGGTGACGGCCGCAACTGAGCTTACGAAGATTGATCCAAGCCTGCAGTGGGGGCTCGCGCAGCGTGTCATCACGAAGGACGTTCAACTTGCGTTCCTACGCGGTGAAGTGGTGCGGACAGGCGAAGCCTCAGATAAGCCTGTGCGCACAAACGAAGTCAGTGCATATCATCGTTGGGCAGCTATAAAAAATATGCTTCGCATAAATCGCGACAATCTCGAAGTCGTTCAGGAACGACTAAGGGATGCGAAGCTCCTGCTCTTCATCCACGAAAATCACAAGAGCGATCTGCCCATCGTCGCACGGCATCTTGCCGAAAGTGCGAAGTTGATGGTGGAATTGAACGAAGTGATCGCGCAGATGGAGCGACATTCCACGAAAGTGGAGTGAGCATATGTGAGTTACGAGAGGCCGGCAACACCCGGCCTCTTTCTTTTTTAAAAAAACGAGATAGGCTTTTGTGATGACGGTCAATGAAATACGCGCGAAATATCTCGCATTTTTTGAAGCACACGGCCACGTCGTGATTCCGAGCGCGTCGTTGATTCCGCAGAGCGATCCGACAACTCTTTTTACAGGAAGCGGCATGCAGCCTTTGATCACGAATCTCTTGGGAGCGCCGCATCCACTCGGATTGAGACTTACAGACAGCCAAAAATGTTTTCGTGCTGATGATATCGCAGAAGTAGGTGACAACCGCCACATTACGTTCTTCGAGATGCTCGGCAATTGGTCGCTCGGCGATTATTTTAAAAAAGAGCAGTTGCCATGGATTTTCTCATTCTTAACTGACGAGATAAAACTCGATCCCGAAAAGTTGTTCGTCACGGTTTTTATCGGAGATGAGAACAACAAGATTCCACGAGATACCGAATCAGCGGAGATCTGGAAAGAGTTGTTCAGTAAAAAAGGAATCACAGCGAAAGACGTCCTTATCGGTTCTGAGGCAGATGGCTACAGGCTCGGCATGCAAGGCGGTCGCGTCTTCTATTACGACGCAAAGAAAAACTGGTGGAGCCGCGCCGGTGTACCGGAACAGATGCCAGCAGGCGAGCCAGGTGGCCCAGATTCGGAAATCTTTTACGATTTCGGAACGCCGCACGACATCAAGTACGGGCCAGAATGCCATCCAAATTGTGACTGTGGAAGATTTCTCGAGATCGCGAACTCCGTTTTTATGCAGTACCTGAAACAACCTGATGGGTCGTTTACAAAATTGCCAAAACAAAATGTCGATTTTGGCGGCGGCCTTGAGCGCATTGCGATGGTCTCGCTCGGAAAGCCCGATATGTTTGAAATCGATACGCTCCGGGACCCCATCGAACTCCTCGAACTGCACTCACAAAAGGCCTACGACGACAGCCGATACCAGCGATCCTTCAGGATCGCAGCGGATCACATACGAGGCGCTGTCTTTATGATTGCGGAGGGGATTCGGCCGTCCAATACAGAGCGCGGCTACATTCTGCGTCGTTTGATTCGTCGCGCTGCGCAACATGCTGCGAAACTGGACATCGGTGGCGAAAGACCTGAGGACTCAATGCTGGTGCGCTCGGCGATTCTCGTCACCGAGAAGTACAAACAAGCCTATCCTGAACTCGACAGTGAAGAAGCGTTTGAAACGATCCGCGACGAAATCTGGAAAGAAGAAAAACAATTCGCTCATACGCTCGAGCGCGGCATGAAAGAGTTTGAAAAGATCGCAGCCACAGGGCATATCGAGCCAAACGAAGCATTTATGCTCTTTACTACCTACGGATTTCCGTTTGAGATGACACTCGAGATCGCGCGCGAGCGCGGTATTGATGTCGATGAGGACGGTTTCAAGTCGGAAATGAAGCGACACCAGGAACTCTCACGTGCGGGGAGTGAGCAGAAGTTTAAAGGCGGTCTTGCCGATCATTCAGAAAAGACGACACGTCTGCACACAGCCCATCACCTACTTCTTGCGGCGCTCCAAGAGATTTTGGGGACGAATGTGAAGCAACGCGGCTCCAACATCACACAAGAGCGTCTGCGCCTAGACTTTTCATTCGACAAGAAAATGACGCCTGAACAGATCGCCGCAGTTGAAAAGATAGTCAACCAAAAAATAAAAGAGTCGTTGCCGGTCGAACGCGTCACGATGCCCAAAGGAGAAGCAGAGACGCTTGGTGCGCAACACGAATTTGGCGCAAAATATCCGGACACCGTGTCTGTGTACTTCATCGGACCTCGAGAAAACGCATTTTCCATAGAATTTTGCGGCGGCCCGCATGTTTCAAATACGTCTGAGCTTATCGGTACTTTCAAAATTTTGAAGGAAGAGGCTGTCGCATCTGGAATTCGTCGCATCAAGGCCGTCTTGGCGTAATTTTCAACACGGGCAGACCTGATCCGCATCGGCGGCGGTATACTATCGGTAATGGCGTTTACCGTGGGACATCCGCGTGAAAAGACTGTTGCAATAGCCGACATCGGCTCGAGTAGCGTCGGAATTTCGATCGTACACATCCCTGCAGATGGACCGGCTCAGGTAGTGATACAAGAAGAGCGAGTGTTGTCGCTTGATGAGCGAAAGCTTGCTGCGGCTGTGAGCGCGATCGGAAGCGGCGTTGCCGAAGTGACAGAGGCAGCACTCAAAAAGTACACGGCAGACGGAAAGCGCAGCAATATTTCAGACGTGTGGGCGATTGTCCATGCGCCGTGGTCGCGCTCCGGAACGACCCTTGTGATTTCCAAACTTGACGACGAGAAAATCATCGCGACGCACATGATTGAGCAGCTCAAAGAACGCGCCGCGAGCGCCGAAGCCGATTTAGATACGAAAAACATCGTCGAATCACACGTTGTTCGCACACTTTTGAATGGGTATCCGACGATGACGCCGATCGGTAAACACGCGCATGAGCTTTCTATCGCGACACTTCTCAGCGACTGCAATGCCAAAATTCGCACCGCCGTCACGGAGACACTAACCCGCACCTTTGCGAAAGAACCACAGCTATGTAGCTGTACCTACGCGCTTTTACGCGTGATCCCAAGGACGGGAGAAGAGCACGACGACTACATTATCGCCGACATGACCTCGGAAGCGACCAGTATGACAATCGTGCGCGAGGGATTGGCTGCGGAGCATCTTGTCGTGCAAGTAGGTGCGCACTCGATCATCAGAAAGATTGCAGGCAAAGGAATGCCTGAGGAAACATTATCGCTTATGCGCATGGTCTTTCGCGACGAATGCGAAGGCGCGGCGTGCGACGCAATCAAAAAATCCGTCGCAGACATCGAGCCAGATCTGGTGCGGACCTTCGGAGAAGCATTTGGTGAGCTCGCAAAGCAGCGTCGATTGCCCGGCACCATGATACTCGCAGTCATGCCTGACATCGCGCCGTGGCTCCAACAATTCTTCTCGCGAATCGATTTTACGCAGTTCACCGTGAGCGCGCAGCCATTTGTTGTCGAAGTCGTTGGCATCGAACGTATGCAATCCTTTGCGACTTTTGCGCAAGGTGTGACACCCGACGTGAGAGCCGCTCTCGGGGCGGCTTTGGTCAGGCTCGAATCCACTGCTACGTGATATACTTGACTCGTATGAAGGATCATTTCGATGACATCATTCCCGCCGGCGCATCCGGCCATCCACGTCGTATCAAAATCGAAAAAGTCCCTCAAGAGGAAGAGGAGGTAGTTGAGGAGCAACCCGAAGGTGGCCGTTCAATTCGCAACATCCCCGTTTCATCGACGAGAAGTCGAATGATGAGCCCGGAACGTTCGCCGCGAGAAGCTGCACGACAACGCTCGAGGACGCCGATGCTTCCTCGACGTATGTGGATCTGGATCATCGCGGTTGTCGCAATCGCGATACTAATCGTCATCTGGCTCGTTGCGCTTCGCCCGACAACCGTGAGCATCGTTCCGCACGCACAAGCGATTGTGTTCGATCGCACAGCACATTTCACCGCTTATCCTGCCTCTGCGGCGTCAAGTTCATTGTCATACACAGTCGAGACGACCGATCTCGACGATTCAACTGTGATTCAGACACAAGGCACGGTGCATGCAGAAGACAAGGCCTCTGGCACTATCGTCGCGATTAATGATTACTCAAGTGCGCCGGTGAAGCTCGTGAAGAACACTCGCTTCGAAGCTCCCGGCGGCCTGATCTTTCGTGTGCCGGCCGACGTCGTGATTCCTGGTAAAAGCGGCTCAAAGCCCGGTCAAGTCGCAGTGACTGTCTTTGCGGATCAATCGGGCGATCAGTACAACCTCGGCCCAACCTCAAAATTCACGTTGCCTGGTCTGAAATCAAATGCTGCGATGTATGCAAAAGTCTATGGTCAGTCCACTGCCGCGATGGCTGGTGGATTTTCGGGGGATCGACCAGCTGCAGCACCGGGAGCCGAAGATTCAGCGCAATCGACTCTTCGACAAAATTTGCAGGAAAAAGCACGTGCGTGGGTTCAATCGCACATGGGTGATGGCATGGTATTCCCGGATCTTGCACGTGTCACATACACTGCAGCACCCCCCACAGCAGCAAGCAGCAATACCGAACGCGTCGCGGCGACAGCACACGTTGAACTCATCGTTCTCCCCGCGGATCTGTTTGCTCACATGATCGCGCAGAACGTGAGTGCGGATGCGAGCCAGTCGAGTGTATACATCAAGCCAGGCGACGGCTTTACTGCGCAGCTTGTTTCAACTCCGACAGCTCTCGGCACGACACCACTTGATTTCACGCTGACCGGTAATGCGCAGCTTGTCTGGAATGTCGATACGGCCGCTCTTACACAGGCGCTCGCTGGCCGCGACAAAGGCGCCTTCCAGACGATCGTCACTGGTTTTACCGGTGTCGATGAAGCACACGCCCGCGTCGAACCTTTTTGGAGCAGCAAGTTTCCATCGGACCCGAAGGCCATCAAAGTACAGATCCTGCCGCCAAAACAGCTCGCAAACGCTTGACTTTATCGTCCCAAGCTGATAATCTCCTTCGCGCAGACAGATATGGTAGATCCAGAGGTTGTCGAGGGTGTCGTTGACGAAGCCCTTCCTAACACCCTCTTTCGCGTCAAGCTCGGGAGCGGCGAGATCATTCTCGCGTACCTTGCCGGCAAGATGCGTCTGCACAGGATTAAAGTCTTGGTGGGTGATCGGGTGCAATTGCAACTCGACCCGTACGGGGGACGCGCCCGCATTACGCGTCGCATCTAGAAAATGTTATGAGCGAAGCGAATTACAGTTTCTTGACCCCGCACCATTTTGATATCACATGTGTCACGTGTCTGTACGAGATGCGGTTGAACACGTCTCAGCAAAATCACGAAAAGTGTATATGGTAACTGATATCAAGATGGTGCGGGGTGTAAGAGCTTCTAAGCTCGCGGCGCTCGCTAAGAATCTCTAACACATGAAAGTGAAATCTTCAGTCAAAAAAGTCTGCGTGCATTGTCGCACCGTCCGCCGGCGCGGGCGGCTGTGGGTTATTTGCACGAATCCGCGCCACAAACAGCGCCAAGGTTGAGAAAATTTGATTTCATCACATTTTCGAAATCCAGCACCAATTTTGAAATCTCATACAAATATGCAAAGCTATCGAAACATGAATACAACGTTTACTCGAGGCACAGCGTGCTTGTGCTCAAAATTGGTGCTGTATGCTGATTTTGTAATTCGCTCTGCTCATAACAAAATCTAGCATATGCTACGTATCGCAGGAGTCACCATACCGGATGGGAAGCGTCTTGAAATAGGCCTCACGGCGATTTTTGGTGTCGGCCGCCCGCGCGCGCTCATGACATTGAAATCACTCAAGATCGATCCAGGCACTCGACCGACGAATCTTTCCGCAAAAGAAGAGTCGACGCTCCGTGAAGCGATCGAGAAATTCATGGTTGAAGGAGAACTGCGCCGCGATATTAGCGGCAACATCCGTCGCCTCAAAGATATCAAATCCTACCGCGGTCGTCGCCACGAAAGGCATCTTCCGGCGCGCGGCCAAAGCACAAAGACAAATTCTCGAACTGTCCGTGGCAATGTCCGTAAGACGATGACCTCGGGCCGTCGCAAACTCGAGAAAACATAAACCATGGGAAAGAAACGCATCATTCGAAAATCAGGAGGTACCGTCGATCAGGGACTCAAGTCTCGTTCGTTGGCGCGTGTCGCCAAGAAAAATATCACCGACGGCATGCTTCACATCCACGCGACGTACAACAACACTAAAGTGCTCCTTACCGACAAGCAAGGCAACGCAATCGCGTGGTCTTCTTCTGGCGCACTTGGTTTTTCGGGTGCAAAGAAGGGTACTCCGTTTGCGGCAGCAAAGGTGGGAGAGCTTGTTGGCGATAAAGCCAATATTATCGGCGTCAAAGAAGTTGACGTCGTTATCCGTGGCGTCGGCGCAGGTCGTGAATCAGCTCTGCGCGGCTTCGCTGGAAAGGGTATCGAAGTTGCACGCATCGCCGACGAAACCCCGATTCCGCACAACGGCCCGCGACCGCCAAAACCTCGCCGCGTCTAATATTTATGTTGCGCATTAAATCTAAGTACAAGATTGCAAAGCGACTCGGTGCGCAGATTTTTGAGCAGACGCAGTCCCAGAAATTCGCCCTGAGTGAGGCGCGCTCGAAGAAAATCAAGAAGGGAGGCCGCGGCGGATCAGATTATGGCCGCCAGCTTCTCGAAAAGCAGCGCGTTCGCTACACCTATGGCATCCCCGAAAGGCAGCTCTACAATTACGCGCACGCCGCGTATGAATTGCCGAACCCGCCAGAAGAGCTGCATCGTATGCTCGAGCTTCGGGCCGATTCTGTTGCGTACAGAAGCGGTCTCGCCTCGACTCGTCGCGCCGCGCGCCAGCTCGTCTCCCACGGTCACCTGACCGTCAACGGCACGCGCATTACTGTGCCGTCGTACCGACTCAAAAAAGGCGACGTCCTCTCAGTCCGCGAGGGCAGCCGACAAGGCACACTCTTCTCGCACCTCCAAGATCCAGAAAAAAGTAACCGTCCGACACCTCAGTGGTTGACACGGGACAATAACCTCATGAAGGTCGAAGTCGTGGGGCTCCCAGCCTACGGACCGGTAGAGACAACTCTTGATTACGCAACGGTATTTGAGTTTTACAGCAGATAGTGTAGTATGTCTTACGTTAGCAGTACGGTATTTTCTTTACGCGCTTATTAGCGGGCCGCTATTTTTTTACTATGAGTG
>CAZOZG010000020.1:0-19332 GCA_964584225.1 uncultured Candidatus Saccharibacteria bacterium | reverse complement strand
AACGACGCTGTCGGCACCGTCTCGCGTCTCATCGATATGGGCATCGAGCCGTATCTGATTCCGCCGGTTTTGATTCTTTCTGTCGCGCAGCGCTTGGTGCGCACTTTCGCCGACGGTGGCGCAAAAGAAGTTGAGTTGTCCGCGTCTGATCAAAAGCGCATCCAGTCGCAACAAACTACCTTGCCGCCGAAGTTTCGTTTCGATGTACCGAAAGTCGTGTACGAACCACAAAAGACGCCGACGTCACCGACAGGTCTCAAAGGGCGTCAGGCAGTCTTTGAAGTGTTGGAAATGTCGCCGGAAATCGAGCGCATCATTCTCGACAACCCGGTCGACTCGCGCTTGTGGGCAGCAGCGCGTGCACAAGGCATGCTCACGATGCAGGAGGATGCTATGCTGAAAGCGTTCGCAAAGAGGGTACCGTTCTCCGAAGTGAACACACTCTCGAACCTCATGCTCGCGGCGGAAGACGACGAAACCGAAGCGGAGGTTGCGAAACCCGCCGCGACACCGGAGCCCGCGAAGGAATCCGGCGAACAAAAAACCATATGATTGATACGCCACCTCCCGCCGCAGCGCCCGCCACCAGTAAGGGCAATGTACTTCTTGTCGATGACGACAAGTTTCTTGTGGAAATGTACGCAGGAAAATTTACGAAAGAAGGCTTTACGACGGCCGCATTTCTCTCGGTCAACGATGCCCTGGAAGGGATTCGGACTGGTTTCAAGCCAGATGTGATTGTGATGGATCTTTTGATGCCCGAGCGCGATGGGTTCTCATTTCTTGCTGCGCTCAAAGAGGAAAAATTGGCACCGGATGCAATCAAAATTGCGCTCACCAACCAAAGCGACGACACGGAACAAAAGAAGGCGCTCGATCTTGGTGCCACACGCTACATCGTAAAGGCGAGTATGATTCCCTCGGAGGTGGTGACCGCTGTCGCAGAAGAAATTAGTAAACGTAAAACAACCTAGCTATGGCGGCAATGGATTACGAAGCGGTTTTGAAAAAATATATCAATGTCCTCATGCATGAGGGCGCGTCTGACTTGCACTTCACGGTGGGCGCGCACCCGACAATTCGCGCTTCGGGCGCACTCGCGCCGATGCTCAAGGAACCTGTCCTGGAAGCGGCAGACACAAAAGGCTTTTTGCATGTTCTCGTCACTGCCGAACAAGAAAAGCGATTCCTCGCCGAACAAGAAGTCGATTTCGCATTCGAGACGGAAGATCATACGCGCTTTCGCGGCAACGCTTTTTTCCAGCGAGGCACAATCGCGATCGCACTTCGACTCATCCCGAAGAAAATTCGGACGCTTCAAGAATTGAATATCCCCGATGTGCTCACGACGTTTGCACGGAAGGCGCAAGGTTTTTTCCTCGTCGTTGGCCCCGTGGGGCA
Organism: uncultured Candidatus Saccharibacteria bacterium; assembly: GCA_964584225.1. GTDB lineage: Bacteria > Patescibacteriota > Minisyncoccia > Phycocordibacterales > UBA2100 > UBA10103. The sequence goes on along the minus strand of CAZOZG010000020.1, from coordinate 17,931 downwards.
GGGGAAGACCACAACCTTGGCTGCGCTTATTGATCTCATCAATACCGAGCGCATGGAGCACATCGTGACGATCGAGGACCCGATCGAATACATTTTCGAGCCGAAGCAATCTTTGATCGACCAGCGCGAAGTCAATATCGACACGAAAGATTTCGCGACAGCACTCCAAAGCGCCTTTCGCCAAGACATCGACGTCCTTCTCGTCGGTGAGATGCGCGGGCCGGAGACCATGGCAGCTGCGGTCACCGCTGCTGAGACAGGTCACCTCGTCTTTTCGACATTGCACACCAACAATGCTGCGCAGACAATCGATCGTATCATCGACACCTTCCCGGCAACGCAGCAGGATCAGATTCGCATTCAGCTCGCTGCGTCACTTGCAGGTATTTTCAGCCAGCGTCTGATTCCGCGCATCTCCGGCGGCCTCATCCCGACGTATGAGCTCCTGATCAACAACAAAGCAGTCGGCAATCTTATCCGTGAAAAGCGCACGCACGAAATCAATACCGTGATCGAAACGGGTTCGACCGAAGGCATGATCGATATGAACCGCTCGCTTGCGGAATTGGTTGCGCGCGGAGAAATTACTGTGGAAAGTGCGTACCAGTTTTCTTTGAACCCCAACGTGTTGCAGCGGCTTCTCTAAATGCATGGCAGTTTTTACCTACTCAGCGGTAGATCAAGATGGCGCACAGCGACAAGGCACCATCGACGCCGTCAATTTGGACGTCGCGATATCGGCGCTCCAGCGGCGCGGCCTCATCGTCTCGTCAGTAGACCCGGTGAAAGACAAGCTTTCACTGATGCAGCAAATTCCGTTTTTGAATCGCGTCAAAGGCACAGATATCGTCATGATTTCGCGCCAGATGACGACGCTTTTCGAGGCACAGGTCTCAGCGCTCCGCGCGTTTCGCCTTCTCGCATCTGAAGCGCGCACGCCGGCTCTCGCGGATCGACTCTCCGCAATCGCCAATGACATTCAGAGCGGTAGCTCGATCTCGGCGGCACTCTCGCGTCACCCTGATATTTTTTCCAACTTCTACGTCAACATGGTGCGTGCGGGTGAGGAAAGCGGCAAACTCGACGAGACCTTCGCATACCTCGCCGATTACATGGATCGCAACTACGAAATCACCTCGAAGGCGAGAAACGCACTCATCTATCCCGCATTTATCTTGATCGCGTTTACGATCGTGATGTTCCTCATGCTCACACTCGTGATTCCGAAGCTCTCTGTCATGCTCACTCAGAGTGGACAAGCGCTTCCGCTCTATACGCGCGCTGTAATCGGGCTGAGTAACTTCCTGCTCCATTACTCGCTTCTGCTCGGCGCACTTCTCTTTGTCGCCATTGCGTACTTCGTGCGCCTGTCTCGCACCGAGACGGGGAAGCAATTGATCGCGCGAGCGCGCATGCAGACGCCGGTTCTCGGTATGCTGTACCAAAAACTCTTTCTTTCGCGTTTGGCAGACAACCTCTCGACAATGCTCAAAAGTGGCGTCCAGGTTTTGCGTGGTCTTGAGATTACCGCGAGCGTTGTCGGCGATCCGGTCTACGAAAAAGTCATTCAGGAGGCGGCAGTCGATGTGAAGGGAGGATTGCCGCTTTCAGAAGCGTTCCGAAAGCACCCCGACATTCCCGGTATCGTCGTCGCGATGATCAAAATCGGTGAGGAAACCGGCAACATGGGCCAGATTCTTGAAACGATGGCACGCTTTTACCGTCGTGAAGTCAATAACGCTATCGATACCCTCGTCACCCTTATCGAGCCCTTTATGATCGTCGGGTTGGCTGTTGGCGTGGCTATATTGCTGGCTTCTATCCTCTTGCCGATCTACAACATTGCCTCGTCCTTCTAGCGGCTGAAATTGTCCACAGCCCACCCTTGAGCTTCGAGGGTGTAGGGTACAATGAGGTGCACACGAAATTACAAGGTTTAATACTATTTACGTACTCATGAAAGCACTTATAAAGCGGGGGTCTAAGGGCTTCACCCTCATCGAACTCTTGGTCGTGATCGCCATCATCGGCCTTTTGGCATCAATCATCTTGGTCTCTCTCAACAGCGCCCGCAACAAGGGTAAGGATACGCGTGTCATTTCAGATGTTAACCAGATCCGCACACAGATCGAAAGCGAGGCGTCAGCCGGCGGCACGTATCAAGTCGCAGCTGCCAACTGCATTACCGCAAATCCCGCCGCCGCCAACGGCAGCGCCACCATCAACGCAGCAGCCAACAACTGCGCGACACTGAATACTGACTCTACGAACAACGGCGGTACCGTCACGGTCCGCTCAAACACGGCCGTGGGTACGTCCGCGACGACCTTCACGGCGTACATGGTCTATGGGCTCCTAAACAGTACGCAGTACTACTGTGTTGACTCCACGGGCAACACGAAGACGTCCGCGGCGGCACCGGCAGCAGGCATCACCTGTTGATGAGATTGTCTGCAATATCTAGAATAGTTGCTTCGCAAAAGAACCCGTTTGGGTTCTTTTGCGTACGGCCGTCTATTGACAGAGAAAGATGCGATATACTGATACGCATGAAGCGCGGCAATAAAGGGTTTACGCTTATTGAATTACTCATTGTTATTGCCATCATCGGTATACTTGCTTCTATCATCTTAGTGTCGCTCAACAGTGCCCGAGGCAGCAGTAAAGATACGCGCATCGTAAGCGACATACGGCAGCTACGCACGCAAATTGAGACAGATAGCGTCAACAACGCCTACGACCCGTCGTTTACCGCCGCGAATACGCTGACAACAGGTGGCAACTACGACGAGTTGACTCAAGATATCTCGAATCAAGGCGGCGTATTCAATGTGGTAACCAACGCTACCGCTCCGTTTACCTCATATGCACTCTACGGGAAGCTCACCAATCCGCCCACAACGACCTACTTTTGTATGGACAATACAGGTGCGATTAACACTACAGCAACCGATAACACTGGTGTCGCCTGTCCGTAAACGCTATGCCGTCTGATGTAGACAATCGTAATACGTTTGTTACTTCACGAGGTTTTACACTGATCGAACTACTCGTCGTTATCGCAATCATCGGACTTTTGGCGTCGATCATCCTGGTCTCTCTCAGCAGTGCACGCAACAAGGGTAAGGACACGCGTCTCATTAGCGATGTGCGGCAAATACGTGTTCAAATCGAGACTGAGGCCAGCCTCGGAGGCACTTACACGGTAAGTGCCACAAGTTGCATCACCGCAAATCCCGCCGCCGCCAACGGCAGCGCCACCATCAACGCAGCAGCCAACAACTGCGCGACACTGAATACTGACGCAACAAACAACGGTGGTACAATTACCGTTCGCACCGATACCGCGGCCGGGACCTCTGCGACAACGTTCAAAGCGTTTATGGTATATGCTCAATTGAATGGCACCAATGGGTACTACTGTATGGATTCCATCGGCAATGTGAAATCCTCCTCGGCAGCACCCGCTGCTGGAATCACCTGTTAAAATGGATACTTATATGTCTATGCTACATAAAAAGGGATTTACACTCATCGAACTCCTCGTGGTGATGAGCATCATTGGGCTCTTGGCTGCTATTATCCTCGCGTCCCTCAACGGTACACGCTCGAAGGGGAGGGATTCACGTCGCGTATCCGATATTAAACAAATTCAGCTTGCGCTCTCACTCTACTACGATCAAAATTCGGCTTTCCCGTCGGCACTTTCATTGCTCCAGACAGGTAACTACATCAATCCCGTACCGACAGACCCGACGACAGGCAATAATTATAACTATCAAATGACGGACGGCTCGGCTCCCAATGGCTCGACCGAACCGGCAACCTGCGCGTCGAGTTGCACCGGCTACATCTTGCAAGCCCAGCTCGAAAACAGCAATGCGACTGCGTTTAGTAATGGCCTCCCCGATGGTACACACGGTGGTCAAAATTCTTACGCGGGGGTTGATTGTCAGCAGACCAATCTTCACTTTTGCGTCAGCCAATAGCATATGCGCACGTCGGCGCGCGGCTTCACACTCATCGAGATGATAGTCGTCATCGCTATCATCGGTCTTATCGCGAGCGTTCTTTTGGTTTCACTTTCGAGTGCACGCGCAAAAGGACGAGACACGCGTCGCGTTTCTGATATCAGATCTATTCAAGCCGCACTCGAGCAATACTATCAAGCATGCAGTGTGTATCCGCGTGTCTTGAGCGCGCTCTCCGGCTCGACCTGCACCAACGGTCCTAATACCGGGGCATCCTTGAACGTCCCGATGCCGAATGTGCCGCAAGATCCGTCAGGCGGTTCCTACAAATATGTCACCATGAATGATCGCGCAATCGGGCAAGCAAACATTAACTGCGATCAGGATTACCATCTTGGCGCGACGCTCGAAAAGCCATCTGATGTATTAAATAATGATTCAAATGCGCCCGCGATGACGACGAGTCTTTCGATTGTGGTCAATACCTGTGGGCCGACGTCGCCGTGCAACATTACGACAACGCACATTGTCTGCGGTGGTGCGACTGATTTCAACGGGCAGTTTGCCGCGTGTGGCGGCACGTCGGGATCGAATCAGTGCTACGACATTCGAACATGCACGGTGACTCCCAATACGTACACATTTGTTTGCAAATGATCCATGCTCGTCTTTGCGTTTTGCATTTTCGGGCTCATTGTCGGTAGCTTTCTCAACGTCCTGATCCTGCGGTATCCGGAGCGATCGTTGGGCGGCCGCAGTGCATGTATGCAGTGCGGCCGCCAGATTGTGTGGTACGACAACGTACCACTAATTTCGTTCGTCTTGTTGGGCGGGCGCTGCCGCTTCTGTCACACACGCATTTCCATCCAATATCCTCTCGTAGAAACTGCCACGGCACTCCTTTTTGCCGTCGTTGCGGCTTCACCCGTCTCATTTGCTGCGCAATTGATTGCACTCCCCGTCATCGCCCTGCTCATCGCAATCACGGTCTACGACTTGTATCACACAATCATTCCTGACCTGTGGGTCTACAGTTTTGCCGCGTTCTCCTTTGTCGCGCTTTTCATCACGCCGACCGGTACGTCGCTCTTGTGGGCATTGCTTGCGGGGCCGCTTGTCGCGCTCCCGCTATTTTTACTCTGGCTCGTCTCGCGCGGTACCTGGATGGGTTTCGGTGATTCAAAACTCATGCTCGGTGTCGGTTGGCTCCTCGGACTTGCCAACGGATTCTCGGCGCTCTTTCTTGCATTCATCGCGGGCGGCGCCTTCGGCGCCGCCCTCCTTTTGTATTCCCAATGGGGAAAATCAAGAAACGGCAGCAACGCCGGGTATACAATGAAAAGCGAGATTCCGTTCGGGCCGTTCCTGACAGCGGGCTGTTTGCTGGTATGGTTGGCCGGCCTATACGGAATTTCGCTGCCATTTCCATGGACCGTGTACCTCAATCAGTAACGCGCGGCTTCACCTTGATTGAACTCATTGTTGTGTGCGCCATTATGGTGCTCGTCACTGCGATGGTGTTTGCGAATAACACCAAATTCGGCGGACGCGTCCTCCTACAAAACCTCGCGTATGACACTGCGCTTTCCATCAGACAAGCGCAGGTGTATGGCATCTCGGTCGCGAAGACCGGCGGGGCCTATGCGAGTGCATATGGCATTCACTTCACGGCCAACAGCACGACGTTTAGGATTTTCGCCGATACGTATCCCGTTGCTCCCTCGCCATACACGTACGCCGGAGATGGTGTATACGAGAGTAACGACGTCACCGTCGGTCAGCCCTACAACATTGGTCGCGGATATAAAGTGATACAGCTGTGTGATACACGCGCCGGCGTCGGTGCAACGGAGAGCTGCTCGCTGAGCACAATCGATATCGTCTTTCAGCGACCAAATCCCGATGCATGCATTTACGATAACACTGCCGCGAGCGTTTCTATCGTACAAAACAATGGTTCGTACACGTGTACAGGAATTTCCCCGACAATCGTCCGCGCACGTGTCGTGTTGCAGTCTCCGCAGGGTGACAAAATGTGCGCCATCATCTATACAACGGGGCAGATTTCAGTGCAAAACTGCTAAGTATGACCACGTCATCGGCCCAGCGCGGATTTACTCTGATTGAGATGGTCGTGTCTGTCGCACTCTTTTCGATCGTGATGGTGATTTGCGTCGGCGCGCTGCTTTCATTGACGACAGCAAACCGAAAGGCGCAGGCACTCCAGTCTGTGGTCAATAACCTCAACGTCGCGATCGACGGCATGGTGCGTCAGATTCGCGAGGGAACCATGTACGACGGATCAGTCGCGTGCGCTAGTAATGCAGGCGGTGCCAAGGACTGTACCGGCGGTGGAGCAGGAATTTCATTTCGGCCATACGGAGCTACGACGAATTGGATATACAGGTGGGATAACACGACAGGAGGCACCTTGTGCGGCAAAAATGCGATCTGCGTGACGAAAGACAACGGAACAAATTGGTATGCACTGACGGCGCCAGCGCCTGAAGTCAACATCGTCAATCTCACATTTTTCGTCGCGGGCACTGCGCCGTTGTCGGACACTCCCGGAGACGCAATACAACCCAAGGTCGTCATCGTCATCCAAGGCACCGCGGGCGCGCAAGGCGTCAACAGTGCGACACCATTTCACATTCAGGCGACCGCAGTGCAGCGCCAACTCGATATATGATCCGTCGCATACGAGAAGAAGGGTTCACGCTCCTCGAAACGCTCGTCGCGGTCTCGATCGTCACGATCGCGATCGTTGCACCGATGTCGCTCGCGTCTCAAAGTCTCACGGCGTCGTATTACGCACGCGATCAGCTCATCGCATCGCAGCTAGCACAAGAAGCGATTGAAGTTGTGCGCCACATCCGCGACGGGAATATTCTTGCGCTCAATTCGACAGACCCAACGCGAGACGTTTTTTCGACGAGCGTGACCCCGAGCATGTACGTCAACCAAGGGACCTTCGTCGTCGACACCCGAGACGACAGCACGTGGCTCATATCAGGTTTCGGCGACTGTGCAGTTAATCCAACCCCTGCAGATGCCGCAAATCGAGCACCGGCGATGCGCACCGACGCCGTGACGCAACCCGATGGGACGCACTCGTGGACCAGTGGCACTTTTTACGCATACGGGCACATAGGAAGCGTGAGCGATCCGTGTGTCGATCAAAGCAGCAGCGGCTGGTATCCGACACCGTTTACCCGCACGGTGCGCGTCGATTCAGTTGCCAATTGTCCCGATGCGCCGTACACGTCCTCGATTTGTGAAGTCCGCGTTACCTCGATCGTGTCGTGGAAAGAACCGAATTTCCCCGCGCAGCAGGTCGAGATCCAAGACAATCTCTATCGATGGCCCAATGGCAGTTGAGTATGAACAACACGTCACTATCTTCACGAGGATTTACACTGCTTTTGGCGGCGTTGGTAGCGTCGATTGTCCTTTCGATTGGCACCGCGATTTATTCGATCGCGCAAAAGCAGGTGACGCTCGCGTCGCTCGGGCGTGATTCACAGTACGCCTTCTATGCGGCCGATACTGCTGCGGAGTGTGCACTTTTCTGGGACGATCGCCCGAATACCGCGTTTTCAACTCAAACCTCCTACACGAGTTACTTTGCGACGACAACGCCGACAACGCCCGCTCTGGTCCAGTGCGCGGGCAACAACCTTCACAAGCAGGGAGGCTTGGACACAGACGTGCCGACGTATCCGACACCTGCGCAGTACGCGGCACTGCTTGCGGCATACCCCAATAATTACTACGATATTAAATTCGATTTGAAAGAATTTGTTGCTGGTACGTGTTCGCCACAGACGTGCGGGCGCGAACTCTGTGCCCAGGTTGATGTCCGTAAGTGGGTTGATCCGGTCACTCAAATTATCGGCACCACCACAGTCACCGCCAATGGTTTCAACGTCGCGTGCTCACGTCTCTCAAGTACGAACGCCATCGAACGCACCATCGAACTCGGTCCCTATTAGGCTTTACGCTCTCCTCGAGGACGGCTATGCTGGAGGCATGATTCCAAAAGACGTCCGCGAACGGTACTCAAAACTGAGAGACACGATCAATGCATATCGTGTTGCGTACCATGTCTACGATCGCGAGGAAATCTCCCAGGCGGCGCTCGATTCGCTCAAACATGAATTGACAGAGATTGAAGACGCATACCCTGCGATTATCGCTTCAGATAGTCCATCGCAAAGAGTCGCCGGCAAGCCCTTGCCGACATTTAAGAAAATCAAACACAAGGTGGCGCAGTGGTCCTTCAACGATGCGTTCTCGCCGGAGGAGCTGCGCGAATTTGACGAGCGGGTGAAGCGTTTCTTGAAGAGTGAAGGCATCAGCAGCTCGCCCTCGTACGTATGCGAATTAAAGATCGATGGCCTAAAGGTTGTTTTTACATATGAAAAAGGACTGCTGAAGACGGCTGCGACGCGCGGCGATGGCGTCATTGGTGAGGACGTTACACAAAACATCAGAACTATCGAGTCTGTGCCGCTGTCGCTCGCGAGACCAATCGACATCGTAGTCGAAGGCGAAGTATGGATGAGTGCAAAAAACCTGGAGATATTGAATAAAGCGCGCGAAAAAGCAGGCGAGCCGCTCTACGCCAACCCGCGCAATGTCGCCGCTGGCTCAATCCGTCAACTCGATCCAGCAATCGCAGCGTCGCGCAAACTCGACGTCTTTATTTACGATGTCGCACAAACGTCTGAGAAATTTCCACTGTCACAAGCTGAAGAACTCGAGTACTTGCGCGAACTTGGCTTCAAGGTGAATCCACATCACAAAGTGGCGAAGCACATCGAAGAAGCAATCGCATATTGGGAATCATGGAAAAAGAAAGGTCGTCACCAAGACTACTGGCTCGACGGCGTCGTCGTCAAAGTCAACGAACGACGACTCGAAGAAGCTCTCGGCTATACCGGCAAAGCTCCGCGTTTTGCGATCGCATTTAAATTTCCCGCAGAGCAAGTCACGACGATCGTCGAAGACATCGTCTTTCAGGTCGGTCGCACTGGAGTGATCACGCCGGTCGCGCACCTTGCGCCGGTCTCAGTCGCGGGGACGACTGTGTCGCGCGCGACCTTGCACAACGAAGACGAAATCAAACGACTCGACGTTCGCATCGGCGATACCGTGATTCTTCAAAAGGCTGGCGACGTGATTCCTGATATTGTGCAGGTGCTGCCAAAGTTGCGCAAAAAAACCAGTAAACCCTTTACATGGCCGACGCATATTCCTGAGTGTGGCGGCGACGGGCGGATTGAGCGCGTGCCCGGTACTGCAGCGTGGCGGTGCGTCAACAAAGATTCATTCGCGGTCGTGCGACGCCGTTTTCACAATTTTGTCGGCAAACATGCGCTCGACATCGAAGGCTTAGGGAAGGAGCGAGTTGACCTCCTATTGGAGAAAGGGCTTGTTCAACAGTATGACGAGATTTTTACCCTCACTGAGGGCGATCTGCTAACGCTAGAAGGTTTTGCAGAGGTCTCAGCACGGAAATTACACGAATCTATTCAGAAAAAAAGAAAAGTAGAGCTCGCGAGACTGCTCGTTGGACTCTCCATCCCGCAAGTCGGCGAAGAGACAGCGATACTCCTTGCAAAGAAGTTTAGAACGATTGACGCACTTGCTGACGCGAGCGAGGCCACACTCACCGAAATCGATGGTGTCGGGCCAATTGTTGCTAAGGATGTGGTCGAGTGGTTCGAGTTGAAACGGCACAAAGATCTCATCGCGCGACTAAAAAAAGTACTCATGATCGTGAGTCCGCCAAAAGAATCGAAATCGCTTCCGTTTGCCGGGAAGACGTTCGTCCTCACCGGGGGACTCGACTCGATGAGTCGCGATGAGGCAAAGGAAAAAATCCGTGCGCTTGGAGGCGATGTCGCTGGCTCAGTCTCAAAAAATACCGACTATGTGGTCGCAGGCGAATCGGCTGGTTCGAAGCTCGATACAGCGCGTGAGCTCGGCATTTCGGTAATTTCGGAACAAGAATTTCTATCATTGACGAAACGACAATAGCTCGGTAGTTTGTGTTCAGTTCGCTCAACAAGGAGGTGTGTCGTGAAGACACTCGGAGCATGTGGAATCGCGCTTGCGCTGAGCCTACAAAGCGCACTCGCGGCTGAACCCGCTGGCGTATGGTTGGCGGGTCAAAAGGATGCACATATTCAGATAGAGCCGTGCGCGAATGGTCGGGATTGGTGTGGCAAAGTTGTTTGGCTCGCGGAACCAATCGACATCGAGACGGGTAAACCCCTTCTTGATAAACTCAATGAAAATCCGGCGTTGCGCCACCGTCCAATTGTCGGCGTGCAGATCTTGATCGATATGAAATGGAAAGCCACGTCGCAATGGGCTGGAAGGATCTACAATGCCCGCGAGAACGGCAAGACCTACGTCGGTCAGATGACTCTTATCGACGAGGACACGCTCTATGTCGAGGGCTGTATCCCTGTTTTGACGATCAACTTCTGTCAAAACGAGAGCTGGATTCGTGTGCGCTAAGCGATATCGAAAAACCCGCCGGCCATGGTCTGCGGGTTTCGTTTTGGTTCAAAACGAGATATTATCTTCGGCATGGCAGACAAGGTAGATGTTGCCGCGCTCGCGAAGCTCGCGCGGCTCGAGGTCTCAGAAGGGGAGCTGGCAAAACTGGAAAAGGAAATTCCAGCTATTCTCGACTTCGTGGAGACGATCCAAAAAGCGCATGTCTCAGCAGAAGCTCAGCCTCCGGAGCTTAGAAATGTCATGCGCGCCGACGAGAATCCGCACAAAAGCGGTGAGTTCACAGATGTACTCCTCGAAGCGGCACCCGCGCGCGACGGTGATCGAATTGCCGTGAAGCAAGTCATTTCACGTAAGAAGTAATATGGATCTCTCGAAATTAACGATCGCACAGGCGAGAAAAGATCTCGACACGAAAAAATATTCTGCACTCGATCTGGCGAACGCATATCTCGATGCGATCGCACAAAAAGACAAAGACATTCACGCATATCTCGAGGTCTGGCCGGATTCCGCACGCGAAGAGGCTAAAAAAGCCGATGCGATGATCGCCGCAGGGAAGTCACAGCCCTTGACCGGCATTCCGCTCGCCATTAAAGACAATATTTTGATCGAAGGACGCACAGTCAGTGCAGCATCGAAAATGCTCGAGCACTACACGGCCTCGTATGACGCTTTCGTGATCAAGAAACTAAAGTCGCAGAGAGCTGTTTTTCTTGGTCGCACCAACATGGACGAATTCGCAATGGGTTCCTCGACAGAGAATTCCGCATTCGGTCCAACCAAAAATCCGCGCGACCTCACCCGCGTCCCAGGTGGCAGCTCCGGTGGTTCCGCTGCTGCCGTCGCAGGTGATCTTGCGCTCGCGGCTTTGGGAAGCGACACAGGCGGCTCGATCCGCCAGCCTGCAGCACACACCGGTATTGTCGGGATGAAGCCGACCTATGGCATGGTGTCGCGCTCGGGGCTCATCGCGATGGGCTCTTCGCTCGATCAGATCGGTCCCTTAGCGAAGACGGTCGAAGATGCGCGCGTTATCTATGGGGTGATCGCGGGCAATGATGCGATGGATAGCACATCACTCCCGGATAATTTTTATACGCCAAAAAAAGTCGGCAAGAAAATCGGGGTGCCGCGGGCGTTCCTCAAAAGTGGTGTTGATCCGGATGTACTGGTTATCTTCGATAAAACGTTGGACCGACTGCGCGAAAGTGGGTATGAAATTACCGACATCGATATGCCGACTTTGCCGTACGGGCTCGCGGTCTACTATGTCGTCATGCCCGCGGAAGTATCGACCAACCTCGCGCGACTCGACGGCATCCGATACGGCCTTTCGGTGCCGGCCGCGACAACAATGGATTCGTACGCGAAAACACGAGCCGCGGGTTTCGGTCCGGAAACACGACGGCGCATACTCGTCGGTACCTTTGTGCTCTCATCCGGCTACGCCGACGCCTACTATCGAAAAGCGCGTGCTGTGCGCATCGTGATTGGCGAAGAGTTTCAAAAGGCATTCCAATCGGTTGATGCGATTGCAGTCCCCACAACACCTTCACCAGCATTCCAATTGGGCTCGAAAACGAGCGATCCTTTGGCGATGTACGCTGAAGACATCTTTTCGGTTCCCATGAATCTCGCAGGCGTTCCTGCCATGTCGATTCCTTCTGGCATGGTGATGCGTGAGGGGACGCAACTACCCGTCGGTTTCCAAATTGTCACAGCGCAAGGTAGTGACGTGAGTCTTTTCGCGATTGGGGAAGACGTCGAGAGGGCCTCGCAATAAGCGCTATACTGATCGATATGGGAGGGGCAGACGGTACGCTCACGGGTGGCTTTTTTCATGCGTTCTCTTTTCTTGGTGCGCTGCTTTTCACTTGGATTCCCGCGACGGTTATCTCCCTCACAAGTACGATCGGATCTGACGCAACGACGAGCCCCGTTCGCGCGGTATCTGAACCGATCGCCGCGTCGCAATTCCCCGGATTTGTCTCAGAGGTCACACCGCCGGATACGTACAATGCGCTCGTGCATGCATGGACCGTGTTTGCAATCGGTGCGTTTTTGCTTGCGACGCCATTTGTGCTCGTCGCAGCGTATACAGGATTGCGGCTTTGGCAGCTTCGTCGTCGGGAGTGGGCAGCATTCGATGACGCGCAGCAACCTGTAGCGGCAAAAGACGTGCCACGAGTGCATTTGCGCTGGAATCGAGTGCTCGAGCAAGCAAACGCTGATACGCCTGAGAGTTGGCGTTTAGCGATTCTCGAAGCAGACATCATGCTCAACGAACTGTTGGATACCTTGGGCTATCGGGGCGAGACGATGGCTGACAAAATGCGCGAGGTAGACCGTGCGCGATTCAACACGATTGATCAAGCGTGGGAGGCACACAAGGTACGCAATGAGATTGCACATCGAGGCAGCGAACATGAGCTCAATCAGCGGGAAGTGCGACGTGTGATCGGACTCTACGAACACGTCTTCCGCGAATTTCAATTCATCGAATAACCACACTTCACGTGGATTTCACCTAGACACAATCCGTAGCTGATGGTGTCGGTAAAATTGCTGGATTTTCGAGCGCAGCCGCGACTTTGGATGGCGATGTGACGCCGTCGTCGGATCCGTACCAACTACAGCGCTTCGGCTTCGTCAACACGACAACGTTTGCTGGTATCAAAGCAGCAATCGACAACGCGATCTCAAAACACGAATGGGTGATTCTCACATTCCACGAAGTCGCGAGCAGTAGTTGTGGTTCCGCTACCTACTGCACAACCTCCGCAATTTTCGGTCAGACCTCAGACTACCTTGCGCAGCAGCACGATCCGGTTGTCACGCTGACGCAAGGAATCCAATCGTTCTAAAAAGAAAGGAGGTACTCCTTTTTTCCGAAGCTCACTATAGTCTCGGATATGAATCTGCACAAATACGAAAGAGCCCACGTCGTGGGCTTTTTCGTATTACCTGGTTGCGGGGGCGGATTGACCAAGAGCTCACTCGCCGCCGCCGCTTCTCGCTCCTCTCGGCCCTGGATTTTCTTCCCATTCTCCTGAATGGGCCCCAGAAAATCCCTGCAATTCCAGACGCGACAGTGTCCCACACTGCCGCTCCCCTCGACAGAAATGCAAAAAGTCCGGCAGAAGCCGGACTTTTTGCATTTTGTTGCGGGGGCTGGAATTGCACCAGCGACCTCGAGGTTATGAGCCTCGCGAGCTACTACTGCTCCACCCCGCTGCGCGCGATTGTACTCCCGATTCAACCCAAACGCAATTTCATCAGTTGCGAGCCATGAAAATTCATGGTTCACCTCCTCTTAAGTGTGACTTTGCGACGATGGGGTTCGCACGTCGCGCACCTCTTCCGCGCGGTAGGCGATACCTTATCAATTACTAATGTATCAGTACATCAGTATGAGTACATCGGCACGCATCAGAACTGCGGCGACTCTTGTGGCCGCAGCGACTGTGATTGGACTAGTATTGTGACGCTCTCGCTCTCGCTACTCGCGGCGATTCGGTAGCGTCATGCTACTGGGGCGTGCCGTCTAGGGAATTGCGCGAAAAGCCGCGCTGTCGCACGCTTACTCGTGCGACAGCGCGGCTAACACCATTTCTGCAAGTATTCCGATCACCCACACCACAAGCGTGAGGAGAAATATACGCCAGTTTCCCTCAAGAATGAGCATTCCAATGCTGTAGACCAAAAAGGTACTCGAGCACACCAAAATTGCCGAGTTGACGGTCAACAGCAGGTTCCAAAACATGTACGGCGCCATTGTCTAAGTATACCTGACAGCGCGGGTGGTTGGACTCTCCCTCGGCTCTCGGCTCGTCGACACTCGCCTCGGCCTGGGCACCGCCTCGCTGCTCGGCCTGATGGTCTCGCAACGCTCCGGCGTTCGAGTCCCGACGCACGCTTCGCGTGCTTCAGTCACTCGAAAATAGCCGCCACGAGGGCGGCCATTTTCAAGCGATGCGCGAGTGGCGGGACTCGAACCCGTAGCCTCTCCCGTGACAGGGGAGTGCTCTAACCAATTGAGCTACACCCGCAATGATTGAGATGATGAAGCGTGAGCTGTCACCCTCTCACGTTCTTCGGAGTGCTGCGTATCCGCAGCGAAGAACACCTGAAGAATATGTCAAAACGCGAACTTATTCAAGTGTCGGGGGTGGGGTCTCCTTCGCCTCTCGCGCTGCCGTCGCAGCGCTCGGACTAGGCACCGCCTCGCACCCGCGCGTACTCGCGCGGGTCCCGCTGCGGCGTTCGACCCCCACACGCACGCTGCCCCGCAGCGTGCTCCCCGCACAAAGTTCACTTCGTTCACGTTGTGTCGGGGGACGGGTTCGAACCGTCGACCTAGCGCTTATGAAACGCTCGCTCTAACCAACTGAGCTACCCCGACAACGCTCTTATACTACCCATTTTTCACGAATTCTCCAGGTAGTTGAAGCAAAATGCCGCTTGGTGTAGGTTGGCCAATAGGCTCATCAGCAACAAGGATACATGCACATGCCAGTCATCTTGGACGATGATCATCCGGCACGGAAAGCCCTCGAAGATCAGGGCTTGCCGGTGATACCGAGGAGCGTGGCGGAAAGACAGGATGTTCGCCCCCCGACGATTCTGTTCATCAACACCATGCCCCTGAAGGAGCAAAGTGAGATCGATTTCTGCCGTCTGCTTGGCAATTCGCCGCTTCAAGTCGACGTCAAGTGGGGGATATACCGCGGTCAGCCAAACAAGAATTCCGACCCGATACATCTGAGGCGGCGCTACAGGTACGTTGACGAATTACTGCAGAAGCGTCCCGACGCAGTGCTGAGGAACGGAGCAAATATCGAGACCTTCCCATTCGAAAAAGTGCGTTGGTGGGACGAGTTTGGCGAAACGGATAATAAGATTCGCGAAGCTGAAATACCAACACTCGACGTATGCTGGTCGTCGCAGGCAAGTCTGAAGCACCGGTACGGCATCGAGAAACACCTGCTTCCGAAGAAAATGTTCGGTGTGTATCAGCACCGCATCTTGGATGAAAACGATCCATTGGTGCGCGATATGAACGATCCGTTTGCCACTCCACATTCGCGACACACCGGAATACTGCGGGAAGATGTTCTGAAGTTTCCTGATCTGAAGATACTCGCGGAATCAGATCAAGCCGGCATCGGGCTTATCAGCGGGAGAAATGGCAGAGAGATTTATTTGCCCAGCCATCCGGAATACAGTCGCGATGCCCTCAAGAATGAATGGATACGCGACGAGGGGCGGCCAGATGTTGATCTTCCGGTCAATTACTTTCCGAATGACGATCCCACTCAGCGACCGCTTTTGACGTGGCGTGCGGACGCTGCCATCTTCGTCAACAACTGGGTGAACTCGGTCCACGAGGCGATAATTCGCGGGTAAAAAATCCGCATTGCATCGCTGCATACAGCCAATACCGCACCGTCGCTTGCATGCAAGCGACGGCGCTTCCTTTTGGCGTGCTAGCATGAGGGCATGACGGAGGGCGAAATGAAAATGAAGGAGAAAGCGTCTGAGCCGGAAAAACCGGATCCAGACGTGAAAATGATCACGCCAGACAAGATAAACGAGCTTTCGCAATACGCTGATCGCATTCGTGAGCTTGAACGCAACGTCTTCAACGATCCGGAAGGAAAAATCTCAATCGAAGACAGAAGGCGACAGCTGCGCGACATTCGAAAACGAATCACGCAGAAAGATGAGCGCGACACGCTTTTCGTCTACGCCCCGCACGGACACGTGGAAGGATTTATGGTTGTGCAGACAGCCGCTCCGGGTGAACATTGGGCAAAAATTGAGGGAGACATTTGGCTCGACACGGTCGATCAGAAAGGTGTGATCGACGCTTTTATCGCTGGTGTGAAAGTCGAGCTGAAGAACATGGGGTACAGGCATTTGGATTACAGCGGAACCCCCACCGATGATTTTAGTAAAATTGCTGCGTCACATTTCGACGATTTTCTTAGAGAAAAACAAGCTGCTGTCGCGAATGACAACGAGCCAAACGCTGCGGTCCCTGAAGACGAGCCGGAGGTCATTGCCGAGACAGAAGAAAGAAAAGAAGCTGCGTAATGGCGCGGCGACGAGAAGTGTGTGCCTGAGGGGTGGAGCATGCGTGAATGTCGCGTACGAGTTTGTTTCGATAAATCGCGCGCTATGCTATTCTCATCAGAATCGCCGGGGTAGTTTAGTGGTAAAACAACTCCATGGTAAGGAGTAGACCGCGGGTCCGATTCCCGCCCTCGGCTCAACCGCAGTCCGACACCATGAATTAGATGTGGTAGGATGTTGCAGTGAACCCAAAGAAGCCAAGAACGCCCTGTCTGAATTGTGGAAAAGATCCAGATCGGTCCTACTACAAATATTGCAGCAATGCCTGCCAGCTCGAATTCCAACGCAATGTGTATATCAAACGATGGCAGGCTGGAGAAGTGCTCGGACTGCAAAGTATTGGGGTTGTTTCAACATCAATAAAGATGTTTCTACGAAAGAAATTTGGGAATAAATGTTGTTTGTGTGGCTGGTCGAAAATAAATCCGAAAACGGGGGAAATTCCTTTAGTTGCGGACCATATCGACGGCAACTGGCGGAACAACGTGGAATCCAATCTTCGATTATTGTGCCACAATTGTGACGCGCTCACTCCCACATTTGCCGGACTAAATCGGGGCAAAGGCCGCGCAGGCAGGGTGTTGAGCGGTCGAGTAAAAGAATCTCGCGTTCTGAATGAGAGTCAACGTCGTCCGAAAATATGATATATTCGTCGCACTGCCGACCTAGCTCAATGGTAGAGCAACGGTATCGTAAACCGTAGGTTCGGGGTTCAACTCCCCGGGTCGGCTCCAAATGCAAAAGGATCAGATAGCACAGAAAATCACCGAGATTGAAGCCGCAATGGGAGCGGCGGATTTTTGGACTGACAAAGATAAGGCGCAGGCGCTGTTGAAAGAGTATCAGGATCTAAAAGCAAAACTCGCCGGCGCCGGCCAATACGACAAGGGCGATGCGATCGTTTCGATCATCTCCGGCGCCGGCGGCGACGATGCGGAGGATTTCTCGCGCATTTTGTTCGAAATGTACGGCAAGTACGTCGCGTCGCGCGGATGGAAGACCGCGCTTCTCTCGAGCAACGAAAATTCGATGGGCGGATATCGCAGTATTTCTTTTGAAGTGAGCGGGGGAGGAGCGTACGGCGCACTGCGCCGCGAGGCCGGCGTGCACCGCTTGGTGCGTATGTCGCCGTTCAATTCCGCAGGGAAACGGCAGACGTCATTTTCGCTCGTTGAGGTGTTGCCAAAACTGCCCGATCAGGGCGATCTCCACATTCCCGAAACGGATCTCGAAATCACCGTCGCGCGAAGTGGCGGCCCGGGAGGTCAAAACGTCAACAAGCGCGACACTG
>CAZOZG010000019.1:11859-19497 GCA_964584225.1 uncultured Candidatus Saccharibacteria bacterium | reverse complement strand
CCGGCAAACTCGATGTCTCCACGATCGACCCCGTGTACACGATCGACGGGACGAAATATGCGACGTATGGCCTTTCGGGCACAGGCGTGAAAGAAGAGGTCTCGACGACGGTGACACTTGATACGAAAGATACGACGACAGGGAAGTACGTCTACGATATTGATTTCGACAAGCTTGAAAAAGGCAGCGACCTGTGGCTTTTCTACCAAGTCACCGACTTCGGCGATGCATGGAAAAATCTTGTCGTAAACCTCACGCCTGCATTTGACGGTGCGACCTTCTACACGAAGCTCCCGGGCACGCACACATTGCGTATTGAAGGCACATCAAGCGGCGAAGTGTCGGTCCGACTCGTCGCCAACCGATTTGACGCGGGTACCTGGAGTAATCTCCGATCTGATCAAGGCGTCGGATTCCCGGGATTTGAGTTACAATCGAAAACGCCGTGAGTATGCAATCGCTCATTCACACACTGCAACGCCTGCTCAACTCGCGTCGGCTTTTACTGTGTTCACTTGTCGTCACCGAGCTCCTCGTCTTTGCGGCACCTCTTTCGCTTGCCGCATACGGCGAAGGTTACTATTATTCTGAAGGTTACTACTACAGTCAGGGCTACTACTACAGTCAGGGCTACTACTACGCGCAGGCCGGGTACTCTCCGGTGTACGCGCAAGGTACATACAGCCCAGTTTTTGCCGGAAAACCAAATCGCTATGAAATTCCGTATGCGATGCGATTCGATGGCTCAAATACCGACAACCTCTCTTGGTCACAGACAATCATTGGATCCACCACGAAATGGACATTCAGCACGTGGGTGAAGCGGGGAGCATTGAGCCCGAGTAGTAGTAGCTATCTACTTTCGACATACGCGAGTTCCAACAATGATGCTGGAATTCGTTTCGTAAACGACGCACTTAATTATTACGAAGTCCAAGGTGGGACAACCAAAATAAGTAAACTTAGCAACGCCCTCTTTAGGGACCCATCTGCTTGGTACCACATCGTTGTTGCCGTCGACACCTCGCAGTCTGGCGATAGTTGTCAACGGATTTACGTTAATGGCGTTGAAATTACGTCGTGGAGTACGGATACGACACTGTGTTCTTCCAATAATACAATAATGCTCGGATCGGCAACAGTCCCACTGACGCGTTACATCGGCAGGTACGGTGGTAATACGTCCAACAATTTCGATGGCTTTCTCGCTGAAACTATCCTCGTGAGTGGCTCTCAGCTTAGCCCGTCGGCTTTCGGATATTCAGATAGCAACGGTTACTGGCGACCAAAGGAATTCACGAATACCATCAGCACCAACGGCGAATACGGGACGACAGGGTTCCATTTCGACTACGCAAGCTCCACACGGCTCGGGCTCAATCTCGCAACGACATCCACTGGCTGGTATACCGTCAATAATGCCAATGCGACGAATCAAGTCATCGATACGCCGTCGCATAGCTTTGCAACGCTGAATAGCGTCAACAAGAACGCCAACATCACTGCAAACGCTGGGAATTTGAAAGCAACCGCCGCCGCAAGCGCAGTGTTTCAATCCGAATTGGCAACGATAGGCATCGACTACGGCAAGTGGTATTGGGAGGAGTACCCGTCGGCACTTGACGGAGGGAGCGGCGCCTTCTTTTTCTCATCAGTATCCAACGGCGCCTTCCCGTCGGGGCAGAATATATATTGCGGGCAAGATACCAACAGCGTTGGGTACTACGGAGCTGACGGAAAGCTATATAGGAATGCAATTAACTACACATACGGCAATAGCTACACAACGACGGATGTTGTCGGCGTCGCTCTCGATATGGATGCGGGCACGGTGACATTCTACAAAAATGGCGTCTCGCAGGGAGCCACGTCGACGAGCGCAATTGGAAAACCACTTTTCCCCTGTGTGTCTGTGTACAATTCATCGGCCGTGAAGGTGAACTTCGGACAAACGCAGAGTCCAACCTCTACTGCGACCGTCTTGCCGTTCAACCAAACGGCGGGCGGGTATTTCCAGTACGCGCCACCGTCTGGCTACAAAGCGCTCTCGACCGTCAACATGCGCAATCTTGTCATCGAGCAGCCCAATAAATATTTCGACGCGCTGAAATATACAGGTACAGGCGCCGCCCAGACTGTCACCGGTCTCAATTTTACGCCAGACCTCATCTGGCTAAAGGATCGCGACGCCGCGAACGACAACGGGCTATTCACGAGCACGTGGGGCGGCACGAGCGATTATCTCGTCTCCAACACGACCGCCGCATCGACAACTGACAGCAATGCGGTCACATCTTTCGATAGCGGCGGCTTCCACCTCGGAGGGAACTCGACCAATTTCAACGTCAATACACACAATTTCATCTCATGGAACTGGAAAAAGGCTGCGACCACCGACGGTGTCGACATTGTGACCTACACCGGTGACGGCACCAACGATCGGGATATTCCGCACAGCCTCGGCCAATCGCCCGATCTCGTGATTGTGAAGCGGCGTGATGCTGCGAGTAATTGGTACGTCTGGACGTCTGTGATGTCGACATCTTCAGAGTATCTGATGCTCAACAGCCAAAATGCCACATCGACTGCGAGCTCCCCCTGGTGTGTGCGGTGTTCCTCAAGCAATTGGGGGGCAAGCACGTTTCGCATCAGTAGTTCGACGTCAAACAGTGCAAATGTGAACAACGGCACCTACGTCGCGTATTTGTTCCGGACCATTGAAGGCTTCTCAAGCTTCGGCTCGTATACCGGTAATGGCGCCTCGGACCCGAGCGAGCCTTTCGTCTATACGGGGTTCAAGCCTAGATTTATCATGATCAAAGACGCACACACAGGAATCACCAATTGGAGAATACTCGATACGGCGCGCGATCCGTTTAATCCAATCGCCAATAGACTCTGCACCAACTCCACGTCTGCGGATCCGTGTTCCGACAGCGAACAAGTCGATGCCCTCTCGAATGGCTTTAAGATTCGGACTCCCTCAGGCGCGGATCTCAACACAAGTGGTGACGTCTATATCTATGCAGCATTCGCAGACGTCCCCTTTAAATATTCTGCGCAAAATTTCGTCACGTCATTCGCCAATCTCATCTACGGCTCACAGCAGACGACGATCACCGTGCCGCTCACCATCAACGGCGGGCTCTCGATCGTGTACAACCTTTCGAAGGGCGCGGGCACATTTGTGATCGATCACGTCTTGGACCCCTTGAATAAGCTGCTCTACCACTCTTTTGTCGAATCGCCCGATATGAAAAATATTTATGACGGGATCGCACAGCTCAATGGCGATGGGAATGCGACGATCGAACTCCCGAGCTACTTCCTCGCCCTGAATCGCGACTATCGCTACCTCGCGACGCCGATCGGGCAGTCGATGCCAAATCTGCACGTGACAAGCGAAGTGAAGCCGAAATGGTTTGGCCTTTTCGGCACACCAGTCTTTACGATCTCAGGCGGTGCGCCGAATGGCAAGATTTCGTGGCAAGTGACAGGCACGCGTAAAGATCTGTACGCGGTGCAAAATCCGATCATTCCGGAAGTCGAAAAGGGTCCAGGCCAACTCGTCGACAAAGGTCAGTTCCTCTATCCGGAGCTCTACAATCCGGATGGTTCGGTCAAGGTGAGAACGATATTGACGCCAACGTCGGCAGGGAACTCAGGCAGTCTCAACGATTCAAATAAGAAAAAGAAATTATGAACACCACCCTCACCACCTTCAGCTTTCCCCCTGCACCGCCCCCGCTATCCCCGAGGTTCGACCTCGGGGTAGGTACGCGGTGTTCATTCCTGGCCCCCATCTTCTTCCCGGCGACTAAGCCACGCGTTAACATGCTTTTTGAAATCATCCGGCGTATCGAAGTATTCGGGAAGCGCTTTCACGTCGAGAATATTTTTCTCATGGCGCAGATGATCACAGTAGTCCAAGTAACTCGAATAGGGATACTCTTGCAAAAATCGCTCAGCCCGTTTTCGATGAGAGATTCCCGTTTCCTTCCACCGTGGCTCGATGCGCTGTACTGGATTGAGATGAATGTACGAAATAAGATATTTCAAATATCGGTCGTTGCTCGCGTGCCGCGCCTTGTATTTTCCTTGAAAAAGCGCCCCATTGCGCTCGTGGCGGACGTTGAAGTACATCGTGTACGCAGTCATGAGTTTCTGCATGAAACGACTAATGCCCCCGGCTTTTTTCTCTCGCACAAGCAGATGAAAATGATTCGGCATGAGGCAATACGCGCACAGATCGACGAGCGTACCACCGCGATCGAGGTTCAGCATCTCCCCCGAGGTCGAACCTCGGTGGTCGTTGAGGTGAAAGGTGTTCGTGCTGTTCGAGAGATACAACAGCGTTTGAAATCGTTTGTAGTCAGCTTCGGAAGCGTAGATTATGCGCTTTTCCGTGCCACGATTATAGAGATGATAATATTCACCTTCCGCCAAATCAATCCGCTGACCCATACCAAAGATGATATCACGCCATCTCCCCGAGGTCGAACCTCGGGAGATGGCGGCTTATACGGCCACTTGCACTTCGACTGCGCCCACGAGCGTGTCGGTGGACGAAGGAATTTCTTCGTTATTGGCGATCAGATCTTCAAGGTAGAGTTCGATCGCTTCTCGGGCCATCGCACGCGCTTTATCCATCGTCGCGCCATAGGTGACGCACCCCGGGAGCACCGGCACAGTGACGGTGTAGCCGCCGGCGGGATCGGATTCAAACACGAGTTGGAATGTCTGCTTGCGCATGCAGTCAGTGTACCAAGTCGCGGTATTCTCCGCAAAGGCGCACCCATCGACAAAGGTCAGTTCCTCTATCCTGAGCTTTACAATCCGGACGGTTCTCTGAAGGCGATTTCGATAACGGCGCCGCCGAGGCCGACTACAAGGAAATGAGTATGAATAAACTAACATTGTCATTTTTCTACTACGGATTTCCGCTGATCATATTTGGTCTCCTTTTGATGAATGCCGCTCTTTCGCCGAACCAAGTGCATGCGCTCACGTGCGGAACTGGGAGCAACATATCATTTAGTGTCGTTGGAAGTATATGTCGAGGGTACATTACTTCGGGAACCACGTTTGTTGTTCCCGCAGATTGGAATAGTTCGAATAACATGATCGCTGTCATTGGCGGTGGTGGTGGCGGTGGTGCCGCTTCTTCTCCCGCTGATAATGGTGGAGGCGCAGGAGGCGGCGGCGCGTTCGCGAGTTCGACAAATATTTCCCTGACCCCTGGCCTGTCTGTCACTGTATCTATAGGGCAAGGTGGAGCCGGTGGCGCATCGGATGCTTCAAACGGAACGGATGGGACCGATACGTATTTCAACGGATCAAGCTGCGCTGGAGCGACTCTTTGCGCAAAAGCGGGGCTTAAGGGGAGTCCAAGTACTGGAGCGCCTGGAGGAGCAGGAGGCCCCACGGGTACTTCGGTGGGTACAACAAAGAAGTCAGGCGGTGCTGGGGGAGGCGGAGGACTTGGTTCTGGCACAACAGACGTGGGAGGTGGCGGAGGAGGTGGAGCGGGTGGGCCTACCGGGGATGGGTCTGGAGGCTCGGCCGGTACAACAGGATTTCAGACCAACGCAGGAGGAAACGGTGGTGCTGGAGGTACTCCAAATGGAGGTGCCGCCGGAAGCGGAGCAGACGTGAATGGCTCCACTGCTACTGCTGGAGGAGGCGGAACTTATTTTGATGGTACACACGGTTCAGGCGGAGGGGGTGGTGGCGGGTCTGGGATAAACGCAGGTACTGTAGCCGCCGCGAATGGAGGTTTATACGGAGCGGGCGGCGGTGGTGGTGGGTACAGTTTCAATAATTCTACTTCGGGTGTAGGTGGAAGCGGTCGGAATGGATTGATTATCATTGAATACCCAGGATGCTCTGGCGTGACGTGCCCGCACACCATGCTCACCATCAGTGTCAACACGAAAGCGGCGTCGAATTTCAATGTGCGCGGCTCGGTGTCGAAAGGCTCCGGCACATTTGTGATCGATCACCCGCTCCACCCGGCGACCGAGCTCCTCTATCACTCCTTCGTCGAATCCCCCGATGTGAAAAATCTGTACGACGGCATCGCGACGCTCGATCAAAGCGGCGCTGCGAAGATTCAGCTGTCATCGTACTTTGATGCACTGAACAACAATGTCCGCTATCAGTTTTTCCCGCTCGACGTCGCGATGCCGAATCTCTATGTGAAAGATGAAGAGCACGACAATCAGTTTTCCCTCTCTGGCGGGGTTGCTGGCGGCCGCGTATCATGGCAGGTGACCGGCATTCGGCACGACCCGTATATTCTTGCGCACCCTATTATCGTCGAAGTCGATAAAGGTCCTGGCCAGCCCGTCAACAAAGGAGATTGTCTTTTCAAACCACTATGTACCGCCACATCGACCGCTCACTAATAGTATTTCTTTGGTTCGCGTTCGTCCTCGGTACGCCGCTCCTCGCGGACGCGTACGGCGAAGGATACTATTACAGCGAAGGTTACTACTACAGTCAGGGATACTATTACAGCCAAGGGTATTATTATTCGCAAGGCACATATCAGGCTTATTACCAGGGTAATTATTTCGCGAGCCAAGGCTCCTACAGTGTCACTTTTTCGAACCCCGTTACCGTACTCGCGAGTACGACCGTCACCGGAGCCGTGAGCAAGGGAGGTGGTTCGTTTGTCATCGATGATCCGACTGACCCGTTGAATAAATTGTTGTATCACTCGTTCGTCGAATCACCGGAAGCGAAAAATATATACGACGGTATCGTGACGTTGGATAGCAATGGAGAATCGGGTGTGCAGTTGCCAACTTATTTTGATGCGCTGAACACCAACGTTCGGTATGAGGCGAAACCAATCGGGCAGTCGATGCCGAATCTTTTCATCAAAGAAGAAGAGCAATCGAATCATTTTACGATAGGCGGCGGTGTCGCAGGTGGCAAAGTCTCATGGCAAATCACCGGTGATCGCCACGACCCGTACATGCTTGCGAACCCGATCATTCCTGAAGTGCCAAAAGGGCCGGACTCGATCGTACCAGTCGGGCAATTTGTCTATCCCGAAGGCTACGCAGCGCGAATCGATATCTCAGGCATTCTGCCATTTCGTGCGATCGTCGGAGGTTTTCAAAGTATTTTCGGGAATTTGTTCAATGGGCTCTTCGGGTCTAGAGTGAGCCCATGAACGTTCGACGGCTGAGCGTACAAATTGCGATCGTCGCGATGCTCGTTGTTGCACTTGTTGTCTTCGCGCACTTTAGCCCGTCAGTGGCGTCACACGATTTTCCCGAGGCAGCAACGATCGGCAAAAATGTCTCGAGCTTTCAAGAGCTTTCCGATCGCTTCACCGCGCTCGCGAATCAAAAAGGTGCGCTCTATGCGTACGATATTTTGCGCCGCGCGGATTTGCCGCAGGGGACTGATCTCCACCTTCTCGGCCACACGGTAGGAGACATCTTATACAAACAAAAAGGCGTCGCAGGAATCGCCGATTGCACACAAGAATTCAGAAACGCGTGCTCACACGCGATCGTCATCGGCGCCTTGAACGAATTCGGCGGCGACAAGGCGCTTGCGATGATTCAGGGTGCATGTGAGAAAGCCCCCGGCGGCTCAGGCGCATACACGATGTGTTTTCAC
>CAZOZG010000019.1:0-11849 GCA_964584225.1 uncultured Candidatus Saccharibacteria bacterium | reverse complement strand
AGCAGCACCTTCATCAGCGGAACGGTGATGGCGTTTTTCACGGTTTCGGCCATGGGTTTTTCGCCTACTTCAATTACGATATCCCAAAGACTGTTGATTACTGCAAACGATTTGGTACTCCCGAGCATCATGATCGCGAGTATGTGGAATGCGTGGGCGGATCGGTGATGGAGTTGATCGACGGCGGTGGACACGATCATAATCAATGGCTCGCTGCGCGAACACAGTATCTCACGCTCTCCGATCCTTTGGCGCCGTGTGATTCATCGCTCATGCCGGACGACGTAAAAGATATTTGCTACACGTACATCACCCCGCGACTCTTTCAGTTTGATGGTGGCGACCTCGCCGATCCACAGCCCAAAGATTTCGTCTCAGCGTTCAATGATTGCCACATGATCACCGATGCACGTTTGCGCGATGTCTGCTATGGCGGCATCGGCAAAGAATTTCCCGTACTTGCGATGTCGCGCGATATCCGCAATGTAAGCGACGCGACTGATGACGAACTTCAGAAGATGTGGGATTTGTGCAAACTCTCTCCGTACGACGAGGGCTTTCACTCTTGCGTGAACGCCGTTGTCGGCTCGCTGTATTGGGGCGGTGAGAATGATCCCCACGTTGTTGTGCGTTTTTGCGATATGGATCCGACTGAAGAGAAGAATTGCTTCGAAAATCTCTTTGGGGAAGCCGCTCAGTACCCCGCGGTCGGGTACAGCAAAGATCAATTCTGCGCGATATTTCCAGACGCATATAAATCAGCGTGTCAAAAAGGTGGATCGAGAGTATGAGTATGCCGCGGGTCTCGCAGTTGCTCTTTCTGGGAGCGCTCGTCATTCTCGTGATGGTTTTTGCGATGCGAACCGGATCGTCGTCGCCTGTCACCTCGACGAACGTGACGCAGGCCTTACAGCAAAAGCAGGCAATCGCGCAACTTTTCGTCGGGCATACCTCGAACCAGGCGTATCAAGCGTTCATACAAAAGACGAATACGTTGCCGTTTAACGCACAGCATCTCGCGGCGCATCTTTTCGGCGAAGTATTGTACGAACATGATGGATTGTCGGGATTTTCTGTCTGCGGCTCGGAATTTGGCTACGGCTGCGCGCATAGCTTCATTGGTTTTGCGCTTGCCGAACACGGCAGTGGCGTCGCGAAAGAGCTCGACGACGCATGTCTCAAAAACGGACCACTCGCGCTCGGCTGTTTTCATGGGCTTGGACACGGAGCGGTGACCTACTACGGTTATATCGAAAATGATTTACCGAAAGCACTCTCGATTTGCGATCAACTTTCGTGGAAAGGCGCATATGGCGGCTGTCGCGAGGGCGTCTTTATGGAATACAACTTGCGCACCATGCTCGCCACCGATGGCGGCTCGAATCGTTCATTCGATTCGTCGGCGCCCTACGCGCCGTGTACGTCTGTCGCACCGTCTGATCAAGTCTCGTGCTACTTCGGTCAAGGGGAGTGGTGGCGGCAATCACTCACCAATGCTGCAGATGTGCCGCGCGAGCTCGGAACATTGTGTGCAGGTGTATCAGGTAGCGAGAATCAGAAGGCATGTTTCCGCGGCCTCGGCTACGCCGAGGCCGCTCCGCTGAATTTCGCGCCAGAGAAGGGAAAAGTGTTCTGCGATGCGTATTCCTCCATTTCCTCGAGTACGCAGGTATGGTGTCGCGAAGGGTATGCGTGGGCTCTCTATGCGACAAACGACAAAACGGGAGCGAATCTCCTGTGCAGCGCCGGCTTAAACGCAGCCGCATCAAAAGAATGTTCAAGTGAGTATTTGTTCACAATCCTGAAGTAGGTCTTGGAGCGAGACATGCATGCTGCAGGTCTGGAGGCAGAAGCTGACATGCTTCTTCCAAGTCTACGCCAGAGTAGTAGGTCGGAAATGAATCCACGAGCTCAGCTTTGCACGCATTCTGCTCGCGTTCTGAAAGATCAGATGTATTGCAGAAGTTCCACGCATCCTGTCCCGATTTAAAATACGTAAAGTTCCGAGCCACACCTTGTATACACGTTGGCACGTCGGCAGCGGCGAGTGTCCGACACTGACCGATGATGTAATCAATTGATTTTTGATTGCGCAAATAATAGGTCGTCGCTCCCCAGCTAATGTCCCTCACAACATCGGTTCGGATGGCGGGATCCGGTTCGTGTAATTGATCGACTGCCGCTTTAATATTGAGCGTCAGATTCCATACGAAAGAACGAAAGACGGCATAGCAGCTTTGTTTGAACTGGCCGCTGATGCGCTCGCACCATGAAAATGGTGCAGGCGGCTGAGGAAGTGTACCGTGACCCCACACGTTTCCGAGGTACAAGAGTTCGGCACCTTCAAAAGCTCCTGAGCCGCAGCTGGAAGCGTCTTTCATAGTTGCGCAGTAGGCAAGCGCGTTCGTCAGAGAGTCAGGAATCGCATGTACCGTTCGCGTGTGCGATGCGACGAGCCCGAAACCAATACCCAGATAGCATTGCACTTTGTATTCATTTGCGATCGACGATGTCGCGATGATAGCTGCGCCGGAGCTACACAGGCTATTTGCCTGGCTCGCGGTCGACGTCGCTATGCCTTTGTCGACGAAGAATTCTTTGAAGTAGCCGTGCAAGAGCTTCATACTGCAGAATGACTCTTGTTCGGGGTAGTCGAGAAAAATTGCCGCAGGGATAGTATCGCCACGATAGTAGAGCGCACCACCGAAGCTGTGGGCAAAAATGTGGCAGTCGCCGAGCCTAAACTTATCATCGCTCACGTAGAGCTGTGAGAACCGATCAAGCACAGATTTCGCGCCACTATGCGATGCGAGATTCACGAGTTCGTCGCATGTGTGTATCTGTGATTGGTAGTTCCATGTCTGACAGCCGAGGTCAGCAGACGCCCCCGTATTCCTCTGCGACATCGGCGTGTACGCGAACGCCAATATTCCTGCCGCGATAGCAACCGCGACAGCGATTGCTGCACGCTTCAAGACTGTCTTACTGAGTTGCAAATGATGGATCATCGTATGGCGACTGATGTGTGTTGTTCGCATCGAGGCAGAGATAGTGGTATTTCGAGGGTGCCTCAGGGCAAATCTGCTTTACTTTATCAAGCGGATAGTTCGTTCGCATTTGTCTGAAACCTTCGCCCCAGCAGAACGTTCGTTCTTCATCCGTTTGCCACGCATCCGAGTTGCAAAAGTCGATCACTTTCAGATACTGCTTTTCAGGTTCGCCTTGGGCGAAAAAACCCAAGATCGTGCCACCCCAGCAAATCTGTCGCAGTCGACCCGCGAAATTATCTCGACAGCCGGTGATGTAGCTCGACTGGTCAGGTTTCATAATGTCGCGCGCCATCATGACAGAGGGTACCACCCATGTGACGAGCCGCTGTAATTTCGGGTCTGGCAAGGAATTGGTAATCGCAGGCAATTTACTCAAATTCCAATTCAGAATGTGATCAAGTTTTGCGGCGAATTCACCGTAACACGCTTTCCAGTAGCGATATGGCTGATCTTTGCAGTAGGCGAATGGATCCTTCGGGTCAATCGAGAGTCCGTACTTATGTTGATCTGCGAAGCCTGTGGGCACCGTAAAGACCCCCGTGAGACACAAATTTAAATTGCGAAAATCTTTACCGAAGAGAAATTCGCACATCTTGATGCCGGGCGCAATCATTGCATTGAAATTGCCTGTGGTGAGCGGATCCGGTGGATCCTCAGTGTAGCCGTGCCCGATGCCGTGGTAGCAATTCCATAAGCCCATCGTGCCAAGTTGCTTCTCAACTTCATCGCAAAACGCGAGTGCTTTTTTCGGATCCGGATCGTCGCGCAAGAGTTTTTCCATAAAGCCATGGTAAAAACCGTAGGCACAGTAACTCGTCGCGAAGGTGATTTTGAAATCTTTATTTTGCTTGTAGAGATCGTACGCCGCCTCTCCGATGCGGTGCGCCGTCCAGTGGCAGCCGCGTTGCTGATTTCCAGAATCGTACGACTGCTGAAAAAGTGCATACGCAGCGTCGATACCTTTCGTTAAGACGGTTTGCCGAATCAGATTGTCGAAGCATGGTCCGTCACACACCCCGAGCTCAGGAATCTTGCCGAGTACTCCAAGGACGTATACGACACCGTGTGAGACCGGTGAAAGGTGATCGTGATATTGCCAACTACCAGGACTCGTAAAGGTATATGACCAGCTCTGGCCTTGCGAGAGACCGTGTTTGGGATCAAAACCTGAAAGGTCGGTATGTGTTGGGTGCGGGTCGCTTGCAGGCCACACGTCGCGCGAAGCTTTGTTGGTGAACACGACCGTATCGCCCTCATGTATGGTGACTTCCGCAGGGTAGAATCCGTCGTCGCGCACTTCTACGTAGAATGTTCGGTGACCGCGGAAAAAATAGTAGGCGAACCATGCAAGCGCGACCATGAGAACGATAATGGTGCCGGCGACGAATGGTCGTGTCCGCGCGCTCGACAGCACGTGCGTTATGAATGTGCTACGAGTGACGTGCATGCACCGTACAGCGTACCACTTAGTTGGTTACACAGCGTTTTGGCAGCGTTTATATATCCTGCCGACATAAGGCGACCGATGGCGCCGAAGGTGCAGCGTTGTGCGTCTGGACGCGAAGTGATGAGCTCGCAGGCCTCGCGGATGCGATTGGAATCGTATCGCTCGTCTTCTGCAACTATCGTTCCCCAACCGCCTTCACATGCGTCTTTGTCTGCGTCTGTCGGGGTAGCTGCGCACAAATTGCCGATTCTTGATGAGTCGCTGCCCGTGGCGTCTTTCCACCATTGCGGTGCTTCGAAAAAGCAGGAGTACCGAGCTTCTGCGTCACCCATGCTGTCGCACGGCTCAAAGGGATGAGCTGAGTCGAACACTCTGACGTCTAGGTGAGTGGTGGATGTGCCGACGATCGCCGTCGAATTGTACTCCATAAAAAGCCCGCCGAGGCAGCCGTCTGGCACGCTCGATTGCTGGGATGTTTCGCATGCCCTGACGCCTGTTTCAAGATTTTTACGTCCGAGGAAATCCATGATGCCGTGTCCAATCCCGTGTTCGCAGCCCGCGTCACTCACGCCGAAAGATTGTCTGCACGTCTGGAACATATCCGGAATAATTGCTTGGCCTTTGTCTGCAATTGCTCGACTGAACATACCGTGGTAACAGCCAAACGTGAACGTCTCGTCACAGACGGCAATACCTGCAAGCCCGATTTGTTTATAGAGAAGCGCGCCAAACTGGTGCGCGTAGGCATGTGCAAAAGGAA
Source organism: uncultured Candidatus Saccharibacteria bacterium (assembly GCA_964584225.1). Classification (GTDB taxonomy): domain Bacteria; phylum Patescibacteriota; class Minisyncoccia; order Phycocordibacterales; family UBA2100; genus UBA10103. Next base: position 6,592 of record CAZOZG010000019.1, on the reverse strand, counting down.
GCGGAGTCGTCGAGTATGTTTTCTTGAATTCGGAGTACGCTACGGCTGCGCCCACTTTCTGGATTTCGTTTTGCCAATATGATGAATCCATCGACGTCGAGGCTCGAGCGTGCTGTGCTACTGAGTATGAACGCGCTGCTGGCAGCAGTAGCAGACAAAACATTCCAGCGACGCAGGCGGCGACGTACACATATTTTTGCTGCATACGAGACGTGAGAGTATCATACAACCGTGAGCAAGCAGCCGCTATCGTCCCAGTCGAGTTCGCAGTTCCGACGTGTCGGCGTCATTGCGGTCGTATTCGTTGCGATCATTGCATGCTCGATGTTCTTCGAGCAGCAATCGTCTGTCGAGCGAGTGGAAGCCGCTATCGACGCATGCATACAAGATGGACCCGTAAAGGAAAAATGCTTCGATGATCTGATATTAAATCAGGCAAAAAGCGGCGGCATCTCACATGGCTTTGACGTGCTCGCGATGATTTATCCTCGCGATCACGATTTTGCCGTGTGGTGCCATGGCTATACGCATCAGCTCGGTGAACTTGCCTTCGATCGCTTCGACAAAGGACTCGACGTGCCGATCTCTTCGAAAACGTCGTACTGCGGATTTGGTTTCTATCACGGATTTCTGGAGAAACTCCTCTACTCGCATGGTGATTTGTCTGAGGCGCGACAATTTTGCCAGTATGTTGACACAAAACTCGACGGAAGCGTCAACGGTGTATCCTTCGCGTGTTATCACGGCATTGGTCACGGCGTCGTGGACGGCAGCGACCCGTCGACGTGGGGAAACTGGCAGACATACATTGGTCCCGGGCTCGCGCTGTGCGAGAAGATCAGTGATGTCGAAGAGCAACGTGCGCGGTGTGCCTCAGGCGCCTTTAACGCGCTTGCGATTGTGATGCATACCGCGACGCATGGATTCAAAGCCGATCTCAAAGATCCATACGTTGTGTGTAAGGCACAAACGATCCCTTCGTTCCGAAAAGCCTGTTACGATCAGATGAATTCGTACGTCGTTGAAACTACCAAGACATTTAAGGATGCGCTCGTATTTTCTGCGTCGAACGCGGAACCCGCGTACGCGGACATAGCGATCGCCGCCGTTGCGAGCTACACGGCGCAAAATGCGCTCGGCACAGGAAATCCCCTCGATTCGTACATTGCAGCGTGCAATGTTCTGCCTGCTCCTCTCAATGACACCTGCGCGCGCGGTTTCGCAACAGGGCTTATCGAATTTGGAGATCCTGGTAAGGAATATGCCGCAGCTATTCCTGTATGTGCCGCCGCAGGTATGCGTGAAGCATCGTGTGTGGACGGCATCGTCGTCGGCGCACAAGATCGACTTGATCCGTCGGCACTCCAGGCGGTGTGCCATGAAATTGCTCGTCAAGTAGGACCCAACGTTCAGACTGTATGCACGAGCGATGCTCCTGTTCGATAAGTATGAATATTAACGCTCTGTACACCGCCGCCGTGATAGTCCTGTTGATTGCGATCGGTGTACTCGTATACGAATTCGCGCCGCCACAATTTCTCCCACGTTCACTGGCCGTGTCGCGATGTTCGATGTCGTCCTCCGACCAAGAACAAATAAGCTGCCTTATGCAAGGCGTGAAGATGACCATGAAAACAAACGGACTTCCAGCGGCATTTAAAGAGTTTAAATATGTTCGTGAGCACTCTGCAGTGTTCGCGTTCGCGGATGGAGGGTGTCATCGGCGAGCGCATGAACTCGGTGATGCCCTTTATTACGAATACTATGCACAAGAACAAGGACTCGATCAGGTAGACTTATCGGCGGATGTGCAGATATGCAATTATGGCTTAGTTCACGGGTTTATTGAGCACTTTGTGGAGAACGACCCGACGCCATCCGCAGCCGCAGCGATGTGCGATTATTTTAAAAGACGACTTCAGCAATACTCACTCGACGCTGACACGATTGCGGGCAATTGCTACAGTGGCAGTGGACATGGATTCATGCTCGCCCAGATGCAAAACGTCGGCAAAGAAAATTACGGCAACGCGAACGCATTTATCGAAAAACCAATGAAAAATTGCGATGCACTCCCTGTTTCAAATAAAGAGAAGGTTGAATGTCGACGTTCCGCGTTCGATACTTTTTTTCAAGCGTTTTTCGAAGGACAATATGGATTCATAGCCGGGGACGCACGAGCATTTGCTCTATGCAAAGCATTGCCTTTAGGTTGGCAAGCAGACTGTTATTACGGTGCCGCTGAGAAAGTTGGTAAAAGCGTACAACGTGATCCGCACAATCTTGCGTCGCTCGTAGACTCTACTATCTCGGACCCGCGCATGCGCCGCATAGCGTTTATGTCTCATATAACATCCATCGTTCAGCAAACAGGTAGCGACGCTGGCGTTCGACTTCTTCTATCTCAATGCGCAGATGTCCCCACGTATTTCCAAGAGTGCGTTGAAGGCGCCATTCTTGGGCTTTCCATCAATGAGGATCCCGCCACGGGTTATTCCAGAGAAAAGGCGCTCTGCGAAACCTCTATCATTGCTGAACACGGTGCACACGCGGCATGTTTGAGTGCACTGACTCGTTATACTAGTTCGCCACACGTGCAATGAAGCGTCTTGCCAAGTATCTTGGAGCGGGGATTATTGGGCTACTCGCTATTATTATTGGCGTTGATACCGGGTTGCATTTCAGCCGCTACGCCAGTATCATTCCACGTCAATTCTTTTTCCCCCCAGGTTATTTTGGTCCCGATCATGAGACCTTGGACTCGATAGCTCCGAATTTCGCGAGCACAACATACGATTCTGACGGAACAAAATATGTTCTATGGTCGAATGAGATTGGTTGCTACGACGAATCGATATTACATCGCCATATCGACATCTATCTCTCTGGAGACAATTACACATGGACGTTCGCGCCGTATGAATTTTCGTGGGGAAGACGTCTCGAACAATTACTCGGGGTGGATACGGCAAAATGCGGTGTTCCGGGTTTCGGAACTACTCAAGAGTTACTCAAAACGACGCGTGATATCGAGGTCATCGGTGCTCCACGGCTAATCGTGCTTGTATATGATCTAAATGATGTTGCTGATGACGTTGCATTCAAGGAGGGAAGGAGGGGGAGTGGATGTAGTATCTCCATCATTCCGACACTCTCATCATTACGTTGCCTGCTGTATTACCACTCGGTCCTCTTCAACCTGATCGTGCAGCGAGTTTCGTTGCTTTCTGACGACTTATCGCCTATTGTCCGTCCTGAGAGCCTTACACAGCAAGATTTCCAGCAGAACGAGGAACATATCCGAGAATTCAAACAGCTTGCAGACGCGAAGCACGCGCAATTTCTGGTTGTGCTTTTTCCAGCGGAAGGTAACGTCTCACCGACGGTGACGAATGCGCCCCGAAGTTCAGTCTTCGTTGAGAAACAGTTGCCAGAATTCTTGCTAGAAAATAACATCGCTTTCTTTGACCCTACCTCTCAGTTCAAAAAGTATGTAGGAGAAGATGACACTAATTTGTATTGGAGGGACACACATCACCTGACCGAAAAAGGCAATAGTCTTCTCGCATCGTTGATAGCCGAACGCATCTTGGCAGATGGTTTAGTTGCAGTCGACGATGTTGCACAAGTTCGCGCCCGATTGGAAAAAGAAAAGCAACTGTAACAGCCGGACGCAGCAAATAACGTATTTGGTTCCGATCGTGACGGATTGTTATACTGCTCGGCATGTGCGTACGGTTTGCCATCATCTGCATATTCCTGCTCTGTTTGGCAGTAGCATTGTATATACAGTCGACAGAGCGACCGGAAACCATCGCTGAGCTTCACTCATACTGGAAACAACGCATCACGGCAGTTGGTGGTGTGAGTGGCTATAAAGAATTCGGTCAGTCAGTCGCTCGTTTACCAGAAGCGTTGCAACACACCCGTGCACATGTTTTTGGAGAAGAGCTATACGCTATTGAGGGCACATCGTCGATGTCTGTATGCGACGGGCAATTCACGAACGGATGTTTACATGGGTTTTTATCTGCCATGATCGCAGATCACGGCATCGCTCAAACAATTCCCATACTCGATGCCGCGTGCCAACTTCGAAATATGACAATCTTGGGCGGTTCATGTAAACACGCGATCGGGCACGGCATTATGGCAAATCTTGGATACAAAACGAGCGATCTCAACACTGCACTTGGCCTTTGCACGCAATACACGACGGGTAACCTGTCTATCGGGTGCTGGAGCGGTGCGTTTATGGAATACAACATTCGAACATTTCTGCGGCCCGATGTTTCCTTTCAGCCGCTCACGTCACAAAATGTCTACGGGGCATGCGAAAAACTTCCCGACGTCTACAAGCCAGCGTGTGTATTCGCTCTTCCGTGGTGGTGGCGGGTCGCCCTCACCGGCGTGCTTGAAGAACATGCTGCATTTGCGCGCATGGGCTCGTATTGCGATGCGCTCAATAATTCGCTACTTGCGCGAGCGTGTTATGAGGGCATCGGAGATATGGCCCCGTTTGCTGGCAATGCTGATATTGCGCACACGGCATCACTGTGTGCTGCGTCGTCCGATGATGTCCACAACGGACTCCTATGTTGGGGACAGGTGCTGCGTCAACTCAACGATAAGGGCAGTCGGGGAGATCCCCTCTGTGTCGGATTTTCTGGCGTTGCCGCCACGTACTGTGCGGAACACGATCATGAACGTGCGCGAGCGTTTTCTGGATAATGTTATGCGTCGTTCCCCGGTATTTTCTGTGCACACCTATTCCGTCTACTGCATACTATGCATATGATAGAAGCGATCCACTCGTATTGGGTACGTTGCTCGGTGCGCACTCGCGCACTCGTCGTGGTCGCCGCGCTCGGTGCTGTCACATTTGTTCTTGTCGGGCATGGTGCGTCGAATCGTTTGCCCGAAGGTCGCATTTCCGCGCGAGCAACTCACTTTGAAGAGCGCATACGAGCAGTTGGCCCGAAAGCCGCGTTCGCAGAACTTACCGCATCCGTCCGTGGGATGTCGGTTAATGATCAACATGGTGCCGCACATGATTTCGGCAAGGCGTTGTATTTTGTTGACGGTCTCACCGGAGACGACATCCAGCTGTGCGGAATGAATTTCACCGCAGGTTGTCTTCATGAGCTCTTTTCTGAGGCGGTCGCAGATAGGGGCCTGCAGACTGCGGGTCAACTTGCGCAGGTGTGCTTGTCTACATTTTCGTCGTTGCACGACAAAGCTGAGTGTGAACATGCCGTCGGGCACGCAGTCGTCTCGCTCTACGGATATTCTCTGCCAAGCCTTCAGAATGCTCTCGGGGTGTGTGCAACTATTCCTACATCAGACAAAAATTCCGGTTGCCTGACAGGTGCGTTTATGGAATACAACGAGCGATTTTTTCTTGGCCCAGATGGACGCGAACGCGAGTTCCACTCATTCGATCCGTACGATCCCTTTGACCAAATACCCGAGCCATACCGGGGCACGTGTCTATACTGGCAAGCGAATTGGTGGCGCAAGGTGCTGCCCGATGCAAATACGACCGAGCGTTTTCGGAAAATCGGTGCGTATTGTGCCGATTTGGAGGAGAGTCCGCGCGTGAAGAAAATGTGCTATGAAGGCATAGGATATGCTGCGATGTGGGAGGGTTTTAGTGCGACGACCACTGCCGCATTATGTGACGCTGGCGCTACGGATAGTCCCTCGAAGCAAGCGTGTTACGACATTGGGGCTTTTTCCATGGGTCTCCATGTAAGTACATCGACTGCTCGATTGGTTTGCAACTCGCTGACTGGAGCAAGTAAAACCGAATGTCTCACGTATGCTGCGCGAGAGCCAGTGCTCAATGGCATGCAATAAACCATGACCGTCACGCGTTTCTTATCTCGAAGAATCATCATAATGGGAGGAGTCTTTGTCGCATGCGCTGCGATCGTCATCGTCATGTATCTCAATAAAGACGACATACGAATTCGCGTTGAAGCTGAACGATGTGTGCTATCAAACTCAAAACCAGCTGATCAAGGCGGTTGCTGGGATACTGTTATTACAAACGAGTTCCATGCTCATGGGGTCGCGATGGCGCTGCATGCTGTTGATCTCATGTACCGAACCTACCCTGCCTTTCTTGATACCAACTGCCATCGTCATGCGCATGTCGTCGGCGATCTGGCTTACTACGAGCAATACGCAGAAGATCCGAATCTTGTGAACGACATACAGCTGACACCCGATGCAACAGCATGCGGGTATGGTTTCTTTGCGGGATTTATTGAACATCTGATACAAAACCATCCGGATCCGGCATATTTTGTCTCAACCTGTGACGATTTTATTGCGCGTTGGGGGAATGAGATGAAAGGCGTACGCCATATGTGCTACCACGCGGGGGCGCACGGATTTATGCTCGCGATTGCGGATCATGCCACGAAATCTGAGTGGGGAAACTTTCAAACGTTCGCGGGTTCGGCCCTGCAGGCATGTGCGAAACTCGCAGCTGATCGTGATAAGGAGCGTTGCAGGCAAGGTGTCGTTCATCAGCTATATCTTTGGAAAGATGCTGGAGAGTTTGGCTTTGTATGAGATCGACCAA
>CAZOZG010000018.1:0-20613 GCA_964584225.1 uncultured Candidatus Saccharibacteria bacterium | reverse complement strand
TTAATGGTGGGCGTTGTGGTTTTTTTTTGGGGTGTTTGTGCAGAGTTTTCGGATGTGGGGAAAGTGGGGACGGGTTATTCTCGTATCTCGGTTCACGGACAACATCCCAAGCAGGCGATGACACTTTCGATTTTCAAAGTGCGCGATCAGGATATCACGACCGTCACCGCTGCCGTCAAAGCGCGGCTGAAACAACTCCAGGCACCGGGTGAGCTTCTCGCCAATAGCGATGTGGTGGTCTCGTATGACGCTGCGGATGAAATTCAGAAGAATCTGAGCGAACTCACGCGCACGGGCCTCGAGACCGTCGCCCTCATTATGCTCGTCCTTTTTGCCACAATCGGCTGGCGTGAGGCGCTCGCCGCTGGTTTGTCCATCCCGCTCTCATTCTTCATCGCGTTCGTCGGGCTCCTCTATAGCGGCAATACATTCAATATCGTCTCGCTTTTTTCATTGATTCTCGCCATCGGTATTTTGATCGACGCAGGAATCGTAATGGTCGAAGCAATTCACACGCGCACGCGGCTGTGGGGAGACAAGAAACGCGCAGCGGTGGAATCGCTTCACGAGTATGCGTGGCCCCTCATAGGCGGCACGATGACCACTGTGGCCGTCTTTTTCCCGTTGTTCTTTATCTCAGGCATTGTCGGTAAATTCATTGCCTCGATTCCGTTCACGCTCATTTTCGTGCTATTGGCGTCTATCTTTGTCGCGCTCGGGCTCGTACCAACGCTTGCAAAGATGTTCACCGCTGTGCATGAGTCCGATCTTGCAGAGCGACAAGACGAATATGCCGAGCAGGCGCGCAAATGGTACAGCGCGCACCTGCATTCATTTCTCCAGAATCGAAAAGCCCAGAATCGCTTCCTGATCGCAATGCTCGTCGGTTTTGTCGTCGCGCTCGCGCTCCCGATCGTCGGCTTGATGAAAGTGACGTTCTTCCCGGGTGACAATGGCGATCTTCTGTACGTCGACATCGAAAAGCCAGCCGGCACTGATCTCAACAGCACTGATCTTGCAGCACGCGCAGTAGAGGAAAAACTCTATGGCGATCCGAGAATCGAGTCGTTGGTAACGACTGTCGGCGGGGCGAGTCTCTTTTCGGATTCGACGGGTATGGGTCCTTCGAGTGGGCCGCGTTTTGCAAATATCACAATCAACCTTGTGAAGGGACACGCAGAAACGTCCGACAATATTGTTCGCGATATTCAAAGCGAGCTCGCGGATATTCATACTGCCGATATTCGCGTCGGCGCGCCTACCAATGGTCCACCAGTGGGAGCAGCGGTACTCATTCAGTACCTCGGCAAAGACAGCAAGACCCTGGACGAAACAGTCACGAAGGCGCGCGACGCGCTCGAACACACGAAGGGCGCAACGTCAGTCGATTCTTCGAATAAATTCGACGGCACAGAGTATGTCCTTTCGATTGATCGCGGCAAGTTGGCAGCGCTCGGACTCTCGCCCTTAGCAATCGCGTCGACTCTGCGCACAGCAGTTTCTGGTACGACGGCAACAAAACTCACTGGAGGTGACACTGATGTCGAAATAGTTGTGTCACTCAACCTCAACCCGGATTTCTCAGATCCCCACGACGCGAATCACACGACGATCGATAGCTTGCGACAGGTCCCACTTGTCACGCCATCCGGCGACGTCATTTTGCTTGGCTCGGTGATTTCGGAGAGCGTTGCGCAAACGAATGGTGCGATTGCGCACCAAAATCGCGAACGCGTCATGTCGCTCTCCAGCGACGTCTTACCGGGCTACACGCCTTCCGATGTGCTCTCTGCGTTTCATAAGCAATTCCCGACAGACAAACTCCCCGCAGGTATTACTGAGTCGGTGGGAGGAGTGAACGAAGAAACGAATAAATCGTTCTCAGATATGGGCTATGCGCTTCTCGCCGGACTCGCGCTGATGTTCATTATTCTCGTGCTTGCATTCGATTCTTTTCGTTTTACTTTTTTCTTGCTTTCGATTGTGCCACTTTCTCTCATCGGGGTCTTCGGTGGCCTCACGTTGACATTCCAGCCGCTCTCATTTCCCTCGATGATGGGTGTCATTGCGCTCGCGGGCGTCATCATCAACCACGCAATCATTCTTATGGACGCGATCATCAAACGGATGCGCGTCGCCGACATCGCGCGCTTGTTCCGTGCCTTGCCCGAAGCTGCGACGACTCGTCTGCGTCCGATTTTCCTTACGACGATTACGACAGGCATCGGTATGATTCCGCTATGTTTTGCCTCCGCTCTTTTTGGTCCTCTTGCGCTCGCGATTCTTTTCGGGCTTACCTTCGCAATGATCCTCACGCTCGTCCTCATCCCCACGCTCGTGTATCGCTGGCCCGGGAAGCGCGTGCGGGAGCAGTTTCCCGATTGAGTTGTAGTACAATCGCCGTATGAAACCTGAAGTGATGTGGCATGGGACGGTCGCATTCTCACTCATCGCAGCTGGAGCTGCGATCATCGTGGGCACTGCCTATTTGCTTTACGGTCCGAATCCTTCAAAAATGACGAATGCTACATCGACTGCCGCAACGACGACTGTATCGAAACCAATTTCGCTACCGACCTTTCCAGAAGGATTCCGATTTGATTGTGACGCAGGAAAAGCAATCGAGGCAGCTTTTTCGAAAAGCTCGGTACAGCTCGCACTTTCCGATGGTCGTTCCATGATTTTACCGCAGACGATTTCCGGCTCAGGTGCTCGCTACGCAAATCCCGATGAAAGTTTTGTCTTCTGGAACAAAGGCAACACCGCGTTTATTACGGAAAACGGCACCAACACATACGACGGCTGCGTGACACAGCAACAAACCCAATAAAAAGGAAGTGGCGCAGGTCTCTGACCTGCGCCACGATTCAAACCAAGCTACGGCGACATGAGCTCCAGCGCAGCCTGAAGTTGCGTCCGACGCTTTTGCCAGCGATACCGTGGAAACCAGACCCATCCGAGGCACGCTAGTCCCAGGAAGACCAAAATGCCGTTGATGACCATCTCGCCATCCGGATCTGCATCTCCATCATCCAACAAGAGATACCAGATAAGGATCGCAAGCGCGAAGCAGCCGACGCCCATCGCAAGCGAAAGTAACCCGTCCTTGCTGATATACGACCACGGCTTCAAGAAGCGAGCCGCGAGTTCACGCAGCAAGATGTTTGGGTGTTCCGCGATGCCGCCATCGCAACACAGCCAGTACCATTGGTTCCCTTTGCGGCCGATAACCATGACGTAGACAGCATCAGGTTGTCCGGCTCGTTTTGCGGTCTGTACGCGGACCTCTTCAAAGCCCCAGTCGAATGCGCCGTCGATCTCATCCATCCTTTCCGGACGCTCGGCCTCGAGTCGTGCACGAACGAACTCATGTTCATAGTCATCGTTCGGACAGTCGTGATGGAATGTGGCAGCACGAAACGTACAGGTGCGCACCACAAACGCGACGTGTGGAGCGATGGGAACGTATTCAGTCTTGGTCATGGCATATCTCCATCTCTTTTGACCTGGCGACATAGAATCACGTTGCGGACCAGCACGCAAACCGGGAGTACATGGTATTATTTCCGGCATGTCTGAGGCCGACATTCGCGCGGAACGGATCAAAAAAATAGAACTTCTCAAGGCGGCCGGCATGGATCCGTACCCAGTTGAGACCGCGCGTGACACCGCTGTCGCGGATTTTGTTGGGTCTTTCAAAGAAGGCAACAAAGCAGTGCTCGGGGGGCGCATTCTCTCAGTACGCGGCCAAGGCGGTATTCTTTTTGCCGATATCAACGACGGGACAGGGAAGACGCAGCTCGTAATCCAAAAAGAAGACATCGACGATAAACTGTTCGACTTGTTCAGGAAGACGGTGGACGTTGGCGATTTTATTGAAGCACATGGCGCCGCCTACACGACGAAGCGCGGTGAGAAATCACTCAAAGTTGCCGCGTGGAAAATGCTTGCGAAATCGCTCCTCCCGATTCCTGATGGCTGGTACGGCCTTAAGGATGAGGAGCTGACGCTGCGTCAACGCTACCTCGATATTTTATTGAACGATGAGGTGCGAAAGATGTTTGAGCGCCGAGCTAAATTCTGGCAGGCAATTCGATCGTTTTATCTTTCTCGTGGATTCATCGAAGTCGAGTCTCCCGTGTTGGAAAATTCACCGGGCGGCGCTGATGCGCGACCGTTTAAGACACACCATAATGCCCTCGACATCGACGTGTACATGCGCATTGCACTCGAATTGTGGCACAAGCGCCTCTTGGTCGCAGGGTTCCCGAAAGTGTTTGAAATTGGTCGCGTGTTTCGCAACGAAGGGCAATCGCGCGAGCACCTGCAGGATTACACGATGATCGAAAGCTATGAAGCCTACAGTAGTCTTCGAAAGGGTGGCGACTTCGTCAAAGAATTGTACCGACACATCGCCAAAGAAGTCTACGGCAAGTACACATTTGAAATCGGTGAGCACACTGTCGATCTTGCAGAAGAATGGAAGCCGATCAATTTTGTCGAAGTCATCAAAGAGCGATTTGGCGTTGACGCGCTCTCGTGCTCAGAAAAAGAGGCAATCCAAGCGGTACGCGACGCAAACATCGAAGTCGGTGAAGAGTTGAACAAACCGCGAGCGATTGATCATCTGTGGAAATCGATCCGAAAGACAATCGCCGGGCCGGCCTTCTTGGTGGGCGTGCCAGCGTATCTGGAGCCTTTGGCGAAACGATACGATAAGAATCCCGAGACTGTCGAGCGACTCCAGGTCATCATTGCCGGGTCCGAAATGGGAAAGGGTTTTAGCGAGCTCAATGATCCCCAGGATCAACGAGCGCGATTTGAAGAACAGCAAAAGTTGCGCGATGCGGGCGATGAAGAAGCGCAGCGACTCGATCTCGAGTACGTCCGCGCGATGGAGTATGGCATGCCGCCGGCGTTCGGCTTTGGCGTGTCGGAGCGGCTTTTTGCATTTCTTGAGAATAAGCCAGCTCACGAGGCACAATTATTCCCGCTGTTGCGCCCGAAGCAGTAGTCAGGTAGGGTGCCCTCGGGAGGTGACCGATGAGTGACAAACCTGCATTCCCGATTGCTCGGTTGACCCCGAGTATCGATCCGCAGGGCTTTGTCGCAGAAGAATGTCCCATGCATAAATACGAGCCTCACAAGCTGTATTTCGATGGGGACAAATTGCAATGCCCGAAATGCGGACGTATTCCGAAGCAGACTTCTCAGGAGATCAACTATCTGCGAATCTCCTTTATGTATTATGGTGACGATTAAGCAGCCGCTATGAGATCTCTCGTCGCGGCTGTTGCTTTTGATATGACTGTTGCCTCAGAGGCTATGACGGGTGTAGTGTGTGAGCGGAGGTGCAGATGCCAGTACCAAACAGAATACCGTCAGCCGGCGCTTTTGCAGTGACTCTCGCGATTGCGGGTAGCACAAAAGCCCTGCAGATAAAGGCAATACAACGACTCGTGCGAATCAGGCGTGTCCCGACCGTATATACATTCATCGGACAAGCACTGCGATGCGGAATGATTTCAGTCGTTGGAAATAGCAGAAAAAATGATGGTCGTCCTCATCGCGTACTTGCTCTGACCGAAAAAGGGAAGCAGTATGTTGATCTGTATCGCAAAATGCTCGAATTGGGAAAGAAAGGAGAATGCAATGTTTCCAAAACGGCATGAGCCGCTGGAATGCAGCGTTGTGACACCGCCAATCAAAGAGAAGCCTGACTGTCACAACTGCCAAGATCGCGGATACGTGGACGTGGAACCTGGTCAAAAGATATCGAATGAGCCAGGCGAGCATCCACTGTCTCAAACGACGGACAAAACGCGTGCATCGCTGCAGCCATGTTCGTCGTGTCATCCAAAGGAATATGAGGATTTCTGGCGAGCCGATGAAGCGCAGAGGCAGCTGTGGTTCCCGCGCTCATAAATACACCAGCCGCGAAATGCGTTCGCGGCTGTTCCTTTTGGCGGATGCGTGTAGAATGTGCAGACTATGCCAGGTCCAGTATTGATATTCATCGCAGCGGTTCTGTGGGGGATTGATGGAGTTTTGCGACGGACACTCTACAGCCTGCCACCTGCCACGATCGTCTTTTATGAGCATTTGATTGGCGCAATCATCATCGCGCCGTTTTTGTATGCTGCATGGAAGCGTGAAAAACTCACGAGCAAAGAATGGCAGGCAATCGGACTTGTTGCGCTTTTCTCGGGGGTACTTGGAACTCTCTTTTTCACAGCAGCGCTTTTGAAGACAAATTACATTTCTTTCTCCGTTGTCTACCTTGTGCAGAAGTTACAGCCGATATTCACGATCGCGACCGCGTGGTTGGTTTTGGGAGAGCGGCCCACGCGCCGCTACGGCGCGTGGGCCGCTCTTGCACTGGTTGCCGGTTATTTTGTCATGTTCAAAAACGGCTATCCAGACCCGGCGGAGGGTGGTCAATACTTTATGGCAGCGGGCTACGCATTTCTCGCGGCTGTCGCGTGGGGTTCGTCCACGGCATTTTCTCGCTACGCACTGATCAATCACTCAAACACGCTCATCACGGGATTGCGTTTTTGGTTGACCGTTCCACTTGCGTTTCTGTTTGTGATTGGCCTTGGCGCCGCGCCCTCACTCACCGCTATCACGTTGATCCGAATTCTCACGCTCATTGCGATTGCACTCACGACCGGCATGGTGGCATTGTGGATTTACTACCGCGGACTGAGAACGACACGCGCGAGCATTTCCGCTATCGTCGAGCTTGCGTTCCCGCTGACGGCAGTCGTCATCGACTACGTTTTCTACGGTAATGTTCTCTACTGGACGCAATATCTTGCCGCTGCAGTCTTATTGTTTGCGATGTATCGAGTTGCCTCATTTAATTTCCAGAATTCGCCGGCGCCTGTCCGCTCGAGCGAGCTCCCTGACCGCCGAAACCCATCCCCGCAGGTCTGATTTGAATCATGTGCGCCGTGATTGAGCCGTCGGAATTCGGAGTGCCACCGACTGTCACGTTGTCACCGATAGCGAGATCGCTTGCCGCGCCTGTGGTGAACTTGTCGATTTGCGTAGAGGCATCGTAGAGAACAATTTTTGAACCTGTTGCGGTGCCGTTGGTCGAAGACGCATTAGGTCCTCCCATGAGTTGCACGGTAATCGAGGTTGCGTCCTTTGCGATAATTTGTCCAAATGCACTCCCTTTTGCCCCAGCACCGCGCCCGCCCCGACCGGCGAAACCGCCACCTTCTGTAAACTGTGCAGCCCGAGCCGAACGCGCGCTCTGCGCGTAAGTCATGCCACCCCAGAAACCTCCGCCTCCGACGACTGCGACACCAATAATCCCTGCTACTAGCATTTTGCCATCCATGCTATGTATCTAAGTGAACGTTAATGAGACTAATACACCCCGCGCGGCGCATTTGCTTCATTCATAACGTAATGCGTCGATAGGGTTGAGGTTGGCAGCGCGCCGTGCCGGATAGTAGCCAAAGACGATCCCAATCCCGGCGGAGACGCCAAAAGCGAGTGCGATTGCGCCGAAAGAGATCGTTGTTGAAACAACGCCGCTCAAGTTGACCGCAAGTGAGATTCCGACGCCGAGCATGATCCCGATCACCCCGCCGATCACCGTGAGCGACACCGCCTCGGCGAGAAATTGCAGACTGATGTCTGCGCGTTTCGCACCAATTGCTTTCCGTAACCCGATTTCGCGCGTGCGCTCCGTCACGGTCGTGAGCATCATGTTCATAATGCCGATGCCGCCGACGAGGAGGGAAATACCCGCGATCGCGCCCAATAGGAGCGTCAACGTGCCAGTTATACTCGACGCGCTCGCTAAGATATCTGCTTGGTTCAATACGCTGAAATCAGCCTGGGTCGGATCACTGACGTGATGCCTGTCTAAAAGCAGCGACGTCGCATCATCTTGGACTTGCGTCATCGCATCCGCGGTTGCGGCTTCTACGTCGATCGAAGTCAGGTACTGATTGCCCGAGAGAAAGCGCTCGGCACTCATCGACGGGATATAGATCATATCGTCGGGCGATGCAAAACCGCTACCACCCTTTGCCACAGTGACGCCGATAACCTTAAATTCGAGTCCTTTGATACGGATTGTCTGCCCGATAATCCCCGTCGCGAGTCCGTCTGGTTGCGTGTCGTCCGTGCCGAAGAGATCGCCAGCTGCAGTCGGGCCTAGCACAGCAACTTTTGAGAGCTGCGCATTTTGCGCGTCATTGAAGAACGAACCTTGTTCTATCGAGACGTTGCGGATCGTTGGATATGAGCCGGTCACTCCATCCACGGTGGTGTTGGTATTCGTGCCTTTCGCGGTTACTTGGTATCGACCGGAGACTTCACCTGCGATGCCCTGAACATTCTGGACACTAGCGAGGATCGCATTGGCATCGTCCTGTGTCAGTGTGCGTGCGGTGCCGCGGCCCACGGAGACTTGAAAACCCTGGCCGCGTTGTGCGCCCGGGGTGATAAGGAGAAGATTTGAGCCGAGCGACTGAATACGAGACTGGATAGAACTCGATGCACCCTGGCCGATGGAGACGAGCGCAATCACGGATGAAATACCGATAACAATTCCTAGAATCGTGAGTGAGCTCCGCACGCGGTTGGCGTGCAATGCGGTATACGTCTCAATGACAAGGTCGGCGGTTTTCATACGCGGTGGAGCTGCTGCTGCTGATGCCCGTTTTTCTCGTCACTCACGATGAGTCCATCGCGCACCGAAATAATGCGATTGGCATGCTCAGCGACGTCGGCTTCGTGCGTGATGAGCACGATCGTGCGACCGCTCTCACGATTCAGTTGTTTAAAAGTTCCGAGAACAATTTCTCCCGTTTTCGTGTCGAGGTTGCCGGTCGGCTCGTCTGCGAGAATCATCGTCGGGTCATTTATCAGCGCGCGTGCGATGGCAACGCGTTGAATCTGGCCGCCGGAAAGTTCATTTGATAGATGTGTCGCGAATTTCTTTTCGAGACCTGCTGCATCGAGTGATGCCAGTGCGCGCTTTTCCCGTTCCGCGGTATCGATTTTCATGTCGTACACTAGGGGGAGTGTCACGTTCCGCAACACGGTCGTGCGGCGCAATAGATTAAACATTTGGAATACGAAGCCGATTTTTTCGCTCCGAATTTGCGCGAGTTCATTATCGTCTAACGTGGAAACGTCGACGTCGTCAAGGAGGTATGTGCCCGATGTGGGGGTGTCGAGGCAGCCCAAGATATTCATGAGCGTCGACTTACCTGAGCCGCTCGGGCCCATGATTGCAACAAATTCGCCGTCTTTGATCGTAAATGAGACACCGCGTAGCGCCTGAAAGGCGGCGTCGCCCTCGCCGTACGTTTTGGTGATGTCTTTTACTTCGATCATGGCGATGGTCAACCGCCAAGACGAATGCCACCGAGTCCGCCACCGCCCCCAAAGCCACGATTACCACCACCTGTAGCCGCGCCGGTCGTCGTCGTTCGTGTTGTCGCGGTGGCTGCGGTACTGCCGGTGCGTGTCGCCGTCACTATTTGTTCGCCCGCCGTGAGACCCGAGTCGATCTCCGTGTTGGTATCGTCGGAAATGCCGGTTGTGACAGATACGTTTTGTGGAGCAGTATCAGAGGTGACTCCGCTCGTGCCGCCGGCATTGGCAAGTGGCGGATTGAAGACTTGCACATAGGTTTGTCCGCCTTGTGTTTTCACCGCGCCGGAGGGAACCGTGAGTACATTCTGGTGTACGTCGGTTTGAATACTCGAATTGACTGTCATGCCGGGTTTTACCCGCGTGTCTTGCGTGTCAAAGCCAATTTTCACATCGTAACTCACGACACCCTGGCTTACCGTACCGAGCGTGTCTACCGAGGCGACTTGGCCGGTAATCGAAAGACCATCGATCGCGTCAAATGTCAGTGTCGCTTTCTGGCCGACTTTCATTTTCGCGGCGTCGATTTCATTGACCGAAATTTCGGCGATTTGTTGCTGCGTAATCAGCGTCGCAACAGCCGTTCCGCTCGATGCAGAGTCACCTTTCTTTACATCAAGTTTCGCGACGGTGCCATCAAAAGGAGCGCGCACCGTGTAATCGGCCAAGGTATCTTGCGCATCTTGCAGAGCATTTTGTCGCTGTTGGACGGAAAGTTGCGAAGATTGGACGTCGAGTGGATCTGCACCGCTGACGAGTTTTTGCAGGGATTGCGACGTTTGGACGACGTCTTGCTTGTCTGATGAGAGCGAACTGATCGTCGAGGAAAGTGACGAGACATGACCATTGGCGGTGCTCGTGTAGCCGCCGAGCGTTGATAGATGCGTGTTCGAAGTTGCATTCGGGGTCAGTCCTTGCGCTGTCATCGTGTCTTGATACAGCTGAATGAGTGCGCTCGCGCTCTTCAAGGCGTCCGAAATCGCCTGTGTCGTTGCATAGGTGCCGTTCAAGAGTTTTTCGACGGCATCATGCGATGCAGTGCGATCAGTGGTCTTGTATTCGGTAAAACTCGCGTCATACAATTTTTTCGCACTTTGGTATTTTGCCAGAGCGTCGTCGTGATACGAGGTGCCCTTGAGTGTTGCGTCGTAAGTGTTGATGGTATTTTGATAAAATTCTGCATTTGCAAGCGAGGAACCGCCGAGAGTGCGATCGTATGAATAGAGCACGCTGTATACACCCGTCATAATCGACGGTTCATCGAGGAACGTGCTCGAAACGTTGTTGAATGCCGCATCATATTCCGTCTCGAGCGTGGTCGAGGCGTTGAGTGCAGCGTTCTGTGCTTGTGTGAGCGAGAGTTGGTCTGCCGGCTCTTTCAATTTGTTGAACGAAATCTGAGAACTCTGGAGATTTGCCTCGGCATCTCGTACGGCCTTTTGTGCATCTGTAGAATCGAGATACGCGAGTGCAGTGCCTGCTTTCACAAATTGTCCTTCTTGAACTGGCACGGATATAACGTCGCCGGAAGCTTTCGGTTTGACGTCGACTTGATCAGACGGGGATACTTGTCCGGAGCCGGAGACAGAGGATATAACAGTACCTTGCGTAACGGTGCCAAGGACATAGCGCGTCTGCCCGGACGAATTGGCCATTGCGCCGTAGATCCAATATGCGCCGCCGAAGACAACGATGAGTCCGATCGCAGCGAGCAGCTTGTGCGCGACGGCAAAGTGCTTGACAGACTGCCAAGCGTGCGGCGCGCTGCGGGCGAAGGATACAACGGGCATGGATTTCATATTGTACATCCTGTTTTTTGGCTTTATTTCGAGTCTGCTACAATGGCGAGATGAAAACAGCAGTATTTGGCGGTGGATGCTTTTGGTGCACGGAGGCCGTATTTCAGATGCTGAAGGGCGTCGAAAAAGTTGAATCAGGTTACTCAGGAGGTTCGATGGACAAACCATCGTACGAACAAGTCTCAAATGGCAACACAGGTCACGCGGAGTGCATACGAGTAACGTATGACCCCGCCGTCATTACCTATGACGATCTGCTGACTGTATTTTTTGGCTCACACGATCCGACGACGCCGAACCGACAGGGGAATGACGTGGGCGAACAGTATCGCTCGGTCATTTTTTATGCCGATGATGAAGAAAAGAAGATCGCGGAGGCGAAAATAAAAGAACTCGACGAGTCACTCAAAGATGGCACGCGTGTTGTAACGCAACTCCTTCAGTTTAAGCAATTTTTCAAAGCGGAGGATTATCACCAAAACTACTTCAACACCAATAAATCTGCGGGTTACTGTCAGCTCATCATCGAGCCGAAGGTGGAGAAGGTGAAGAAGCGATTTGCCGAGCTTGTAAAGTAATAATTTGAAAGTCAATTTGTTTAGTGATACGATCCGCCAGGTTCAATGCGAACCGCTATAAGGGAGGTGACTGATGTCAGGTCTATCTATTGCGGTAAAAGCCGGGGAGCGATTGCTTATTGCAGGGGTTTTAATCCAAGTCTCGCGCAATACCAAGATCAACGTTCTATCTCCCGGACCGATTTTGCGCGGGCCGATGATCATGAAGGCCTCAGAGGCGACAACTCCTTTGAGAAATCTGTATCTGCGTCTTCAAATGGCATATACGGATCCGAGCGACATCTCACGCCCGCTAGCTGCCAAACGCATTCTTGCGGAGATTGAGAGCGAAGTTACTCTATTCTCGAAGGTGGGGATAGATACGCTTATCTCGGAAGGAAACTACTACAGAGCACTGGAATGCCTCTGGATAATCATCAAGAAAGTCGAGCAACCCGAAAAGTAACTGGTACGAGAACGCGATCCCATAAAAAGCTGCAGACCAATGGCCTGCAGCTCCTTTGTTTTGGTATAGTTCGCCAATGCGCAGAGAAGAATTTGAGAAACTCGTCGCAGAAGGGTTTGAGCGATTGCCGGAATGGGTGCGGAAGAAGATTGAAAATGTCGCGCTTTTAATCGAAGACGAACCTTCGCACGCTCTGCGAGCAGAAGAAGCACTCGCCGACGACGAAACGCTCCTGGGGCATTATCGCGGTATTCCGCTTTCAGCGCGCGGAGATATGTATGGCGTCGGGATGACCTTGCCCGATACTATTACCTTGTTCCAACTCCCGATAGAAGAAGCCGCAGCGGAAGACGGCAAAGATGTGCGAGATGTCGTGGCGGAAACCATTTGGCATGAGTTCGCGCACCACTTTGGCATGAACGAAGGCGAAGTCAGATCGCGAGAACAAGAACGTTTTTAACTGTGGTATAAATACACCCATGGCACTTGCTGAGTTGCTGCGTGAACGGGGATACGTCTACCAATTTTCATCCCAAAAACTCGAAGAAATTACCGACGGCACGAAGCGCACGCTCTACCTCGGCATCGACCCCTCTTCCGATTCTTTGCACGTCGGACATGTGCAGGGTTTTCTCGTACTTCGTCGATTTCTAGAAGATGGACACAAGATTATTCTTTTGATCGGTGGTGGGACGGGGATGATCGGTGACCCGTCCGGAAAAAGCGAAGAGAGAAATCTCCTCGATGCCGAGACCGTGACTCGCAACGCCGAGGCGATTTCGAAACAGGGGAAACAGCTTCTTGGAAGCGAAGATTTCACGATGGTCGACAACGCCGAGTGGCTTAGCAAACTCGATCTTATCGGTTTTCTCCGAGATATCGGCAAACATTTCTCAGTCAACGCGATGATGCAGCGGGACTCAGTGAAAGGCCGCCTCACGACGAAAGAAGAGGGAATTTCGTACACCGAGTTCTCCTACATGTTGCTGCAAGCATACGATTATCTACATCTGCACGAAGCCGAGGCATGCGATCTGCAGATCGGTGCATCTGATCAGTGGGGCAATATTGCTGCAGGAATCGATCTCATTCGAAGGAAGACGGGCGACACCTCCTATGGATTCACGTCACCCCTCCTTGTCAACAAGTCGACTGGTAAAAAATTTGGCAAAAGTGAACATGGCACGGTGTGGCTCGATCCGACGAAGACCACACCATTTCAATTTTATCAATTTTGGGTCAACACGGACGATGAATCGGTCGAAGAATATTTGCTCAAGATGACAATGTTGAGTCGCGACGAGATCTCCGCCGCACTCGAACTTCACAAGCGTGATAAAAAAGAGCGACACGGACAACAAATTCTCGCGGCGGCGGTTACGACGCTGGTGCATGGCGAAGAAGCCGCGCGTCAGGCGGAGAAAGTCTCGCATGTGCTCTTTGGGAATGCTGGCATAGCATCGCTCGAAGATTCGGAGATCGATATGCTTCGCACTGGCGCTCCATCATGCGAGGTACAGGCCGACCAATCGATCGTCGACGTGCTGATTGCATGCAAACTTGCCGATTCGAAACGAGAAGCGAGGCAATTCCTAAGTGACAACGCAGTGACGCTCAACGCGGCCGCTGTCGATGAGAAATATTCTCTAAAGAATACTGATTTTAAAAACAAAGTCGCACTCCTGAGGCGAGGAAAGCGCAATATTGCAGTACTCGTCCTCGCATAATCTAAGAGGCGGCATACGCCGCCTCCTTGTAAGCGTTACTCCTGCGTATATTCGGCGATGAGATCCTTCGACGAATCCCAAATCATCTTCATAAGTCGATCGCCGTTTGACGCCGACTTTTTATCTTTGCCGTTGCCGCATTCTTTGCGAAGAACTTTCAAGAATCCTTTCGAGACATCACGTCGCCGATCGAGTTTTTTGCGGCTGTCGTCATAGAGTGCCGCCAGAGTCACCCGGCCGTTTTTCCCCTTCTCTTTCTGGTCTGTTCCCATAGGTCTCCCTCGTTGTAGTGGGTCCTCTCAAAACGCTACAGGTTTGCGTATCCCTTGTCAATTCAGCAAGAATATGTATAATCTCTCCCAATGTTCTTTTGAGTTCAAACGGTTGACCCTAACCCACGAGGAGAACTGGGAATGATGAATCATTCTATCGCTGTTTCCGAAACGAGCGTGCATGCGCCTGTGTCTCGCCCTGTCTGTCGCCACTGTGCGGCGAAGATTGAAGGACCAGGTGTTGAACGCAAGGGTGATCGTTTCTGTTGCAAGGTCTGCGCAGATACGTTCGAGAATTCGATTTTGAAAGCCTGACAATCGGCTATTAAAACCAATTCCAAAACTCGGCGAGCGTCCCACGGAGGACACTCGCCAACTTTTTTATATGAGGTGAATCGTGTAGAGTAATCAAATGAAATTTGAGCTCAAAAGCAGTTACGAGCCAGCCGGCGATCAGCCGGAGGCGATTGCGGCGCTCGTCGACGGGCTCAAAGCGGGCAAGCGCGATCAGACACTTTTGGGCGTGACCGGCTCGGGGAAAACCTTTACCGTCGCGAATGTCATCGAGAAGTGGCAAAAACCGACGCTCGTTATCGCACACAACAAAACGCTCGCCGCGCAGCTTGCTGCGGAGTATCGAGAATTTTTCCCCGAGAACGCTGTCAACTATTTTGTGTCGTATTACGACTTCTATCAGCCAGAAGCGTATGTGCCGATTACAGATACCTACATAGAAAAAGAGGCTGACATCAATGAGGATATTGAACGCCTTCGGCACGCAGCGACGCAGGCACTTCTTACACGCTCCGACGTGATCGTCGTCGCGACCGTTTCGTGCATTTATGGACTCGGTTCGCCACTCGAGTACGAAAGCGTGAATTTGCGACTCACAAAAGGAGAGTCAATGACGCGCGCGGCGCTCGCGCGCCGCTTGATCGGCATGTACTTCGAACGAACCCCGGGCGATCTCTCGCCCGGCACGTTTCGGCCGCTGGGGAGTCGTGTTGAAATCATGCCTGCCAATGAGCGCGTCATCTATCGCATTGATCTTTCAGGCGGGAAGGTTGCGAACATCGAAGAAATCAATGCCGTCTCGCGTGTCATCGAGGGACACCCTGAGACGGTATTTGTTTTTCCTGCTCGACACTACGTGACGCCCAAAGACGTACAAGACGCTGCGCTTGCCGACATTGAGGCTGAGCTCAAAGATCGACTCACCGTTCTCAACGACCACGGTCAGATTCTTGAAGCCGAACGCCTCAAGCGCCGCACGCGGCAAGACATTGCGATGATTCGTGAATTTGGTTTTTGTAATGGCATAGAAAATTATTCGCGCCATTTCGACCGGCGACAGCCAGGCGAGCCACCGTACTCGCTGCTGGATTATTTCAAAGTAGCGGGTGAGCGCAGCGGTGGCGGCTTTCTTACCATCATCGATGAATCACATGTGACCGTTCCGCAGATTGGCGGCATGTATGCAGGCGATCGGTCACGTAAAAATGTACTCGTCGAGCACGGCTTTCGACTTCCCAGCGCTGTTGATAATCGCCCGTTAACCTTTGACGAGTTTGAAAAGCGCGTTGACCAGACGATCTATACCTCTGCCACCCCGGGCAAATTTGAGCTTGAACATAGCAGTAAACCGATTGAGCAAGTCATTCGCCCGACAGGTCTCGTCGATCCTGAGATCGTGGTGCGACCGATCGTTTCGAGCACGGACTACGCGGGTCAGGTGAGAGATTTCATCCGAGAGGCAGAGGGGGTAACGAAGCGCGGCGCACGTTCGATGGTAACGGTACTGACGAAGAAGATGGCTGAAGACCTGACCCAGTTTTTGAAAGAAAAAAGTATTAAAGCGCAGTATGTGCACAGCGATGTCGCTACGATTGAGCGTATCGAAATACTTACCGATTTTCGCAAAGGAACATTTGACGTCCTCGTGGGTGTCAATCTCTTGCGTGAAGGTTTGGATCTCCCGGAAGTTGAGCTCGTCGGCATTCTCGATGCCGACAAAGAGGGTTTTTTGCGCAGTGAGACCTCACTTATTCAGACGATCGGACGCGCAGCACGCAACGTGCACGGCCGCGTACTTCTCTACGCTGACAACCTGACCGGCTCGATGGAGCGGGCAATGGGAGAGACGAATCGTCGACGCGAAATCCAGATGGCGTACAACAAAAAGCACAAGATCACACCTAAGACCGTCGAAAAGCAGATCAAAAATATCATCGGCGACATCGAGAGAGCTCGCAAACGCGCAATTACTGACCTTGCTGCGATGGATCTGGCTGCTTCCGGCGGGGACAAAAAGAAACTTATTGCCGACAAGCGCCGCCAGATGCATGAGGCGGCAGACCGGCTCGATTTCGAGACGGCAGCTTTGATACGAGACGAAATAGCAACCTTAGAGGGTCGGGAAAAACGACATGGGTAATCCTGGACAGCTAACGAGTCGAAGCCCCGTAGCCAGCTTGCTGTGGTACTGGGGCGAGACTGCGGCATTGATCCGCGATGAGATTCGTACGTTAGAATTGGAGAAATAGTATGCAACAGGTGCAAGAAAACGTAGATCTCTCGAAACGCACGACATTTCAAATTGGTGGCGCCGCTCGCTATTTCGTCGACGTGCGTACCGAGGAGGACATTCGTGATGCCATTCGTTGGGCGAAAGAAAAAGGTCTCGCTTATACGATTCTTTCTGGCGGCAGCAACGTGCTTGCACCCGACACGGGTCTCGATGGGCTGGTTATTCATATAGTAGGTAATCTCTTTGGCGTCACCGACGGGCACGTCGATGCGTGGGCGGGAACAAATCTACTTGAATTGATACAGGCAATGGGTGCGCAGGGTTGGGGTGGGTGGGAAAAACTAGCCGGTATCCCAGGCACGATTGGTGGGGCAGTTCGCGGCAACGCGGGCGCTTTTGGTCCTGAGATAAAAGATTTTGTGGCGAGCGTGAGAGCATTTAATACTCACACGAACGAATCCAAGGATTTCCAAAGCACTGAATGTGAATTTGCGTATCGTCAAAGTTTTTTCAAGAAAAATCCGGAATGGATCATCACAAGAGCGATGTTGAAGTTGCAGAAAGTAGAACCTGCCGAGTCGAGACGACTTGCGCAGGAAACAATTGCCGAGCGGCAGATGCGCCACATACAAGACGTCAGGGCGGCGGGTTCATTTTTCGTAAACCCCGTCGTTTCAGAAGAAATCCAGAAGCTGTTCGAGCAAGAAAAAGGAGTGAAATCACGAGAGGGCCGCGTGCCAGCTGGATGGTTGATCGAAAAAGTTGGTCTCAAAGGCGCAATGATCGGTGGAGCAGAAGCAAGTTCCCAACATCCGAACTATTTAAAGAACGCCAACGGCGCTACGGCAGCCGACGTCAAAGCTCTAGCTACTCAGATCAAGGAAGCTGTCAAAGAGAAGTTTGGAGTTGAGCTTGTTGAAGAGGCGGTTGTACTGTCATGATTCGCAACGGAAAATATCTACTTTTAGTAGTTGCTATTCTCGCTGTCATTCCACTTCTGATCTACGGAAATTTTACATTGGGATTTCTTACGCTCTACAACGATCCGGATGTTGCCGAGCCCGTTTCTGGAGAATCATGCCCAGTGACACACGCATGTTTCGGGACGGCGCTCGTACTTTGGAGTAATGATCAATCATCCAATGTACCCGGTAACCTCATGCTATGCGTTGGCCATCTCGATACGACGCGAGCGTGCTAGTATATTCGTACGATATGGCATTCGAACCATACGCGGCGCGGACGCACGAAAAGATGCAAGAGGTTTTGATGGACCCAAGCGCGCCGGGGCCCGCTATTCATTACTACATGATTCGCGGTGGGAAAGAGAAGCGGAATGTCACTGTGTGGGAGACCGGCACGGTGGGCAGTGAATACATCAAGACCTACGGGCACTATCACCTTGGCAAACTCGACGAGACGTATTGGATTCTCGCAGGAGAGGGAATCGCGCTTTTGCAGAAGCTTGCAGATCCTACGGTCTCAGACGTGATAGAAGATTTCAAGGCGATACCGGTAAAGCCAGGAGATTCCGTCTACATGCCCCCGGGGTATGGTCATCTTTTGGTCAACACCGGGAAGACATGGTTTATAACGGAAGACAATAGCCCTGTGGCGGGCCCAGACGATTCGGCTTCTATGCCCGGGCACGCCGATTATGAAACGGTAAAAAAAATGCGCGGCTTCGCGTACTACGTGGTCGAAAAAAACGGCACGCCCACCCTCGTTCCCAACAAACTCTACCAAGAAGTCAAAAAGTCAGATTTCGGTAATTTTTCGGTCATTTAAGACAATCCAAGGGGCAGTCTCGTAGGACCGCCCCTTGAAAATGTTGGCTGCTCAGACTGATCCTCTTATTGCATTGTCAGCTTCGTACACGGCATTACGCACTCTGTCAGGCGCTTTATGCCTGACTCCTTGCCAGCCCGTTCTACGCTCAATATCAGTTTCGTCATCACATTTTGTATGGAACGCATAGTAGTCATCGGGAACCAAAAGCTGATGCGCGACAATCACTCTGACATCATTGTGCGCCGAGACATGGACATGGTAGACCTTGAAGTAGAAAACAATGGACTTGTGTCTGGTCGAGAAGGTCATACCCTCGATCAGCGAATGTTGTAGAGACTTCCAGAACATATCGTCGGACACGTTCGGATTCTCAACGTTCAACATTACAACGGCAATATTCTGCATTTTAATGTCCTCATGCGGACCCTGCATTCCGACAGGTTCGGTCGAGCGATTGCTCAGTCCGGTCGAACTGTGCAGCCTGTATCTAGTTTTGTCAAGTTTTGAATGTGCGCCCTATGCTATATTGTCTACACCACCCCCTGTCGCAAATCAGGGGACGGTTTGCGTTATTGAAAGAAAATGCAAAGGTGTGCTCCTGTAAATTCACCAATTGGGTAATTTGCAGGAGCATGTAAATGGCTCTATAGAGGCGAGAAATATGGAAGATAAAATTGTTATAAAGGGAGCGCGGACGCACAACCTCAAGAATGTGAGTGTTGAGATGCCGCGCAATAAGATGATCGTGTTTACAGGGCTTTCCGGGAGCGGGAAGTCGTCTTTGGCGTTCGACACGATTTTTGCCGAAGGGCAGCGCAAGTACGTGGAATCACTTTCGGCGTATGCGCGGCAATTTTTGCGACAAATGCAGAAGCCTGATGTCGATGAGATATCCGGTCTTTCGCCGGCTATCTCGATCGACCAAAAAAGTCGCTCTAATAATCCGCGGTCAACGGTCGCAACCATCACCGAGATCTACGACTATCTCCGCGTTCTGTATGCGCGCGTAGGGAAACCGCATTGCCTCGTATGCGGACGAGAAGTCAGAAAATTGTCGAATGAAGAGATTTTGGAGTCGGTATTGCACATGGTTGAGGCTGGACGCAAGCACGCAAAAGCCGATGCAAAGCTGACCAAGGGCGTCTCGAGTGCAAAAATCCGAATCAGTGCGCCAGTCGTCGTTGGTCGCAAAGGGGAATACTACCAGCTACTCTACGACATGCTCAACAAAGGATTTGAGAAGGTCGTCGTCGACGGTGAAGAAAAATCGCTTCGAACGCGTATTGAGCTAAAAAAGCATTTTAAACACGACATCGACGTCGTTGTCGATGAAGTCTTTGTTTCAGAATTTATCGAAGATTCGAAGGGCACGCACGAGCGCGCGAGCGAGGCGATCGAGCGAGCGCTGCACGAAGCAGACGGTCTCGTGAAAATCACTGACGCAGAGGGAAATTCAAAGATCGTCTCCGCGAAATTCATGTGCCCGTACGACGGTTTTTCTTTTCCCGAGGTCGAACCTCGTCTTTTTTCTTTCAATTCTCCCTATGGCGCTTGTCCAGAGTGCAACGGACTCGGCACGCGCTATCTTTTCTCCGACGAAGCGTGCCTCGTCTGCAACGGCGCGCGTCTGCGTCCTGAAGCCCTCAATGTGTTTCTGGGATATGTCAAAGAATCACGGGAGCACGACAAGCCGGCGGAGGGCACGAACATAGTCAACCTGGCGTCGCTATCCATCGATGCGGCGATGAAGTTTTTCAATACCCTCAAACTCACCAAGAAAGAAGAGGAGATTTCGAAGGTTGTGATCAAAGAAATCACGAGTCGCCTGAAGTTCATGCTCGATGTCGGCATCGAATATCTCACGCTTGATCGAAAGGCCAACACGCTCTCGGGCGGGGAAGCGCAGCGAATTCGCTTGGCGTCGCAACTTGGAAGTGGCTTAGTCGGCGCGCTCTACGTACTTGATGAACCGACGATTGGCCTCCATCAGCGCCACAACGGTCGGCTTAACGAAACCTTGAACCGTTTGCGTAATCCAGGTAATACCGTCATCGGCGTCGAACAAGACC
>CAZOZG010000017.1:0-24080 GCA_964584225.1 uncultured Candidatus Saccharibacteria bacterium | reverse complement strand
ATATATTCGGGAATGAAGGCCATGGGGCCTGTGCGGTAGAGCGCTGCCATCGCGTTTAAACCGGGAATCACTGTCGGCCGCAGGTCGCGCAAATATGCAGTCATGCCGCCGCCCGCCATTTGGAAGACGCCGTGTGTCTCGCCGCGCGTGAGCATCTCGTACACTTTTTTGTCATCGAGGGCGATACGATCGAGATCCACGTGCTTCCCAAGGCGCGTTTTCACGCGCTCGACCGAATCGGCAAGAACAGAAAGGTTGGTGAGCCCAAGAATATCGAACTTCAGGAGCCCGACGCCGCCGTACTCGTCGGCGATCGAATACATATCGTACTGCGTAATGATTTTTCCGCCTTTCGGGTCGAGCTGAACCGGCGAAAAGTCGACGACTTTGGTGGGAGAAATCACGACGCCCGCAGCGTGCACGCCGACGTGTCGCGCGTTGCCTTCGATTTTCTGCGCGAGATCGATAACTTCGCGTGCCGATGCATCTGCGTTATAGACTTGCGAGAGCTCGGCGACGCCTTCAAGCGAACTTGCGATTGAGACAGGAAATCCTTGCTTGCCGAAGGGAATCAATTTCGCGACAGTGTCGCCGAGATTGTAGGAATGACCAAGCGCGCGTGCAACGTCGCGCACCGCGGCGCGCGCCATCATGGTGCCAAAAGTCCCGATCTGTGCGACCGTCTCCTCACCGTATTTTGCGCGTACGTAATCGATGATTTCGTCGCGCCTATTGTCGGCTACGTCCATATCGATATCAGGCGCTGTCGGTCGTTCGGGATTCAAAAAGCGCTCGAAGGGCATCTGAAATGCGATCGGATCCACGGTCGTAATCCCACATAGATATGAGACCAAAGAGCCGGCTGCCGAACCACGAGTATTGGTATAAATGCCCATCTCTCGCGCGTGGTTCAAGAGGTCGGCCACGATGAGAAAGTACGATGCGTAGCCCTTTTTGGCGATGATGCCGAGCTCGTAATCCATGCGCTCGCGCAACTCTTTTGTATCTTTCATGCCGCGAGCGGCGATGCCGGATTCGGCGAGCGAATGCAACTCTTTGTCGTGCGTCGTGTTTTTTGAGATAGGGAAATCGGGGAAAATTGCTTTCCCGAGCGTGAGTTCAAGCGTGCACTCCTCGGCAATCTTGGCCGCGTTTTTTATGGCCTCCGGCAGTTCTTTGAAATGTTCACCCATGTGCTCTTTCGTCTGAAAAGAAAAATCACGTGTCTGGTATTCACCACCTTCTCGGTCGAGTGTGCCACCCGTGCGGATTTTATTAACGAGATCGCATGCGATGCCGTCGTCGCGATCGAGGTAATACACTTCGTGTGCAGCGACGAGTGGCACTGTGTGATCACGCGCAAGCGCAACGAGCCTCTTCATAGCTTCTGTGTGACCGTCGATCTCAGGATGATGCGTGATCTCGAGATAGCAATCATCACCATAGATTTTCTTGTACCAATCCAAGGCCTGTGACGCGCGCTCTGGGTTGCTGTGGCGCAATGCATATGCTGGCTCACCGGCGTGTGCAGGCAGAATGGCGATGAGTCCGCCCTTGTACTGTTCAATCAATTCGCGATCGAGGCGCGGGCGATAGTAAAAGCCTTCGAGGTGCGATTTCGTCACGAGCTCGAGGAGGTTGTGATAGCCAGTGAGATTTTTCGCCAAGAGAACGAGTCGGCCGAGTTGGTCGTCGATCCGGTGCTCTTTATCAAAACGGGTGCGCGGCGCGACGAAAAAATCGACGCCGACAATCGGTTTGAGCCCTTCTTGTACGCACTCTTTATAAAACTCAATCGCACCATAGAGATTGCCGTTGTCGGTGAGTGCGAGCGCAGTGTGACCGTCGGCTTTGGCGGCTTTCACGAGATCGGGAATCTTGGGGAGCGCTTCGAGAAGCGAATACTGCGAATGCGTATGCAGATGAACAAAATCGCGCACACTCATAGAATTGAGTATAGCATTGACGTTTTCCACATTGATGAGGTCGAAAGATGCGGTACAGTTTAGTCAGTTCCAGACAGCAACGAACGAGTTTCAAGCGAAAGGACGTATCGAGCATGGGAAAAATATCGACCGAGGACGAACACACGGGACCAACGCTCCCGCACGGACCTGGCACAGCCGAAGATGGAGGACAGAGAAGGACGCGTCTCAATTCGCCGCTTCCTGATCGATTATCGATCCCGATTCAACAGATGCGCACGCCGGGGAACGGCGAGGGCATGGCGCGCTTTAATGCGTCCATCGCAGCATATGTTGCTGCTATTGATCCTGCCGCCCCAACCGTGCGTCCACGCAAGCACCGCCTGCGTAATGGCAGGTGAAAGCCGAGATCCACAGATATCAAGACCGCCTCGTTGAGGCGGTCTTTCCTTAGATATAATAGAAGGGTGCGATATCTCATCGGCGTAGATGAGGCAGGCCGCGGGCCCTTGGCGGGTCCCGTAGCTGTCGGCGCCGTCATGATACCTCTCGATTTCGACTGGAGCCTCATCGAAGGCGTCAAAGATTCCAAACAATTGCGCGCACAAGTGCGCGAGCGGATTTTTGCGGAGACGGAAGTACTCGCGCGTCGAGGCAAACTCAAATACGCGGTGCGATTTTCCTCCTCCGCGATGATTGATGAATTGGGGATTGCGCGCGCTGTAAAGCGCGCGCTCACGGTTGCGATCGGTGCGCTCGAAGCAGACCCCCTGGAGTGCACCGTGCTTCTCGACGGCAGTCTCTACGCCCCGAGCGAGTTTGCTGACCAGCGAACGATCATCCGTGGCGACGAAACGGAGCCCGTGATTTCGCTCGCGTCGATCGCGGCCAAAGTGAGCCGCGATCGACGTATGGAAAAACTCGCACTCGAGTATCCGCAGTGGGGCTTCGACGTGCACAAAGGCTACGGAACACTCGATCATCGCCGCGCGATCAGTCGCGTCGGTCTCTCAGACATCCATCGCGCATCTTTTTGCACACGTTTGCGAATCCCCGAGCGGGTTGTATAGTGCCCCGGGAACAGAATAGTGGAGGTTTCGATGAACTCACAGAAGTTCGATCGCATGGCGCTCAATGCCGCCATGGACCTGCTTGCATCAGGCAGAGAAGACGGGTGGTTGGTCGCAGCAGAACAGATTATCGCCTTCGGTACTACGTTGCCACAGTGTCTCGATGTGCAACATAAGGCAGTACGAATGAACACCTCGAAAGGAAACGAAAAAGTTACCGGCTATGCTGAAGGACATGGAACCGTTGACTACAAAGATGAGAAAAAGCCGACGTTGACTACTTCGATGAATGAAGAGCCGGAGCGAATCGGTAGTTATCGCGTGTTGCATAATGCGGCAAAACGACAGATTTGGTTCCAACATTACCGTGCGCTCTGGGACTTTAAGCGGTGGCTCGACGATGTGCACGATGGTGGATATGCCATTTTGTACACGGTGGAGCGACGTCCCCGAGTATTCATGCGAGTCGAGCTAGTAAAATCGAAGCCGCCGTGGAACTACTTCCTGCGGGTACACCTAGTCAAAGCCATGGCAGAAATAGGCTTTTATATGCGAGCCTTCATGCGATTCTTCCGGACTGGTAGTTTTCCCAAGATAGTACCGTGGTTTTCAGTTGTTGAGCCTCGATTCATCGTAATTCACTCGGCAGAACAGGGAATACAATCGGGCGATCGCTTCTTCCGAGGTCACAAGATCAAGTGACCCAGCGACTTTAATTCAGGCTGCAGCCTCCGGGATGCAGCCTCTCTGTTTGCTAAATTGCGAAAAACCTGTACAATCTGGCGCATGGTAGTGCGAATGCGTCGCAATCGATCCCAGACCGCCAAGCGGCGTTCTCATCATGCGCTCAGAGGTATGCGCATGGCCCGCTGCGAGTGCGGCGAGCTTCGTCTCTCGCACCGCGCGTGCCCCAATTGTGGTACATACAACGGCCGCGTCGTGATCGACGTCGTCGCTCGCGTGAAGCGCGAAGCGCGCCGCGACAAACGCCGCAAGAAAGAATTACGAGAAAGCGGTCAGGTATCAGAGAATAAAGAAACAACAACACAAACCTAAAATCCATTTTTTGCTCTTTTTGATCTTTCGAGGGTATGGCCAATAGACACTTAGCTCGCTCCGTCGTCCTCCAGGTGCTTTTTGAGCGCGATGCATCCGGCGGCAAGATGTCGACCTCAGATGGGGAATCTCGATTGGCAGACTACTCGAAAGAATTTGGTGCACGCGAAAACGACATGCCGTTTATGAAAACACTTTTTCAGACGACATGCGCGAAGCAAAAAGAAATCGATGAAGTGATCGTACGCGCCGCTCCTGAATGGCCATTAGAGAAAATTGCAGCGATCGATCGCAATGTGTTGCGGCTCGGTCTTTCCGAATTGCTCTACGCCGACCGCGCGCAAGTGCCGGCGAAAGTCGCCATCAACGAAGCCATTGAGCTCGCAAAATCCTTCGGGAGCGCCTCGTCCGGTCGATTCGTCAACGGTGTCCTCGGTGCTGTTTATATTGAGCTCGGAGAACCAGGGAAAAATGAGGGCACGACCCGCAAAAAAGAATCGGGCTCGCCGCGCAAAATGCCCGTCGAAGAATTGGTTGGAGCCGTCGTCTATGCGCGCGAAGCCGGGGAGATTTACCTCGCGCTCGTGCATGATATTTTCGGCCACTGGACTCTTTCCAAAGGAAAATTGCAGCAGGAGGAGTCGCACGACGCTGGCGTAAAGCGCAAAGTGAAAGAAGAAATTGGCCTAGAAGTCGACGTTGAAGATCAGCTCGGCGAGAACGAGTACATCGCTAATGATTCGAACATGCAGGGTGGTAAGAAGCGTCGCCACGCGACGTATTTTCTCGCGCGAGCAAAATTCCATGATTTGGAGCTCAAGAAAGAGGGCGGTCTCGACGACGCGCAATGGTTTCCACTCGCCTCTGTCGGCGATTTGAATTTTTACGACGACATTTTGCCAGTCGTGACGCGGGCGATTAACATCTTGGCACAAAAAGAAAGAAAGTAGGCAGAAGGCAGTATGCAGCAAAATAAAAACGCAGTGTTCGCCGCTTATTGCTTTCCGCTTACCGCCTTCATTTCCCTATGAACGACTTCGCTGCGTTTGAAGCAAAAATCGGACACGTGTTCAAAGACAAGCATCTTCTCGAGCAGGCGTTTACGCACCGTTCGTATTTGAATGAAAATAGAGACGCCGTGCGAGAGCACAACGAACGATTAGAGTTCTTGGGTGACGCCGTCCTCGAGCTCGTGGTCACAGAGTTTCTCTTCGCAAAATATCCCGACAAGCCCGAGGGAGACCTGACAGCGTATCGCGCGGCACTCGTGAACACGCAGAGCATTTCGGATGCTGCGACGAAGCTCGGCATGAATGATTTCCTCCTTCTTTCGCGCGGTGAAGCGCGCGACACTGGTCGCGCGCGACAAATCATTCTTGCAAATGCGTTTGAAGCCCTGATCGGCGCTTTGTATCTCGATCAAGGGTATCTCGCGGCGAAAGATTTCATTGCCAAACAACTCTTCCACAAAGCCGACGACGTCGTCGCGAAGCGTTTGTGGCAGGACGCAAAAAGTCGATTCCAAGAGTTATCGCAAGAACAAAACGGCATCACGCCGTCGTATCAGCTTTTGGATCAATCGGGACCGGATCACGATAAACGCTTCGTGATCGGCGCCTACATCGGGCAAGAAAAGGTGGCGACAGGGGAAGGGAAAAGCAAGCAAGAGGCAGAGCAAGACGCTGCGCAGAAGGCTTTGACAGCGAAGGGTTGGTGAGGCATAGTCTATTGTAGAGATTGCGTCGCAGTCTCGGTAAAACAGGAGGTGTTCATGCGACATCGTCGCCGCGACTATGCTGATGTCAACGGCTTACAAGGCGGACCGACGCAGGTCGGCTTTCTCGACATCCCGCGAATCGGTCCGGATCCGTACATCCTGCTCTCGGCAGTCTTCGGATATGTCGTCCACGGGCTCGTGACTAGCACGTTCGGATTCAAGCCGCCGATCTGCTGAACGGCGCATTTTAAGTGAAATCAATCAAACGGCGGACCGTCAGGCCCGCCGTAACTTTTTTGGTACAATGAAGCGCAATGTTTCTGAGCTTGAAATCCATCGAACTGTCGGGGTTTAAGTCGTTTGGAAAAAAGACCGAGCTTCGCTTCGGCACGCCGATTGTCGCGGTGGTCGGCCCCAATGGCAGTGGGAAATCAAATGTCGCCGAAGGCTTTCGCTTCGTCTTGGGCGAGCAATCGATGAAAAGTATGCGCTCAAAGCGTGGAGAGGATTTGATCTGGGGCGGCTCACCTGCTCTCCCGCGCATGAATCGCGCTGGCGTGAAAGTTGTTTTCGACAACTCAAAGCGGCTTTTGGACATCGATTTTCCAGAGGTAATTGTCGAACGCGTCGTCTATCGCGACGGACAGAACGAATATTTGATGAATGGTACGCAAGTGCGCTTGAAAGACGTGATTCGCCTTTTGGCTGGAGCAAACATTGGTGGTTCCGGCTACCAGATTATTTCACAGGGTGAAGCGGATCGGATTTTGAATGCGTCAGCGCGTGAGCGGCGTGAGATGGTTGAAGACGCGCTCGGCCTCAAGCTCTACCAGCACAAAAAAGCCGAAAGCGAGCGCAAACTTGAAGAGACTGGCGTGAATATCGAAAAGACGAAATCGCTGCGACGCGAGATTGCGCCGCATCTCAATTTCTTGCGCACGCAAGTTGAGAAAATCGAGAAAGCACGCGAACTGAAAGATGAGCTCGCATCTGGGCTCAATGACTACCTTGCGCGCGAGCACGCGTGGATTACACAGGAAGACGTCAGATTGAAAGCAGAAGCTACGCAATACGAGCATGAATTGAGAACGGTGACGGTACAACTCAACGAAACCGGCGCGAAAAAGGAAAAAGGAAAAGGGAAGGCGGTGACTGATCTTGAAGCGCGTGTTCGCGAGCTCGAGGGAAAACTTGCCGACGTCCGTAAACGTCGCGAAGAAGTCGCTCGCGAATTAGGGCGCGCCGAAGGCGCGCTTGAAGCGAGCAATGTGACAGTGGAAGCAATTGTGCCTGTGCCGCACGTTCGGCAATTTGTCCGCGAGGTTGATGAGAGTCTTGCTGAAGCCGAGCGGCATGACGAGCTCGCGAGCCTCCGTTCTCTTTTGAGTGACGTCCGTAATCGCATCAAAGCCTTTATCGAAGGGCTTTCTGGCACGGCGCCTGCGACCAACGAGGAGGTGCGTCGCGACGTGGAGCGTCTATCGCTGTCGTTGAAGCAAATCGAACAAGAAGAAGCGCGGCTTGCGACCGACAGCGATATGGCGCGCGCAGGAATCGCGCAGACGCGCGAGGCCGCGTTTGCGGCCGAGCGCGAGGGAATTGAACTTGAGGGAAAAATCCGCGATGCACGTGCGCACCTCGACGCACTCAACACCGCGCGCGTGCAGATCGCGGGCCTGCGGCAGCGTTTCGACGAAGAAGTACGCGAAGGTGTCGCTTTGATAGGTGCATCGCTCACGGGCTGGGACAAAGCCGCGATTCCCGATGGTGCACTTTCAGAAGAGCGCAACGTCCAAGAAAAACGTCGCCGCGCGATCGAGCGTTTGAAAATCAAAATAGAAGAATCCGGCGTGGGAAACGGCGACGCCGTCATTCAAGAGTTTAAGCAAACCAAGGAGCGTGACGAATTTCTGATGCGCGAGCTTGCCGATCTCGAAAAGTCGGCGGAATCGTTGAAAGATATCATCGCGGAGCTTGAGAAAACCATCGACAGTAAATTTACTGATGGCCTTAAGCACATCAATGAAGCGCTCAAGGATTTTTTCACAAAGCTTTTTGGCGGCGGCCACGCGAAGCTCTTTGTCGAAGAACCGCGTCGCTCGAAGCGCTCTGGCGCGGATCTTGCCGACGAGCTCGACGATGAGACGGATGCAGTTCCGGAAGAGGAAGAACTCTATGCGGGGCTTTCGATCGACGTCTCGCTTCCCCGCAAAAAAATTCGCGGACTCGAGGTCCTTTCCGGCGGTGAGCGCGCGCTTACCTCGATCGCGCTCATCTTTTCCATGACGCAAGTGAATCCCCCGCCGTTTTTGATTCTCGATGAGACCGACGCCGCGCTCGATGAAGCCAATTCAAAGCGCTACGCAGACATGATTAGAGAGCTTGGCGCCAAATCGCAGCTCATCGTGATTACGCACAACCGCGCGACGATGGCTGCTGCAGGAGAGCTCTATGGTGTCACGATGGGGCAAGACGGCGTCTCGAAGTTGTTGTCGGTCAAATTGGAAGAAGCGGAACGAGTAGCCAAATAGATGAGAAGGATGATAGAGTCACGTTGGACTCCGCAATTGAAGGGCTGCATTGAGTGGCTCCGCGGAATAGGAGAGAGACATGAAGCAATCAAATGGCAAAGTCGAGCCTGTCGCACCTGGCACGCTGTTGCGCTACCACCCGCAGCGCGACACCGACCAGGTAATGGAAACGAGGACGCGCTGGTTGATGAGGAGAATCTCACCCCAGCATCCGCAGATCCACGAGGTGGAGAGCTTCATCTGGGACCGTAAAGGCACGTACGTCACTCTTGAGCGTCGAAACGGAACATACGTCGTGTTCGGCGGCGGCCGGATGGAGGATATTAAATTTCCGTACCCACATCCGATGTTTGAGGTGATTGGCGAGGCCGACGCAGCGCGAATTCGGCTCGAGAAAAACCTCGACACCATCATCGAAATCACGACGAAACGACCTTGGTGGGTCAGGCTGTTCTTGCCGCGATTCCATCGGGTCGCAAATGCTTGAAGACAGTTGAATACACAGCACTACGTGACATGACCAAAGCCGGCGCGGGTTTGACACCCGCGCCGCTATTTTTAATCAGATTCCGAATACGCACGTATTTGCAGAAGCGCGGCTTTTATATTACGGTTGTGCCTGCGCCAAATAAGAGAGGATCAGACGAATGAATCAGCACATAACTCCGTTCCACCCTGGGCAATGGGTCGCATCCAGACCGGGAGTGGAAAGTGCACGACTTGTCACGAGTCCGTGTAAGGTCCGAAAGATCATGTTTGACGAAGATTTGAAATGGTACGTCCAGCTGGATGGTCTCATCTCGCACCACGACGACTGGTACCCGGCCGATGACTTCGAACTCACGATACCGCCCGACGTCCGGCCGCCGCAGCTTCCCGAGCCGCCTACCAAGCCCGCGGCGTAGAACAACTCCGAACCTGGTCTCGCTCTTCATCGCTGAACACAATAGCCGGCGGCCCCAGTGGGCCGCCGGCTATACCTTTTCATTATAAAAACGAAGTGCCCGAGCCGTGAAGCTGCGGGCACCGACCCCGTTTACATCCGCACGAGCGGGCGTGACATGCTAGCGGGCGCCTGCTTGCTCGCTTTCAACGCGTTTTCGTGTTTGATCGAGATGAACAACATGACGATACACGCGACGATAGCAAAAGCAAACCCCGTCATGACGGTATAGAGAACACCTCTATCGCTCATTATCTCCTCCCATGGGAAAGCCGCATCCGCAAAAACTCTAGCACAGGACAAAAAGCGCCGCCATTGGCGGTCTCTATAGTAAAAAAGTAATAAAGAAGGCCGTCTGCGTTGTTGAAATTGCAGAGAGCGGCCTTCTGGTGACGTTACTCTTTGGGTGCATGGGGGTCCTCCACAGAGACTCTGAATTCAGGTTCAGGAAACTGGGTTTCGTAGATGCGCTTGAGCTCAGCCGCCGTATGGTGGGTTTCGACGTCGAGAAGAAGTGCGCTTGGAGTGTTCTTCATCTCTCCGACGAACAGAAAGCCGCCACGATGTGCCGTGCGCAGACGCGCATTGCCGACGAGCATGTCGAACGCTCGTACGAGATCTCGTTCATCGAGACCTTTGATAATCAACGTGAGCGCTTTCCCGCCCTGTGCACGCTTCAGTAACGTTTGATCGGTCACCGCGTCCATGGTCATCACCTTCCTTTCGGGTGTTGGGTGCCGTACTTACTCTATTTAAGCAATAGTCATCATGAAGTACAAATGAATCGCAGAGTTTGATTTTTCAGCATATTTTGTTACAGTGCTGCGACATGTTGAAGATTCGCATGCAGCGGACTGGCCGGGTCAACGACCCGTCGTTTCGCATTATCGTTGTTGAGCACACTGAAAGCCCAAAGACCGGGAACTTCGTGGAGAAGCTCGGTACCTACAATCCGAAGACCAAACTGCGCACTCTCGACGCTGAACGAGTGAAATATTGGCTTTCCAAAGGCGCGAAGGCGAGCGGCACGATGCACAATATGCTCATTGCAGCAGGCGTCATTGAGGGTAAAAAGGTCAATGTCCTACCTCGCAAATCTCCGCCGAAGAAAGGGGAAGTTGTGGCTGCAGATGAGCCAGTTGCTGTGAATGCAGACAAAGCAGTCGAGCCTGAGGCCGACTCCGCCGAAGGCTCCGTCGAGCCCAAGGAAGTCACAGCTGAGGCACCCGGACAAAGTTAGATTTGGTATACTGGTGGGAATTTAATAAGGTAGCCATACTGTCATGGAACGAGATCAGCAATTTTTGGAGTACGTAGTGAAGGCGCTCGTCGACAACCCGAACGACGTCAAGATTAATCGCACGGTGGACGAGATGGGTGTGCTCCTGACGCTTTCGGTCAACAAAGACGAAATGGGAAAGGTCATTGGCCGCTCGGGTGCGACCGCTAAAGCAATCCGCACGGTACTGCGCGTCGTCGGTATGAAGAACGATGCGCGCGTCAATCTCAAGATTGAAGAGCCTGAGGGGAGCGAGCGCGGGATGGGCATGAGTCGCGAAGCGCAGAGCGATCGGTCTGTCGACGACGTGATCAACGACCTCAAGAGTGAATAGCTCGGTGGCGGTGACTGTTTGCGTACGAAATTTCTCTGCTGAGAAATTCCTCGGTCCTCGCGCCGTCGCGCTCGGAAGCCTCAAAAAGTCACCGTCACGCTCGCCGAAGATTGAAATCCATTATGATCCGATTTCACGTGGTAACGTTGTTTCCAGAATCCATCGAGCCGTACCTCAAGGCTTCGATTATAGGTCGTGCGCAAAAGGCGAAGAAGATCAAGGTGAGTTTTTATGATCCCAAGAAATTCACGCGCGACAAGTACGGGCGCGTCGACCGTCGACCATATGGCGGCGGCCCCGGCATGGTCTTGGAACCAGACGGTATGTTGCGTGCAATCGAAAAAGCAAAAAAAGGGAAGCGCGCTGAAGTAATTTTCTTCTCAACTGACGGCACGCAATTTGATGAGGCGATGGCAAAAACGTTGGCACGCAAAAAAGACGTCGTACTTATCGCCGGGCATTACGAAGGTGTCGATGAGCGTGTCGCGAAAATCACAAAGGCTAAGAAAGTATCGATGGGCCCCTATGTGCTCACGGGTGGCGAGTTGCCCGCGGCGACTTTGATCGATGCCGTCGCGCGATTCGTCCCCGGCGTTTTAGGCAAATCGGAGTCGCTTGAAGCGTCGCGCGTTTCGAGTCCAGAGGTCTACACGCGCCCTGAAGTCCTCATGTGGAAAGCAAAAAAATACAAGGTTCCGAAGGTGCTTTTGTCTGGTAACCACGCCAAAATCGAAGCCTGGAAGAAATCCACCCGTCGGTCTTGATTGTTGCAAAGCACAGGCGTATTGTCGTGGCAGGTGGGGGAATCGGTAGAGCGTATTTCCCGCCCCATTTTGATAGGGGAGAATCGTTATGAGTGATGAGTATCGCTTGGCTTTAGGACATGATTTCGTCGTCATCGGGTCGGCAATCGGACATCACACGGAGTCTGAAACTGGCCAGCGAAGATCTCGCCGGCGTGTCCAGCCACATGAAGGCCGGGAACAGATGTCGGGCAGCAATGTGATGCCCGTCGATGAGTACATGCGTCAGAACCGGAACGGAGTGTGGGACCAGCACTAACCTCGTCAACTCAGCAATACAGTCGAAGCCCGGCCATTTTGGTCCGGGCTTCTCCTTGACATGGAAAAACACCTCCTATATACTCTCCCGACATTTGCTTTCGATTGAGTTGCGGCTGCGGCAATTTTAATAGAAGGATCTCACATAACCACATACGACGCCCAGAGCGCCGCGTGTCCAATGCATGGCGAAAACAAAAAATCGTCCGCAGAAGTATTTTGGTCGTCACCAGGAGCCACTGGTGAAGTTGCCGCGACTCGTCGAGGCGCAGATTGCATCGTTCAAGGAATTCGTTGAAAGCGGAGCAGAGCGCGTTTTCAAGGAATTCTCACCGATCTCTGACCACTCAAAAAAGAAATTCGAGCTCAAGCTCGTGAAATTTACCTTCGGCGATTTGCGCTGGAATGAACACTACGCCAAGAAAATGATGCGCACCTACGAGGCGCCGCTTTCGATGGTTGTCCGTCTCAAAAACAAGA
This sequence comes from uncultured Candidatus Saccharibacteria bacterium, assembly GCA_964584225.1. GTDB lineage: Bacteria > Patescibacteriota > Minisyncoccia > Phycocordibacterales > UBA2100 > UBA10103. The sequence goes on along the minus strand of CAZOZG010000017.1, from coordinate 11,684 downwards.
CGACCGGTGCAGAAAAAGAGCAGGAAATTTTCCTCGCGGATTTTCCGTGGATGACAAGCCACGGAACCTTCATCATCAACGGCGTCGAGCGCATCGTCGTCGCGCAGCTTGCGCGTTCGTACGGTGTTTTTTTCGAAGCCATTCCGTACAAGGGTAAGAATTACTTTGCGGCAAAGATTATTCCTGCACGTGGTGTCTGGATCGAAATTGAATCTGACCCCGACGGCGGCATGTACGTCAAAATTGACCGCAAGCGCCGCTTTCCGGTCACATCCCTCCTTCGCGTCTTGGGCCTTGGCACGGAGAAAGAAATCATGAGCAGGTTTGAAAAGTCGTCTGCGGCACGCGACATGATTTCGACGACGCTCCAACACGATCACGCACACACGGTCGACGAAGCATTCGTCGAGATCTATCGACGTCTTCGCGATGGTGACATCGCCACTGCCGAGAGCGCGCGCGATCACGTGCAAGCAATTCTTTCGGCCGAGCGCTACGACTTCTCGCGGGTCGGTCGTTTCCACTTCAACCGCCGCTTCGGACTTCCTACCAAGGAAGCCGATCTCGCGCGCGCGACGCTCTCACTCGATGACGTCGTCCGCATCGTGACACACATCGCAGAATTGAATGCCAACCCAGTCTCCGAGCCGGACGACATCGATCACCTCGGCTTTCGCCGCGTGCGATTTGTGGGTGAGCTCTTGGAGCAGCGCATGCGTGTCGGGCTCTCGCGTATGAAGCGCAACATCCAGGATCGTATGGCGATGGTTGATGCCGAGACGACGCTCCCAGTCACGATGGTCAACCCGCGTCCGTTCCAGGCTGCGATTCGCGAATTTTTCACAACCGACCAGCTCTCCCAGCTCATGCAGCAGTACAACGTCTTGGATGAAATGGAGCACTTGCGCATTCTCTCGACGCTCGGCCGTGGTGGTCTCACTTCAGAGCGCGCCGGATTGGAAGTGCGCGATGTGCACTCATCGCACTACGGCCGCGTTTGTCCGATTCACACACCGGAAGGTAAGAACATCGGACTCGTCTTGCACATGTCGCTCTATGCCCGACCGAACGCGTTTGGCATCATCGAGACGCCGTACGCGAAAGTAGAAAAGGGACGCATCAGTAAAGAAATCGTCTACTTAAATGCACTGGAGGAAGAGCAGTACTCAATTGCGCATGCGGCTACCATGCGCGATGAAGACGGAAAAATCACGGAGAAATTCGTCGAGGTGCGCCAAAACGGTAGGCCGACACTTGTGAAGCGCGACGATGTCGATTTCATTGAAGTCGCGACCAACCAACCATTCTCAGTCGCAACGTCCTTGATTCCGTTCGTCGAAAACGACGATGCCAACCGCGCCTTGATGGGTTCGAACATGCAGAAGCAGGCTGTGCCCCTGGTGGTAGCGGAAGCAGCGCTCGTGGCAACGGGCGTTGAAGCCGCGGCCGCGCGCGACTCTGGTCGCCTCATCGCCTCCGAAGAAGCCGGTGAAGTCACCTACGCGGACTCGCAGATGATTAAAGTGAAAAACGAAGACGGTAAGACCAAAGAATATCCGCTTGTCAATTTCCAGCGAACCAATGGCTTTACGACGTTCCACCAGCGTCCGATTGTCGGCGTTGGCGACTCTGTCAAAAAAGGTGGCGTCCTCGCAGACACGTCGACATCAGTCGGCGGACAACTTGCGATCGGTCAAAACGTCCGCGTTGCCTTCTTGCCGTGGTTTGGTGCCAACTACGAAGACGCCATCGTCATCTCCGAGCGCCTCGCCAAGGAAGCGCGCTTCACATCGATCCACATGGAGGAATTTGTCTGCGTCGTCCGCGACACAAAGCTTGGGCCTGAGGTGACAACACACGACATTCCGAACGTTTCAGAATTCAAACTTCGCAACCTCGATGAGGATGGCGTTGTGCGTATCGGCGCGGAAGTGCGCCCCGGCGACATTTTGGTCGGGAAGGTTACGCCAAAAGGCGAGACACAGCTCACGCCAGAAGAGCGACTTTTGCACGCCATTTTCGGCGAGAAAGCAAAGGACGTGAAAGACACGTCGCTTCGCATGGAAGGCGGTAAGCGCGGTCGCATCGTCGGTGTGAAAGTGTTCTCGCGCGAGACGGGCGATCAACTCGAATCCGGCGTCATCAAGCGCGTGCACGTAGAAGTCGCACAGCTGCGCACCATCTCTGTCGGTGACAAACTCGCTGGCCGCCACGGCAACAAAGGCGTGATCTCGCGCGTGCTTCCGGAGGAAGATATGCCGTACGACCAAGAGGGTAATCCCGTCGACATCATCCTCACACCGCTCGGCGTGCCGAGCCGTATGAACCTCGGTCAGATTCTCGAATTACACCTGGGACTCGCGGCAGACATGCTCGGCTATCAGGCGGTGGTGCCGTCATTTTCTGGCGCGACTGAAGAGGAAATCCGAAGTGAATTGAAAGAAGCCGGCGTCTCCGAGACAGGGAAACGCGTTCTCTTCGATGGCCGCACGGGTGAGCCGTTCGCGCAGCCCGTCTCTGTCGGTGTCATGTACATGCTGAAACTGCACCACATGGTGGAAGACAAGATTCACATGCGATCCATCGGTCCATACTCACTCACGACGCAACAGCCACTCGGCGGAAAAGCGCAAAACGGTGGTCAGCGCGTCGGAGAAATGGAAGTGTGGGCATTCCTCGGCTACGGCGCCGCGTATTCACTCCGAGAAATTCTCACAATCAAATCCGACGACATCTTGGGTCGCTCCGCAGCCTTCGACGCGATCGTCTCCGGTCAGCGCATTCAAGAAACCAACACGCCAGCCACGTTCAATGTCTTGGTCCGACACTTGCGGGGCTTAGGTATCGATATCGAATTTATGGAATCAGTAGCCAACGACTAATATGAGTATGCAAAAGAAAAAAGACATGATCCCGCAGGACTTCGCCGCAGTGGCGATGCGTCTTGCCTCGCCAGATCGAATGGGCGAATGGTCGTATGGTGAAATCACCAAACCCGAGACCATCAACTACCGCACACAGCGACCGGAAAAAAACGGTCTCTTCGACGAGCGCGTATTCGGTCCTGAAAAAGACTACGAGTGCTACTGCGGTAAATACCGTGGTATCCGCTTCCGCGGCATCGTCTGTGAGAAGTGTGGCGTGGAAATCACGCGCGCAATCGTCCGCCGCGAGCGCATGGGTCACATCGATCTCGCGACACCGGTCGCACACATTTGGTTCCTCCGTGGCATCCCGTCGCGTATTGCCCTCATGCTCGGCCTTTCGGCAGCTGAGGTTGAAAAAGTCGTCTACTTCGCTGGTTATATCATCACACACGTCGATGAAGGTGAGCGCTCGCGACTTTTGAAAGATCTCGAGCAAGAATTGCACACGAAGACCAAATCCGCCGCGAATGCCGATGTGAAGACAGAGCTCAAAGAAAAAGCGCAGAAAGCGAAGAAAGAAATCGAATCAATCGAAATCGGCTCAGTGCTCGACGAAGCTGCGTACCACCTTTTCGCAGTGAAATACGGCGCAATGTTCCGCGCCGCGATCGGTGCCGAAGCGCTCTATAACATCCTGAAGAACGTCGACGTCAAACAATTTATCAAGAAGGTCCGCGTGGAGTATGAGAAAGCGCCCGCGGCTGACCGCGATAAGCTTCGAAAACGCCTCGCGCTTGCTGAAGCCCTGGAGCGCGCCGATGTCCGCCCCGAGTGGATGTTCATGACGCGCTTACCAGTCGTCCCACCCGCGCTTCGCCCGATGGTCGCACTCGAAGGTGGTCGTCACGCCAGCTCCGACCTCAACGACCTGTATCGTCGCGTCATCAACCGCAACAACCGCTTGAAGCGCCTCGTCGCGATTCACGCGCCCGAAGTTATCTTGCGCAACGAAAAGCGTATTTTGCAGGAAGCTGTCGACGCGCTCTTAGACAACTCCATGCGCCGCGGCGCAGGCGTCCTCGGCATCCTCGGCGGCCGGCGCCGCGCCTTGAAATCGCTCGCCGATTACCTCAAAGGTAAGCACGGATATCTCCGTCAGAATCTCCTCGGTAAGCGCGTAGACTACTCGGGTCGTTCCGTGATCGTCGTCGGCCCAGACCTTGCGCTCGATGAGTGCGGTCTTCCGAAGCACATGGTGTTGGAGCTCTTCCGTCCGTTTGTCATTCAAGGACTTCTCGCTCGTGAGCTCGCGTACAACATTCGCGGCGCTGGTCGCTTGATTGAAGATGAAGCACCAGAAGTCTGGCCGATTCTCGAAGAGGCAATTCAAAACAAATACGTACTCTTAAACCGCGCGCCGACGCTGCACCGCCAATCGATTCAGGCGTTCCGTCCGGTCCTCGTTGAAGGTAATGCAATCCAAGTGCACCCCCTCGTCTGTCCTGCATACAACGCCGACTTCGACGGTGACGCGATGGCCGTCCACGTGCCGCTTTCCGAAGCCGCTCAGATGGAAGCCGCGAAGATCATGTCTGCCAACAAGAACATCCTGAAACCCGGTTCAGGCGACGTTGTCGTTGCCTCAAAGCTTCTCGACATTGTCTTGGGCTGCTACTGGATGACGAAGTCTGTCACGGGCGCAAGAGGCGAGGGAAGCGCGTTCCCTTCTACTAATGCCGCGATCACGGCCTACGATTTTGGCGCTGTCGATTTGCGCGCAAAGATCAAAGTCTTGCCGAGCGACAACAAAAAGTACGCAGCGTTTGGTGGCAAAGTCTTCGAGACCACCATTGGTCGCTTGCTCTTCAACTCAGTCCTTCCGAACGACTATCCATACGTCAACGAAGAGATCACCAACAAGCGCATGCAGGCATTGGTCCAAAACCTCGTGCAGCACTACAGTCTTGAAGGAATTCCCGCGATTCTCGACAAGATCAAAGCGTTCGGTTTCCGCTACGCGACCTACGCAGGCATCACCTGGTCGCTCTCTGATGTCGTCGTGCCGAAAATCAAACACGAGATGGTTGAAAAGGGTCGTGAGGCAGCAGCGAAAGAACAAGAAAACTACAACAACGGACTTCTCACCGACGAAGAGCGTCGCCGCATGACGATTGAAATCTGGGGCAAAGTCTCTGGCGATTTGCGAAAGCACGTCGTCGAGTCCTTGGACTCGCAGGGCCCCGTGCACGACATGATCACCTCCGGCGCCCGTGGTTCTGTCGTCCAGCTGCACCAAATGGCGGGTATGAAAGGTTTGATCACCAACCCGCGCGGTGAAATCATCGAGTTCCCCATCACCGCCTCATTGAAAGAGGGTCTCTCACCAATCGAATACTTCATCTCGACACACGGTGCGCGTAAGGGTCTCGCCGACACAGCCTTGAACACGGCACGTGCGGGCTACCTCACTCGTCGTCTCTTCGATGTCGCCCACGACGTCGTCGTCCTCGAAGATGATTGTGGCACGAAAGAAGGTGTCATCATTCATCGCCCTGGTAAAGAAAACATCGGCGGTTCGTTCGCCGAGCGCTTGCACGGTCGCGTGCTCGCCCACGATGCCGGCAAGGTGAAGCGCGGCACGCTTCTCACTCGCGAGAGCGCAAAGGAAATCGAAGACAACGCGAGCATCCACGAAGCGACCGTCCGATCTCCGATCACCTGCAAAGTCGCCCGCGGCGTCTGTCAGCAATGCTACGGCATGGATCTCACCTCGGGTGATCTCGTCGATGTCGGTGAAGCTGTCGGCGTCATCGCAGCGCAAGCGATTGGTGAACCAGGCACACAGCTGACGATGCGTACCTTCCACACCGGTGGAGTCGCGACAGCAGGTGGTGACATTACGATGGGTCTGCCGCGCGTCGAAGAAATCTTCGAAACGCGCATGCCCAAACTTCCCGCGATGATCGCACGCGTCACTGGCGTCGTGACCGACATCATCCAAGACGGTGCAGAAAAAGTGATCACGATCGTTCCTGAAACTGCGTCCACAAAGACGGGGAAATCCGCGAAGAAAGAGACGGAATATCGCGTGCACCCCTTGCGCACCATCACGGTGAAGCAAGGTCAGTCGGTCCAGAAGGGCGACTTCCTCACTGATGGATCGGCAGACCTTGAAGAGCTCTTCAACCTCGCTGGCAAAGAGCGCTCGCAGGAGTACATCATTGCCGAGGTCATGCGTATCTACGAATTGCAGGGTGTTTCCACGGCGCGCAAGCACTTGGAAATCATCGTCAAGCAGATGTTCAGCCGCGTCTCTGTGACGCACGCGGGCGACACCGGCATTTCTGCTGGCGACATCATCGCGGATTTCGAGCTCGAGCGCCTCAACAAAGAAGCCAAAGACGACGACAAAGAAGCGGCGCGTGGTAAAGAGCTTTTGCTCGGTATTACCGAAGTCTCGCTGACGCGCGCGTCATTCCTCTCCGCAATTTCCTTCCAGAACACGCCGCGCAAGCTCGCCGAAGCCGCTGTCTCAGGCGCGGTCGATCGATTGATCGGTCTCAAAGAGAACGTCATCATCGGTCGTTTGATTCCAGCTGGCACCGGCTACCGTGGTTCGAAGAAACACGAAATGGTGCAGCAAATGGAAGCTGAACTCGCCGCACAGCAGCCTATCGTGATGCCGCAGCCGAAGGACGAGAAAGTTGAACGCTAAAGCGAATTGGAAAAAGAGAAGCGCCGTCCCGAAGGAGCGGCGCTTCGCATATGAGCCGGTATCACGGCTGGCTGTTGAGGTATGTCAGTACTTCGGCAAGAACGGCCTGAATCGATCGTGCCGGGCCGCCCTTCGCGTACTCTTCCGAGCACCCCTCGATCTTTTTTGCCGCAGACGAAGTGAATCTGTATGTGCCGTCTTTTTGTCTGCGGACCTGTAGCTCGAAGACGCCGATTTCACCTGTGCGCAGTGATGACTGTAAAGGCATGATTTCCTCCTGGCTGCGCGAACGGTAGCACAGGTATCAGTGCCAGGGCAACTCATCCGTTGTGACGCTGAGCCAGCTGTGCTATAAGGCACCAAGTTTCCACAGTATTGGAGAGAGTCCAATGAGGAAGATTTTCCTTGTATGCGCTATAGGGGCGCTCTTAACAGCCTGCTCGAAACCGCCGCAATACCAGACGAATATTCTGGGAACTGTCGGTATAAAGGATCACCACACCCCGCACGGCGGACTTCTGCGGCAGCTGTGTCAGTTCAGGGTCGAAGTCGCCGGCCTCACGCTTGGATACGCGGGCTCCAGCACGTTGCTGCAGCAGCACAACAAATGCCTCACGATGAAAAACGGCGATGAAATTACAGTTCGGCGTCGCACGCGCCTGAGTGGTGACGACCAGCTGCCGCGCGTCATGTATTTCGGTAAGGTCGGCGAGGTGGAATTCAACCTTCATTAGATCTCATCAACACGCAAAGCCCGACAATGGAAGTCGGGCTTTCACTTTTTCACAGGTAGTGCTATAAGACTGCAAGTGCAACTGCAACTCGAACAAGGATGGTGACATGGCGCTCTCCGCTAGAAAACCGCAAGTCGCGCAAAAGCCGACGCCGCAGAAAGCAACCTGGGCGGAACTTCCTGGATGGGGCACACCACTCTTTCCGCGCGAGAGCATTGATTTTCTTCAAATCGTGCTGGATGACCCTGCGCTTGAGCACGAGTGGCTCGTGACGGCCTCGCAACAGGTCGATGACTTTCCGCGCAAGAAAGAAGTACTGAATCCGACGACCACTGATGGATATGTCTGGGACATCGGATTTGTCTATGTGCTCCCAATCGGCGGCGAAGCGATCGTCCTCATTCCCAGAAAGGACACCGCGCAGCAAAGTTCCCGACACTGTGCAGTCTATGCACGCAATGTGGCGATGACGGATTACATCCCGGAAATCACGAGACTCGTTCAGAATCTGGCACATTCCATCGAGGACTGAAAGCAATTACCAGAAGGCGGAGCAATCCGCCTTCTTCGTTCTAAAGAGTTCGGCTGCCGGTGGACGTTCGTTATCAATCGCTTCGCTCTTAGACGAACCGGGAGCATAATGTCGGCATGGCGGATACTGTCCAGCAAATCAAAGACAAACTCTCAATCGTCGACGTCGTGTCGGAGTACGTGAAGTTGGAGCGATCCGGCGCGAACCTGCGGGCACGTTGTCCTTTCCACGCGGAGCGTACGCCATCTTTTTTCGTGTCGCCCGAACGCGGCACGTATCACTGCTTCGGCTGCAACGTCGGCGGCGACATCTTCAGCTTTGTCGAGCAGATCGAAGGTCTGGATTTTAAAGGTGCTCTCAAAGTATTGGCTGATAAAGCCGGCGTCGAAATCGTCTACGAACGCGGGCACAAAGAAGAAAAGGATGCGCGCGAAAGATTGTTCGAACTTTTGGAAGTCGCGACGATTTTCTACGCGGGTCGTTTAGATGACGCCGCGAAGAAATATCTCAAGGAGCGTGGCATTAGTGACGGCTCAATCAAGGCTTTCAGGCTCGGCTGGGCAGGCGACTCGTGGTCTGAGTTGTGTGAATACTTGAAAACCAAGAAATATTCCGAAAAGGAAATGATCGAAGCGGGGCTCGCAAAAAAGGGCGATCGATCGCTCCTTGATAAATTTCGCAATCGCATTATGTTTCCGATCGCCGATTCAGCCGGGCGCGTCGTCGGTTTCTCTGGTCGTATCTTTGGCGAGAAGGCATCGCCGGAGGCACCCAAGTATTTGAATTCGCCGGAGACTCCTTTGTTCCATAAATCGCGAATATTGTACGGTTTCGACAAAGCAAAACTCGCAATGCGCAAGCACAATTGCGCCGTACTCGTCGAAGGACAAATGGATTTACTGGCCTCACATCAAGCTGGCTGGGGCAACACAGTCGCAGTTTCAGGGACGGCGTTTACGCCTGAGCACGCCGCGCTTTTGCGCAGAATGACGGACAATTTGGTGATTGCGCTCGACGCGGATGAAGCAGGAATCAAAGCAGCTGGCAGAGCGGCTCGCGCCGCGCTCCAAGGCGGTCTCAACGTCAAAGTCGCGCGACTCCCGAATGATCTCGACCCGGCGGATTTGATCGTGAAAGAAGGCAAAGATGCGTGGAGCAAAGCGATTCGCGACGCCAAAGACATCATCACGTTCCTTCTCGATGTGCTCGAGGAACACGCGAAAAGCAAAGACAACTTCCGCCGCGCCGTCGAGACGGTCGTCTTACCGTTTCTCGCCGACGTGCAGAGTCCGATTGCACGCGAACAGTACATCAGCGAGATCGCAAAGCGCTTGCACGTCTCCGAGCAAGCGGTCGCAGACGCCTTTGCGAAGACGCCGCGCGTCCCTGGTGCGCCGACAGCAACTGCCGGTAGTCGTTCGTCAGTCGGCAAAGCATCTGATGCGCCGAAAACGCCCGATCGCGCGCGACAAGCGTGCGCTCTTCTTTTGTGGCAGCACTCGCTGCCGAAGTCGCACATCGATTTGAAAGAGTTTGCCAGTGAACTCGAAGAGGCGATTGGGAGAAAAGCCTTCGCGGCGCTAGAGAAGTTGTCTGAATCTGAGAAAGAGTCGCTGCGATTCGCTGCGGAGGCGATGTACAGCAAAAGCAGCGCGCTCGAACGTGAGGCAAAGACGCTCCTGCGCGCACTTCTGAAGGATCGACTTGCGCAGGAACTCAGTGAAACGACCGCCGAACTCAAGAAGGCCGAGGCAGCCGGGGATGACGAGAAGTTATCCACACTGATGGGTGTGAATAAGGTGTTAACAAAGCAGATTGCAGAATTAGGGCCTTCAGTGTAGAGTATCCAACTTGGTCGCGATGCCTATTTTGTGAAAGAAATAGGCCCTGGAAACGGTAAGACCATACATAGCAGAGCGTCTCTCGGAAGGGAGAAACCTGTCTGCGCCTCGGATTTTATGGCAAAAAAGAAACACACAAAAAAGAATAAGGCTTCGAAGGCGCGCGCGCGGCGCCCGCGCGCCGCGCGCGCCAAAGCGAAGCACTCCCCGCATCGCGTCGCGAAGCATTCGTCTGTTGCCAAAGGTACTTCATCGAAAAAACAGTCGAAAAACAAGAAGCTGAAGCCAATGCGCGCAGCTGCATTCGTCGGCAAAGAAAAGACGAAAGTCGAGAATCTCATCAACCTCGGCCGCGAACGCGGCTACATCACCTACGACGAAATCCTCCGCGAGTTCCCGACCATTGAAGACAACGTCCTCTTGCTTGAGGAAATGTACGAACGCTTTGGTGCCGCAGGGATCGACGTCTTGGAAGGTGGTGGCATGCTCGAAGACACCGGCGCCGACGCAGTGCTTGAGCGCAAAAAACTCCAACACCGCCGCTCTGACGCGGGCTACGATTCTGTGCAAATGTACCTGCGTGAGATTGGTCAGTATCCACTTTTGAACGGTAATCAGGAAAAAGAACTCGCCAAGCGCATCATCGCAGGTGACGATGAAGCGCGCGGTATCCTCGCCCGCAGTAACCTCCGTCTCGTCGTTTCAATCGCAAAGAAATACGTCAATCGCTCGCCCGACCTCACGCTCCTCGATTTGATTCAGGAGGGCAATCTCGGACTTTTTAAAGCTGTCGACAAATTCGACTACACCAAGGGCTACAAATTTTCCACGTACGCGACTTGGTGGATTCGCCAAGCGATCACGCGCGCGCTCGCAGACCAGTCGCGCACGATTCGTATTCCTGTGCACATGGTAGAAACGATCGCTAAATATAAGCAGAAGGTACGCGAGCTCAGTCAACACCTCGGCCGTGATCCACTACCGGAGGAAATCGCCGCTGAAATGGGCATCGAAGTCGAGAAGATTTACACGATTCAGAAGATCAACCAAGACACCGTATCGCTCGAGAGCCCCGTAGGTGAAGATGACGACGAGCGCTCAACTTTGGGCAGCTTCATCGCTGACGACACAATCGCCTCGCCCGATCAGGATGCTTCACGAAGGATTCTTGCAGAACAGATGACGGACATCCTTGATGAGCTCTCTCCGAAGGAGCGAAAAATCTTGGAAATGCGCAACGGGCTTACCGATGAAGGTATTTGCTACACACTCGAAGAAGTGGGCAGGGAATTCGGTGTGACCCGCGAACGCATTCGCCAAATCGAAGCAAAAGCACTTGAGCGCATCCGCTACCACGAACGCGCCAAGCAACTCAAAAGCTACTAAAGCAAAACTGCGGCAGAATGCCGCAGTTTTCAATTTCAATGTACGAACCGCGCTTAGGATGCGTGCTTAAGCACATCCGGCCCGATCGCGTAAACGCCGAGCAAGTTCTTCTTGTCAGCTGCGACGGCTCGAAAATCGTGCTCACCGTTTATGACGAGCGATACGTTGCCGAACCCCCGCCTTGTCACGGTTGCCAGCTTTTCACCGGGCCGCAATAGCGACTCAGTCTCGGACAAGGACTGACCGAGGCTCACTTTTCGTCCTTTTTCCTCAACGAGGGAAGAAGGATTGATGTACTGTCCCATGGTGGGCTCCTCTTCAATACGGCATCATTTTACCGCGCAAACTATACTCGAAAACAGAATAGATATCAACGCACTAAACTTCGCCTGTTTGAAATTCGTCCAGAAAAGGGAAGGCCTGGTTAAGCGCTGCTCAACCAGGCTTTTTACACGCTCAGAAGTACGCTGTACCAATCTCGAGCGAGATCAAGATGCTCACGCATATCAGGGAGACGATACCGATTAGTATCTCGGCGTCGCCACGCCGGCTGGCGTGATAGGCCGCAATCATAGCGACACTGTTCTCGCTGTCGGCTTGAAGCGTCCC
>CAZOZG010000016.1:0-24723 GCA_964584225.1 uncultured Candidatus Saccharibacteria bacterium | reverse complement strand
TGATGCGATTTCCTGTCTTGATTTGAACTATTGTGTCATTACGACATTTACGTATACTCTAGGTATTAGGCCGCACGACAACAAGCGGTTTCTCATAGGTGTATGCCCCATTCTGCGCCGCTATAATTTGTCACTATGACGTTTTGTCAAACCATCAGAGGGGAAAATACGTGAGCGACCATCGCACCAAGGTGGCTGAGAAAAAGCGGCTGCTGATTCGTACGAAACTTCTTGATGGGGCCATGCGGAATCTTCTTCTTTTGCGTGATGGTTTCTTCCACGAGCTCGTCATCAATGCGTATCTGCTTTTTTTGTTGCGCAGCTTCCGCCACCTCTTCCAAAAGATCGATCGCGCGCTCGGGGAGAGCACCCGCGACGAGATGCTCTGTTGCACCGTGCGCGACCGCTTCGATCGCGTTGTAGGTAAAGAGGACGTGCCGCAAGCCTTCTGTCGTCGGCGCATGATCTTCGAGGATTTCGATGAGGCGATCCAGATCCGGCTCAGATACTTCGATGCGCTCAAAATATTTCATCAGAGCAGCGTTCACCTCGACCGATTTGCGGAATCCGAGCGTGTCGGCAAGCGCGACGATATGAATCGCGGGCGAGGCAAGATAATTAACGAGTATCTCGCCGGCGTTGACGCCCGCTTTGTCGAGCGAGGCGACAAATTCAGGAAATTCATCAATCGCGAGAATGATGTTGCCAGCTTCGGTTGCTTCGTTTAAGAGCTTAATCAAGGTCGCTTCGATTTCACCTTTCGTTTTCGCGGTCGCGACGAGCGCTGGACCGTCAAATTTAAAGACTCGCTTATTCTCCAGATCAGGAAAGACTGTTCCCTGCACAATCATCCCCGCTAAGCCAGCGAGTACCGTGTGCCTTCCGGCCCCTGCTTCGCCGACGATGATTGCATTGGCGCCACTTTCTTCGAGGAGTGCCGACTCGAGCAATTTTATCTCTCTGTCTTTCCCGATGAGTTCCACGCGCGTTGCGCGCAAGGCCTCGCGCTCCATGTCATAGCCATATTGCTCCAGAAGCGGCGTCTGCGCGTACGACCATTCCTTCCCGATTCCGGGAATGCGAGCGAGGTTGTCGGCGAGCCACCAGCGACGCATCGTGTCTGCTCGCATGTATGAATGCTCAAGCCATGCGCCAGTATGCTCGACGTCGCTGAGAGAGATGTCACGCTGATCCAAAAAAGCTTTTGCAGCCGCATGATCGCCGAAAAGTGCGACCGAAAAACTCCCGAGGGTGATATCTGAGCCGCTTTGCGTTGCCGAAAGAAGTCCATCGGCAAAGACATCGGCTTGTTCCCATTCGCTCGATTGGCTGAGAAAGATATTGAAACTTTCAATATCAATCCCGAGACGCGCGAGCATCATGCGGCCGACTTGAGAGCGTGTAAAAGCAGCAAAAAGCGCATGTGTCGTCGCGCCGTGTGAGAATCGTGGCCCGTGCCACCAGAGCTCCGAGACGAAGAGATTGAAGCGAAGCGCGGGCTCAGACCCAATGCTCGCGCCGCGCTTTTGAAACGTTTTCGCGTTGTAGAAACTATCGAGCGCTCGCGCGACAAACCACAGCACAAACACGATGAGAAGAAGCCCAAACGGCGCTCGCAAATTCAATGCACTGAAAAATGAGAGTTGCGCGAGTGCCGCGGGCGGCAGAAAGAGCGCAAATCCAGCGAGCATGAGCGGCAACACGAGCGACACGATCGCCAGGAGCACGAGGATGACACCCAAGATCTTAATACTCGTGCGGCGAATACGCGATGGAAAATAAGAATCGAGTGCGAGCGCAGAGACGTATGGGTTTTTGGAGAAAGTGACTGCCATACCTATACAAGAACGCCGACGCCTGAGACCAAAAGCGTAATCGCGACGATCGGCAAGAAAATCCAGAGCACAAATGTGATGAGTGTCAGCGCAATGGTCCCAATGCAAAAAAGGAGGCCGAGTGCGATGACAGACGTGCGCAACAGCAAACCCACAATTCGAAGGATGAGATTGCCTAAGATAGCAGCCCCGATCGCTTCAACGTGCGTGAAATTCGAGTCGTATCCTTCTTTCATCCGATACCACGGTGAAATCCAGGTCTTGAGGAGAAGCGGGATCGAGAAAAAATTCCATCCGAAGCGCAGAAAATTGCGTCCGAGCTCCCACATCCCGAGAAGCGCACTCCCATAGTGCCACAGTACGTAGTCGCTCAAAAAGAAACTGAGCCCCATTGGCACTATTATAGCCCCATCAGAAGCGCGGATCGCGTTAATCCGACAACTGATACCCGACCCAAATGCCTACGCATGCGCCGACGGCGCTCAAAAGAATGCCGGAGATGGAAAAGAAACCAGCACCCCACAGCGAAGGTATCCATCCGCCGATCGAAGAGCCTATGAAAAGGCCGACCCAAATGAGTGCGCGCGAATTCATAGTGTCAGTATATGTCGAAAGTGCGCTTCAGAAACGGACTGCACTGAAAGTCGGGGCGCGTGGAGGAGAATCATGCCGGAGAGTTTTGGGTCGAGTTTGATTTCGGAGAGCGGCACGGGCATTTTCAATTTCCGGACGAACGACACATCAACGAGCCACCACGGCGGTTTTTCTTTTTTACTCTTTGCATCGAAGTACGGGGATTTTTTATCGAACTGTGTCGGATCAGCATAGGGCTTGCTCACCACCTTCGCGAGGCCGACGATCTGCTTTTCCTTACCCGTGTGATAAATAAAGCACTGATCCCCTATTTTCATCGCCTTGAGATGATTGCGGGCGACGAAATTTCGCACGCCGCTCCACGGCTCCCGCTTCACCTTCGCCAAATCATCGATTGAAAACGTCTCGGCCTCAGTTTTGAGAAGCCAGAGGTTCATACCGCAGCGTAGCTCGCAAGTTCGGCGGGAATCTGCCCAAACGTCGGATACAAAATCCCTTTCATACCGAGCTGATTCGCTGCATCGATATTTTTCTGACTGTCATCGACAAATACTGAGGCTGAGAGTTCGATTCCCGTGCGCACAGCGCATGCTCGGAATATGGCCGGATCGGGTTTCACCAAATGCACTTCGTAGGAGACGAGTGTCGCGTCGAATAGCGCATCGATTCCATCGCGCACAAGAATCTGTATCTCTTCTTTGCCAGCATTGGAGAGTAAAACGATCGTGTAGCGTGATGTGAGACTCTTGATAAAAGCGACGATCGCCGGATCTGGCTGCAAGATGCTATCGATTTCTTTTTGGATGTCTGCACCCGGTATGCCGGTGATCCGTTCTGCTTCTTTGAAAAATTGTTCGCGTGTGATGTCTCCGAGGTCAATCTGCAGGTTGAGTGCGTCCCACGCACTCGGATCATTTTCAAAAATATCGTGGTGATTTTGGTAAAAGAGACCGTAGGACGCCGGATACAACACGCCAAAACAATCAAAAACTATTGCCTTGATGTCACTCATGATGCGTCGCGATTATACATTATCTTTAGCGTTAGTTGCGCAATTGACTCCAGTAAACCGAGTGCGTTGGCGATGATAAGGGGCACGGAGGTGATGAAAAGTCCGTAGATAAGCCACAGCAAGCAGTTGAGGAAAAATAAGATGACCATACCCCACGCGAGATCGCGGACGTGTTTCGTCGTGTACGAGCGGTAAATCTGCGGCAAGAAAATGCAGATGCCGACGATCGTTGCCGCGTATCCGAAGAAGTCCGCGACCATGCTAATGACTAACGATCGTGAGTGTTGCGCTCGCGAGCGCCGCGCCGCCGCTCACGTTGGATGCCGTCACGGTGTACGTCCCCGGCAATAGTGTATTCGTGACGGTCGCGATCCAGGTACCGTCGTCAGCGACGAGCGCAGTATAGGAGACGCCGTTGACGGTCACATACACTGCGCCTCCTTTCGTCTTACTACCGCTAATCGATGGGTGCGGATCGGTTGTTGTGTTGGAGTAGACGGTGATGCTACCGCTCGTCCCCGTGCTCGTCTGTGTCGATGCGCCGACTGTCACGATGGTTTGGCAACTACTGATGAGACCAGTCGGGCTCGCGACACTCATCACGTACGTCGCGGTCGTTGTTGCGTACACTTGCTGCGATCCATTCATCGGCACCGGCCCGATACCGACCAATGTCGCACTTGATGTATTTGCAGTCGTCCAGTTCAACGTCGTGTTGCCGCCTGAGGAGAGCGTCGAGGGACTCGCGCTCACAGTGCAGCTCGCATACGGCGAGTTCGATGTCTCCGTGCTCGTCGTTGTCTGAGTCGTTGCACTGCTCGAGCCACCCTGAAGTGTCTGTAGTTGCGCTTGAAGCGAGAGCAGTTGTGCTTGGAGCGGTGCGATTTGTGCCTGGAGTGCTGCGATCTGCGCCGTCAGTGATTGGATTGTCGCACTTCCCGTTGATGTTGTGCCGCTCCCCGAAAGTTGGTTGAGCACAGCGCGCGTCGCGGGACCGACGACACCAAGCGGGCTAATGCCGTGCGCATTCTGGAATTTTATGACAGCAGCTTCAGTGAGAGATCCGTAATAACCAGTCGCGTTCCCCGAAAGAGAACCTTGCGCGATCAAGATAAGTTGGAGCGCTTTCACTTCAGGTGATGTCACGCCTGGATGTAGATACGACACGAACGAATATGCAGGAGCACTCGTCGTGCTCGGCGTGACCGTGGTCACGCTCGTCGGCTGGGGTGTGACCGGCGTACCTGAGACAGTGATTTGTACCGTGCTGCTTGCGGCGCCGCCGTGGGAATCGCGCGCGCCGATTGTGATGATGTGCGTGCCAGCATCCGTCGTCTTTGGAATCCACGAAAACTGACCTGACGCATTGATCACTGCGCCGGTGATACTTGATCCTGAGAACGAGTCGGCGACGGCAAATGTCGGGCTTGAGAATCCGTATGCCAAACTTGAGAAGCTCACGGTGGTGCCGGGCGCCACAGAATTGCTCGGCATCGCCGCAGTGAGGACCAGCGTTGCACTGCTACTCGTTGCGCTCGAACTCGATGTCGACGAAGTCGACGTCGCGTTCACCGTAATCTGCTGTGATGCAGTGACGTTGTTGCCTGCAGTGTCCGTGACATGGACATTGATTGTGTGCGAGCCGACATCGCTGCCATTTGGCGTCCAACTAAACGCACCAGAGGAGCTGATGTTGGTACTCACCAAGGAGGAAGCGCCAAAGGTGTCGTTGACGCTGAACGAGGGGTTGGAAAAACCGTTCGCACTCGCGGTAAACGTTATGTTCGTGCCGGCATTGACCGAGTTCCCAGGCGAAAGCGATGTAATATGCACGCTCGGCGGCCCATTGACGGTGATCGTTTGCCCGACCGTCGCGCTATTTCCGGATCCGTCGGTCACCGTGAATGTGAGTGTGTGATTGCCGGCATCGCCGGAACCGGGAACCCAGACAAAGACGCCGCCGGTATTGATATTCGAATTTGAAACGCTGCCGCCGCTATATGAATCGCTCACGGAATAATTGGGCTGTCCGCTGAAATTGTTGGTCGCGATGGTGAAATAGACTTCGGTCCCGACCGGCACCGTGTTGCCCGGATTCAATCCCGAGATCGACGCGCTCGCCGCATCTGCTGCCGCGATAAAAGGCGTGACGAGCAATGTCGTTGATAATGCGATGACGATTTTGTGACGCATAGAAAAAACTAGATCGAATAAAACCTTGTTGCTAGTACAGTAGCACGGATGCGACTCTTTGACGAAAATACGTCCCTTGCCCCGAAAGAGATATCAGCGCTTCTGTGAAAGAGTCGATCCCACTGCCCACAATCAAACAATCACTCTCTCGGCTCGTGAAACTCAGCATCATCAAGCGCATGGGTCTCGGCAGGGCGACACGGTGTCGGAAGCCGTGATCACAATCCCAACACCGTCTGTATTGTGTGCCGCGTCTTGTAGCCGATGTACGCGGAGAACAGTGTACAATGTACATACATATGTGGATATTTTTCAGAGGATTTTTCACTCTCTCTCTCTCTCTCTCTCTCGTAAACTCGGCCGGAGCCAGTAATTGTTTTTCAGCGTCTCAGAAAGCCGATATGCATCGGCGTGTGAAAGCGCGCCCAGGTACGACTGTAGTGTGGCATTCAAGCGAGTTTCGTCGAACTCGCCGCGCTTGTATAGCGTTTCTGCATGCCTAAGTTTTTGCAACATCCTGTGTTTGCTTTGCTCGCGCATCAGCCGGTGGTGCGGATACTGCACGTACCCGAGAAAGTCGACGCCCTTTCTAAACTTCACGATTTGGATTTTGTCCGGATGCAGCGCGAGCTTCAGCCACTCTTTCAGGAACATATCCACCGGCTCTATCAGCTTCTCCAGCTTCGCGTGATCATTGCTGATAATCAAAAAATCGTCCGTGTATCGCGCGTAATGCTTTACCCGCAGTTCGTGCTTTACGAACTGGTCGAACTCGTTCATGTATACGTTCGCAAACAGCTGCGAGGTCAGATTGCCAATTGGAACGCCTCGCGCGTGAAAGAGGTCACGCTGGCCGCTGGAGAAACTGGTAACGATCTGACGCATCAGCCACATAACATCAACATCCTTAAAGCGCTCGCCCAAGATCTCCAGCAATATTTCGTGGTCGATGCTGTCGAAAAACTTTCGCACGTCGCACTTGAGTGCATAACACTCGCGCGTACCGTTGCGGCTCACTGCGCGAAGCATCTGCGCCATGCGCTCGACGCCTTTGTGCGTCCCTTTGCCAATGCGGCAGGAAAACGAATCGGCTATGAAGGTCGGCTCAAAAATCGGATTGAGGGTTTTGAATATCGCGTGATGCAATATGCGGTCCCGCACTATCGCCTTATGAATGTGCCTGCGCTTTGGGTCGGTGATGTAAAAGCCGGTGTATGGCCCGTGTTCGTAGGTTTTGTTTTTCAAATCTCGGTGCAGCTGAAAAATGTGCTGCTCAAGATTCTTCTCGAACTCCATCACGTCGATCTTGCCGCGCTTCTCAATCTTGAATATGTCCCACGCCGCGAAGAGATTCTCCGGCGCGATCATTCGCTCGAATATTCGTTTGTACGTTTTCATATATGACAGACGCTGATATTCCGATCCTCAAGAAGGCATACGACCTGTACCGGACGTTCAACGATTACCGCCGCCTGGTGCCGAAGTCGGATCGCTTTACGATCTACGAACGCAGCGAGAACGTGATACTTGATATGGTCAAGTGCATTCTCGAAGCCGGATACAGCAAGAGTTCAGACAAAGCCGCGATACTCGAACGCGCGAGCATGAAGCTGAACTTGCTGCGCTTCTTTGTACGACTAATGAAAGAAACGCGCTCGATCGATGCGAAGAAATATACTGCGCTCCAGTCGCATATCGACGAGATCGGCAGAATGCTCGGCGGGTGGATCCGCTCGCAGGGAAGCAGATGACGAAGGGGCATCCGCGAGGATGCCCCGACGCACGGCAAGGAGTGACTTCGGGACGGAGAACGAGACGGCGCCATAGTTCTCATTCGGGTTGTCGGCGTCGTTCATGTCGAACTTCAGCTTGTCGTCGTTGAAGTTCAGGTACGGCGAGTTCGAGAACGCGGCCTCGTCGTCCGGACGTTTGCCTCCGCCCGTCCATGGCACCGAAACTCGAACGTCTTTCCTGTTGGAAACAGGCGGCGCTCTCATTCCTGAATTTCATCCGGCAGCAGGGGGCTCAAAGTAATAAAACTGAAGCTCAATCCTCTGCCTTGAACGGAAGCAAGCAGTATCTCCTCGCACCGGCACGCTCCCGCAAACCGTAGTCGACGGGACTCTGGCCTGTTTCCCTGCCCGCGTGGCAGGCGGGTCGGAAGAGAAAGAGTTCGGCGACAGCCATCCGTGAACGACTGTACACGAGCCTAGACTCACGTACAGTATATAGCAGAAAAAGATTCTCAGATATTGTTCTTTTGCCCGCTACAGTCGCTCTTGACGTAGCGGCTCAATCCTGATATAGTGTCAAGTGGACTTTGAAATGTAGATCACATAGTCGAGGCGAGCTTTTTGCTGCTTGAAAGCAGGCATTAAAAAGCTCGCCTCACACACGAGGCAGACGACCGTCCGGGCGTAACCGGACTAAGGAGCTAACGTCATGACGACGCTTACTCAGGAACTGGCGACCGACGGACAGCGCAAACTGCTGGCGCGGATTGCCGCCGACGCGGGTGAGAAATCCGTGTTGGAATTCACCGGCCTCACCAAGGACGGCGCGGAGCTCGCCAAGGGCAACCCGGAGTTTGCCGCCCGCATTCGCGAGGCGACCACGGCCGCGCTGCGCGACCTGGCGGTCACCGACAAGTACAAGGACGAGGAGGTCAGGCCGCGCTGGGGCTATCCCAAGAGCTACAAGCCCGGCACCGTCGAGGCACAGATCGAACTGCTGCGCTCGCACTTCCCGTTCCTCAATCCGGATCCTGCGATCAAGTACTACCGCGAGGTGTACGGGTCGCTCGCGCATCCGGAATGGGTCGAAGGGCCGTTCGTCATCATCCCGACCACCACCTTCAAGAAGCACTGCTTCCCGCAAGCCGACGGTGCCGAGCTGCTGTGCAGCGCGGTCAACCTCGGGCTCGAGAAGCTCGGCGGCTCGCGGCGGTTCTACAACTACCGCGAGGGCGAGATCACGCCGGACCGTTTCCAGCGCAAGGCCCGCTACCAGGGCGTGTACGAGCAGCTCTACGCGAGCCAGCCCGACAGCGACCTGATCATCGTGGGCGGCCAGTACGGCAAGTTCCACGGCGGTCAGTCGATGCGTCGTGCGCTGGAGCGGATGCAAGGCCAAGTCGGTGAGCTTCCCGCCGGTGCGCTCGAGGGTGTCGTTATGGCACTCGCGAATCCGACCCGGTACTCGAAGTGGGAAGAACTCGACACCGACCTTCCGGCGGACGAGTTCCGTCCGGGCGTCGGGGCCGCGTTCTCGTTCTCGCCGTGCCTGCTCTTCCACGTCGGCAAGCTGGGGTTCGACGTGTGCGACGCCGACCGCCCGTTTGAGCGCTATGGCGCCGTCTCGTTCTCCGTCCCGCCCGCTTCGCCGAAGCTTCAGCGAGGCGAGCAGTAATCCTCGTTCCTTGAACTCTCGGGTCTTTTGATTTCTTGATCCTTGAGTTCGCCGCACATTTTCAGGGCTGACCACGCATTGTGGCCAGCCCTGATTTCTTTACGTAATTGTGAGATCCCGACTGAGGTGCAGTGAACAAGATATTAGAGGCCCAATACAGTCTGTATTGTGTGCCGCGTCTTGTAGCCGACGTAGCCGGAGACAGGCGTTACGCCATAGCTCTCTTGGAAATTCTTCACGCCGTTTTGCGTCTTCCCGCCGAAGTAGTTTGAGATGATCGCGTCAGGATAGCTGCCCTCGAAGGCGAGGAATTCTTGCAAATCGCCCACGTCTTCTTCGCTGTCGCCGCGCTTAAGATCGTGGTCTAGATCAGCGATGTCGTTCGGGGCGTTCAGAAGCGTCCAGCCGTCGGAGATCGCATCGAGCGCCGCTCGCGTGGCTTCGTCGGCCACTCCCGTCTGCGGTAGATTATTCTGCGCCTGGAATTTCTTGAGCGAGGTTTCTGTCAGGGCGCCGAAATATCCGGTCGTGAGTTTGCTGTCGTGCAACTCGACGACGTTCAAGATTTGCTGCAAATGCTCGACTTCGAGACTTTGGTCTCCAAGCCTCAGATCTTGCGTGAAATGCTCTGTTGAAAGCGCGTGCTCAAGGGCCGCGTTGCGATACATCTTGATTTCATTCACGCCTTTCTTCGGCGACGTCGAGACGTGTATTGGCTGTGAGTATCCGCCAACGGCGCCATACGAATAGAGGCTATAGAAATACGGACTACCGTTTGAGAGCGCAGTGTCAGTAAATGTCTCGCGAGGTCCTTGGTAGATTACCTCCCCGTCCACTGGAGAAGCGGGATAGTGCGTATCGTTGCGAACGATGACCGTGTCCGCGAAATCATCAGTCTGAGGGTTGCGCCAACTAAATTCGATCTGTGAGTCGCTCCCCTCGGCGGTCACGATATTTGGCACCGGTTCTGTTGTTGAAGCGTGAGCTGTACTCTCGGGCGTCGCTGGCACGGCGATCTCTGGTGCCGAACTTGTACCACTCAAACTTGCTACTCCGCTCGTCATAAATGTGTGATCTTGCGAATAGGTGACGTTGTCTCCTGCATCGATCACTCTCACGCGGAAGTGATAGGTGCTCGCTGGCTGAAGATTTGAGAGCGAGATCATACCACTTGTGTTCCAATCGCTGGAGGGAAAGTCCGAGCCGTACGAGGTATCGAGCCCGTATTCGATTCCCACATGCGCCGCTGCATCGATTGTGAATGAAATGATTGCCGTGGTGTCGTTTGAGATAGCGGAGGCCGACGTGATATTGGCCGGCGAATCGACAACAACTGGCACGGCGAGTGTCGCGAATTCGCGCAACGAGGACGTCGTCTGGAACTGCGCGTTGCCGTTGGTTCTCGAGATCACGCGGAACTGGTAATTGGTGTCGGACGTGAGACCGCCGAGTGTCACCACGTGGGAGGTAGTCAATGTTTGTGAATAAGCACTCGAGCCAAGATTTTCGCTGTTACCATATTCGACCGTCGAATCTGCCGGCACATCGGTCGTCCAGTTGACTGTCGCGCTCGTCTCGCCGACCGCGTCCGCCCCGACTCCGGAAATGATGGGCGCTGCGTTGGGAGATGTTCCGGAGGTTGGAGCCGCTTGCGGTGAGCCAGTCGAACCCGTCGTGAACGTGTAGTCGCCGGATAGTCCGACGTTGCCGGAAGAATCATAGCCGCGGACACGCAAGTGATACGTCGTATCTGGCGAAAGGTCTGAAAGTGCCGCAGAGCCCGATAGGTTCAATTCCGGTTCGATGGGCGTCTCAGACCCGTAGCTCGTCGTAAGGCCGTACTCTACTTGTGAATTGGCCGATTCGCCGCTTGTCCAATGTACCGAAGAAGACGAGTCCGTTATCGAAGACACGACGACGCCGGAAACAGAAGGCGCGGTTGTGTCGAGCACGAGTGGTGGAGCACCGGTCATAAAGGAGTGTCCACAGGAATCGGCACGATTGCCCGCAAGATCAGTGGCGTGGATGCAATAGTAGTACGTGGTATGTGGCGAAAGGCCGACCAACGTCGCGTCGTGCGCGAGAAGGGCGGACGCGGAAAGTTCCGCCGACGATCCATAGCTTTGCGTCGTGCCGTACTCGAGCGTCGAAACGGCAAGCTCGCTTGTCGTCCAGCTCAGGGTCGCAATGGTCGAGGAGATCGAACCGGCGCCGACATTGTTGATCGATGGCGGTGTCGTATCCGACGGAGTAGAAATGACCGGCAGTGATTGCGTCGTAAATGTTTCATCCGGCGTTATGACCGTATTGCCCGCCTCATCGCGACTATGTATCCGGTAGTGATATTCGGTGTCCGGAGAAAGGCCGGTCAAGGTCGCTTCGTGCGTGAGTGCGAGATTGGTGTCGAACGACGTCTCCGAGCCATACCCGATGGTCGTGCCATATTCCACGTACCCACCCGCGATCTCGTCGCTTGTCCAGCCGATGGTTGCGGAAGAGGTCGTGATAGGCGCTACCGTAATGAGCGAGATGGTCGGCGGGTTGGTATCGATGACAATTTCATTTGCTGCAGTCGTAAATGAATGTCCACAAGAATTCGAGACATTCCCGGCAAGATCGGTGGCGTGGATGCAGTAGTAATACGTCGTGTTCGCTTGAAGTCCGGTAAGTTCTGCCGCGTGCGAGAGAAGTGCGGAAGCGGAAAGTGCGGCGGAGGAGCCGTAGAAGCTCGTGGTGCCGTATTCGAGTGTGGAAACGGCAATCTCGTCGGTCGTCCATCCGATCGTGGCGTCATGCGGTTCGAGCGACACGGATGCGACATCCGAAATCGCCGGAGGAGTCGTATCGGGCGTGATGGGAGCGGACCCGGTCGTGAAGGAGTGTCCACACGAATTCGACATATTCCCGGCTAGGTCAGTCGCGTCGATGCAGTAGTAATACGTCGTGTTCGGCGAAAGACCGAGGAGTGTGGCGGTGTGTGTGAGTCCCGCGCTCGCGTTCAAAGCGAATGCCGATCCATAGTTTGTTGTCGTGCCCCAGCGAATCGTCGAAGTGGCGAGTTCATTCGTTGTCCAGATGATCGTCGCTTCGCTTGAAAGCAGCGAAGTTTCTGAAACGCCGGAAATGACAGGCGGTATCGTATCGGCGGGAGTCGAAATGGAGACGGATATCGTGCCCGTCGTGAACGTCGCATCCTGCGTGGTCGCAAGATTACCCGCCGCATCCTTGGATTTGATTTGGTAGTGATACGTCGTCGAAGGCGTAAGCCCCGTCAGCATAACTGAATGCGTCAGAGCGAGCGTAGAATCTAAACTCGACGATGAACCGTAACTTGCGGAAGTCCCGTAGACCACCTGCGCGTCTGATTGCTCGCTCGTCGTCCAGGTGATTGTTGCTGAAGTGTTGGTGGCGACGGCGACGGCAAGAGAAATGACCGGCGGCGTGAGATCGGGCGCCGCGGGCGTAGCAAAATTTCCGCACGATTGCGAGGAGTTGTTTGAGGCGTCGGCCGCGTGGATGCAATAGTAGTACGTCGTCGAGGGCAAGAGACCAGTGAGCGTAGCGACTCCACCAATCGCAAGACCTGTCGAGACGGAGGCGGAAGAGCCGTAGCTCATCGTCGTGCCGTATGCGAAGGTTGAAACGGCGAGCTCGCTGGTCGTCCACGCAAACGCCGCACTCGCGGACAGAAGCGAGCTCGTGAGAACACCGGAAATGAGGGGCGGCGTTGTGTCCGCCGGAGGCGGCACAACGCCGCCCAGTTGCGCAAACGCCGTCCCCACGGGCATGCATGCGAACACGACTGCGGCGATCAATGAGATTATTCTCCACATACGATTTGACCCAATGAAATGCTAATAAACAATGCAACTATTGTATCCCGTCCCTCACGAAACGTTCGGTGTTGTGTGCACAGCGGAGAGGGAGGGATTCGAACCCTCGGAGCCCTTTTGAGGCTCAACACATTAGCAGTGTGCTGCTTTCGACCGCTCAGCCACCTCTCCTTGAGTGAGGCCTGTAGCAGGCCTGTGAAGGGTCGCTACTCCTCGTTCGGACAAAATACCATATTGCGCCTCTTGTGTCAGCAAAAGAAGAACCCTCGGCGCGCTCGCGCTGAGGGTTCGATGGTTTAGCGAATCAGTGCTTCCGCGATTTGCACTGCATTGAGCGCGGCACCTTTGCGGAGCTGATCGCCACAGACGAAGAAAGAAATGCCGTTGTCGAAGATTGAGTCTCGGCGGATACGTCCGACGTAGCAGTCGTCTTCCCCTGTCGCCTGAAGCGGAGTCGGATACAGCGACTTCTGTGGATCATCGAGAACCCGAATACCCGGTTTATCACGGAGCGCAAAGAGTGCACTTTCGCGTGAGACTGGTTTTTCGAATTCTGCGGAGACCGCGATCGAGTGCGCGCGGTACACCGGCACGCGCACGCAGGTGACGCTCGCACGGAAGGTCGGATGATGCATGATCTTCCGTGCTTCGTTCTGCATCTTTTCTTCCTCTCTCGTGTAAAAGGACGACTGAAACGCATCCACTTGCGGGAAGACGTTGCAGGCGATCGGGTGTGGGAAGACCTTCGGCACGACGGGCTTGCTGCTTGCCGACGGCACGAGTTGTTCATCGAGCTCTTCGATCCCGCGCTTACCGATGCCGGAGACGGATTGGTAACTCGCGGCGACGATTCGCTTTACGCCAAACGCTTGATGGAGTGGGTAGAGCGCCATCAGCGTGATGGCGGTCGTGCAGTTGGGGTTTGCGATGATGCCATTGTGCAATGCGAGATCTCTTCCGTTGATTTCAGGGATCACCAAGGGGACATCATCGTGCATCCGAAATGCGGTTGAATTGTCGATGACGACGCACTTTGCGTTGCGTGCGACACGAGCGAAGTGGCGTGAGACGTCACTCCCTGCCGCGAAGATCGCGATGTCGACGCCCTTGAAGCTATCTTCCTTGAGCTCAGACACTTTGCGATGAACGTGCGGATTGATTTCCCGAACGCCTGCCGACCGCGCGCTGGCGAAGAGTTTGATGTTCAACGACGGAAACCGCCGCTCTTGGAGAATACTGAACACTTCAGCCCCGACTGCACCGGTGGCACCAACGATGGCGACACACGGCTCTTTCCGAATGCGCATGATTCCTCCTTGCCCGAAGGCTTTTGCTGAAACTATGGTCCTTGCGGAGACTACTATGCGTTCGCGTGAGTCGCAAATGTGCGGTGCTATACTGCCTACATGTCGTGGATGCAGTATGTCGGCTCGGGGTTTATGAATGCGCCGCAGTGGACGCCGAGCGCGCTCATTATTTTTGTCGCGCTTATCTTCTGGGGTTTGGTGTGGAAAGGCGCCGCGCTCTGGGTCGCGGCAAAACGAAATGACAAATTCTGGTTTGTCGTGATTCTCGTCACCAACACGCTCGGTGTGATCGAAATTATCTATCTCCTCTTTATCGCCAAAGACAAACACTTCCGCCGCGTGATCGGCCTCTCGAGCGACTAAGTTTTCTTCTCGGTCGGCGCTTTCGAAAGATCGCTATAGAGAAGCGCAACACTCTCGATCCCAGCGCGTTTTCGAAGCGCGTCGGAAATACCGAGGAGTGTAAAGATGTAGCGCAACGTGTGCTTCAAAAACGTAGCACCTCCCTCGCTCGCGTACACGCCGCCGTCGCGCCGCCACGAGAAAAGATGGAGATCGGCAATCTCTGGCTGTTGCCGTTCGGTGGCCTTTTTCAGAATCGGCAGTCGATTGAGCACGTAGACATGCTCTTCGCCGAGGACGTCTCTGAGCGCGCGCAAACGCTCGTATGAATACACGCCGATCCATACATTTGCACGATCCTTAAGAAATGGTTGCACATCCGCGGCATCGATGTGCTTGTCTTTCAAATCGAGAAAAACAGTCGTAGTGTCTGGGATCGCCTCAAAAATCTCGGCAAGCGTGTCGCGCTTTCGAGCAAGAAATTCAATAACGGTAAACGGAAGGTATTTATAGAAATGCGCGACCATGTAGCCAAACGGAATCGAGCCGTGGTGACAATACAAAACGCCATCGCGACTTTTTCGCAAATCGACCTCGATGATATCAGGCTTATACGACAACGCTCCTTGAATCGCTTCGATCGAGTTTTCTCTCCCGTGCGCCGCGCCGCCCATGTGCGCCAAGACAAGCGGCGTCTCGCGATTTTCTATTTGTTTCTTCACGACAGGTCGCATATTTAGTATTTTGAATATTCCGCGCCGAGGAATGTCTTCAAACGCCGGAGACCTTCTTCGATTTTCGCTGCATCCAAGGCATAGCTGAATCGCAGCGTATTCGGAGCGCCAAACCACGTGCCGTCATAGGTGATGACTTTGTGTTTGTAGTAGAGGTCGTTCAGTGCTTGCGGCGAATTTTTTATCTTCGGCAGAACGTAAAAAGCTCCTTCCGGCATCGAGAGCTCAAGTCCAAGCTCTTTCATCCCGTTGTACATGAGTTCGCGCCGCGCACGCCAAACATCAAGATTGCTGCCGATATAGGATTGCGGCGAGGAGAGCGCAGCGAGCGCCATCATCTGTGCGACGATCGACGTGTTCATCGCCGTGTGCGTCTTCATTTCAACAACGTCGCTAACGATTTTCTGATCCGTCGTCCAGAGGTAGCCGATTCTGAGGCCACACATCGCGTAGGTTTTCGAAAAGGAATTAATGGTGACAACGTGCGGGCCCTGCAGCAAGTAATTTTCACGGACGTAGATAATGTCTTTGTACACTTCGTCAGAAATGAGAACGACGCCGAGTTTCTCGCACAACGTCTCGATTTTTTTGAGCGTGTCAATCTCTTGGACGGTGCCCGTCGGATTTGAAGGCGAATTGATAAGAACGGCGCGACAACCTTTGACGACGTCCTCGAAATTCTTGAAGTCAATTTTGCCGTCGACGAGATCGTAGTAGGCGGGCTCCATCCCCGCAAAGCGGACGTTGTGCGGATACGAATAGTAGTACGGTCGTGGCAAAAGAACCTTTCCATGCGGGACCGCGATGACGCGCAGTACGAGATCAATCGCTTCCGACGCGCCGGTCGTGATCACGAATTGCTCTGCTTTCGCCTTCGGATAACGCTCAGCGAGCGCCGCACGCAACGATTCTTCGCCTTGCACGAGGCCGTATTTGAAACTACCGAACGCTTTCAAGATGTCGAACGCTTCGTGAGGTGGCGGAAGATCCGGCTGGCCTGAGCCAAAGGAAATGAGCTCATCGTCACCTTTGCCGATGAAAAAAGCAGGCCCCACGATAGGTGGATTCATAGTGAGTCCTCAAATGCTAGCACAACTGAGCCATTATTTCAGCTGCGCTTTTCGAGCCACGATTCGTTTACCATAAAAACGCGAACCAATTTTCGAGAAAGATGTTGTTTCACCGGTGGTGAAAAATTCTCGTGTGCCGCGCCTCGCGAGCTGCTGCTCGATCTCAGGATGACGCTTCAAGTAGCTCGCGAGGCGCGGCGGCACGACTCGCTCTTGAGAAACCACATCAATCGAGGAGCCGACAGCGTTCTTGAATGCCTTTTTGAGAAGTCCGTAGTGTGTGCAACCTAAGACAAGCGTGTCGATGCGTTTTGCGAGCACGGGCTTCAGGTATGCGCGAATCGCGCGATCTGCGAGCGGCGTGCTCTCCTTCCCTGCTTCGACGAGCGGGACGAGTGCAGGAGCCGCTTTTTGGAAAATGTATGCGCGTGGTTCGATTTTCTTGAGTTCACGGATGAACGCGTGCGATCGCACGGTGCTCATCGTCGCGATGACACCGATTCGCTTGGTGCGCGTGCGATGTATCGCCTCCTCGCTAAAAGGAATCAAAACGCCGAGAACTTTTTTCTTTGGATGACGCGCCGGGAGATACCTGTGCTGAATATCGTGGAGCGCCTCAGCCGAGGCACTGTTGCATGCGACGATGACAAGCTCGCAGCCGCGTCCGAACAAAAAATCAACTGCTTGCTTCGTGAAACGATAGATGTCTTTTTGGGCGCGCGCGCCGTACGGCGCGCGCGCCGTATCCCCCACATACACATAGTCGTACCGGGGTAATCGCTTGACGATATCGCGCATGCAATCCAACCCACCAAACCCTGAATCGAAAATGCCGATCTTGCCGTGTCGCATGGTCACGCGGATTTTAGCATGGCGGTATACTGTACACATGTGGCAGCTCTACGCCTTTGCGTCGCTCATCGCCTCATCAGGCGAAAGCATCATCGACAAATTTGCACTGGTCTCTCACAAGCGAATCGATTCCCTTGTGGCGACGTTTTGGAGGCTCGTGATGTTTACATGCTGTATATGGATTTTCTTTTCATTGACCGGCATCTTCGGAGGCATCACATGGAACTTCACTCCCCTCATCTGGCTCGTTGGGCTTTTCGGTATCGCGAATTCTCTCTCCTACACATTTCTCCTGCGTCGTGTTGAGGTCACCGGCATCGGTGCGATCTTCTACTTGTCGCCATTTCTATTTCTGGTCATCGACACCAGCGTACTACACACGGCGCTCACTCCAGGAGAAATTACGGGTATTTTCTTTATGGTATTTGGAGGGCTCGCGTTTGCAATGGATGGCAAAACGCACCGTTTTAAGCGTGAATTCTCTATCGGAGTGTGGTCCGCACTCCTGCTGATGATTGCCTATTCGGGAATCGAAGCGTATGCATTCAAGTTTTTGCATACAACGCAGGCCCTCAATTCGCCGAGCTTCTTCGCCTCCACGGCGCTTGTCAATACATGCGGCTTGCTGTTCTTCGCGATGGCGACCGGCCGATCGACGCTCATGTTTAACAAGAGCGCGCTATCGTACATACCTCGCATCACGCTCAGTAAATGTTTCGACATCGCAAACTCCGTCCTATGGGCGCAGGCGCTTACCCTCGCCGCAGTATCACAAGTGAGCGCGATGGAAGCGCTCGAACCCTTGGTTCTTTTTGTTGTCACGATTGTCGCGCAAAGTATTTTCAGCTTCAGACTGGAAGAGCGACTCGAGCGCCCGCGCGTGCGATGGAAGGCCGCCGCGGTCTGCATGCTCGTTATCGGGGGGTTGATGGTAACGTGATGTCATGCGAAAAAGCGTCGTCGTGATTGGTGCCGGCATCAATGGACTCGTTGCGGCCAACTACCTCGCGCGTGCGGGACGCAAGGTTACGATCATTGAGCGCAAAGATCATGCCGGTGGCGCGTGCACAGCCGCTACATGTGAGCTCGGCGGGAAACGATACGAATACCCACAAGGGGCGAGCGTATTTGGGTTCATGGAACAATTCGTTTTCGAAGAAACTGGCCTCGCGAAAGCCGTGTCGGTATTTTGTCCCGAGCATCCTGAGATTGTCTATAGTGGCGACGACGCGCGGCCGACCATGATCTGGAAAGATCCAGAAAAACTCGCACGCGAATTGAAAGATCGCTGGGCTGAAAACGGCGATGTATCAGGTTTTTTGCGCGACGTCGAGCGCGTCACGACGTACGTGCGTCGGGGGTATAAGGAAGCACGCGTCCCGACACTGCAGACGGCAACACTCGAGCTGGGAGAAGAGCTCACCGCTCGCTGGATTGCAGGCAGCGCGCGCAGTGCGCTGAATCATTATTTCACCGCAGAACAAACAAAATTATTCTACGCGTTATCGGTGATCGAGAGTGGCCCCGTGTCATTCGTCTCGCCGTATTCAGCATTCTCTATCCCCTTGATGGCCTCCGGCAGTGTATTTGGCGGTGATTGGGGCTACGTGCGCGGAGGTATTTGGCAAGTGCCGCTCGCGCTCGATCAGATCAATGCAGAGCTCGGCGTCGAGCGAATATTTTCTGCACGCGTCGTCAGTGTTACCGAAAACGGCACGGTCGAATACGAAAAAGACGGGTCACGTCATTCAATCAGCGGCGACCTCGTTGTCTTTGCGACTGATCCCGCAACAGCTGCGCATGCTGCCGGGGATCGCGATGTCCTCGACACGCTCTCCCGGGAGCAGTTGATTGGGACGAGCGGCAAACTCATACTTTTCTTTAAGCAACCCGCGCGCTGGAAGGACAACACGGGTGAAAAAGATTTTGATTCGGCGTTCCGATTTATCATTCCGCCGAGAAGTCTTGAGGAATCAGAAATGCTTTCGGATATGGCGGCGCGTTCAGAGGCCGACTTCACGCCCGGGCTATTTGAAATTTATCCAGAGGGCGCTGGCAATCGGACGCTTGGAGGTTCGCGACCGTACGACCTGGTGTCGGTATTTTTCAAAAATCTAGCATTTCAAAAACCCGGCTCCGCGTTGCCTGAAGTGCGACAACGAGTCATGGATACGGTCTTAGCTAAAATTGAAAATCCTGAAGATTGCTTCTACGTTATTCTTGAGACGCCACGCGATCTTTCGGATTGGTTTTTCTTCCCCGGTGGCAATATTGACGACGTCGAACTCACTGAAGGACAAACATTTTTTCAACGAACGTTCTCGCCACGGCCTGAGAAACATTTCTATCAATTTGGCCGCAATCCACGTTTCTTCTACTGCGCCGCAGGCGCGTACCCATGCGGATCAGTTGCCGGTACACCCGGTTATATGTGCGCCGCCGAGATACTGCGAAACCATTAGAGTACTTTGTGGATGAGCCACGTCAGAAGCGAGAGCACGAACGCGCCCAAGAATGCCGCGAGAAACCCTGAGATCTGAAAGCCGGGCACGATCGCAGCAGTGAGCCAAAAGAGAAGCGCATTAAGAACGAGCGAGAAGAGGCCGAAGGTAATGAGCGTGATCGGAAGCGTGAGAATCGTGAGCACCGGTTTGATGACCATCGAAATCACGGACCACACGACGGCAATCAGTATGATCGTTTCCCATCCACCGGTGACCGTGAGCCCCGGCACGAGATTGACTGTCAGCACGACAGCAACCGCAGTACCTGCCAGTCGCAAGAGAATATGCATGAGTGTATGCTATACCCCGCAGAAAAAACTGCAATGAATTACTGCTCCGGCATTAAACGTTCCCACGCATCTTGAAAGTGCTGCAAATACAATTCTTTTTCCTTTCCTTCGCTACCTTCGATATCGACTCTGGCGTTGATTTTGATGGTCTCGCGCACGCCAGGGCGGCGAATAATGTCCGCAACTGTGTCGATAAACTTTTTCGTGTCGTCTGGCGCGCACAAGAACCCATTTACACCATTTTCGATAATACGTGGTGCGACCCCAGCATTCGCACTCACGACCAATGCACCGCACGCGACGGCTTCTCGCAGAGATTGTTCGAGACCATCAACGACTGGCATAAGGAAAACATTTGCACTTTTGTAGTACGACCCGATGTCCGCTGTGCGCTTTTCAAACACGACACGATCCTTTACATGAAGTTGCTGTGCGAGGCGCTCGAGATGCGTCCGATCTGGTCCCTCCCCAACGATCACCAAGCCTGTGTGGCCGAAATGTCTGAGAGCGCCAACAAGCACATGGATACCGAGAGCAAGATTGTTCTCTCGGACCAACGGCGCGACCATCAAGATCACAAAATGATACCGAGGGTATTTTGTATGGAGATCAACGCGCATCGGTTCGCGTGCGAGAGCTGCGATGTCGACAAAACGTGGGAGAACATAGGCTTTCTTTGCCACCGCGGGCGAAATTTCTTCGAGCGATTCTTTAGTTCGCTCAAGAGCGACGCGGATCGAATTGGCGCGACGCAGCACATAGCGCGCAATGAACGCACGAACAAGATTCGTGAACGATTCATCTTGAAAGCGCGCATCGAGGACGTCCTCGAGCATTTCGACGAGAAGAGGTTTTTTGGAAAAGCGCATGATAAAGGCACCGGCGAGGCCGGATTCTGAAGGATCGAGTGCGTGCACGATGTCGACTTGCAAGCGATTCTGAAACCACACTTCTTTACCAGCGACACGCACCGCAGCAAAGGGCGTGCTCCACCAGGCAAATGCATTACACGGGTAGATCCAAAGCTTGTCGGAGACTTTTTGAATTTTGAAATGATCCCGGCGCGTGTTGAGCACAATGACGAAGAGGTGTTTGGGGAGCGTCGCGTATTCTTCAATCGCTCGCCGCGCCGCGGTGCCATCGCGGAGCACATTCACATCGCGCGTGAGCATGAGGATGTTCATACAGGAAATAGTAGCGCACAGGGACCGAATACAAAGCAGCGGCCCCGCCTACGGCGGGGCCGCTGCGTACGTCTCCTTATTCCCACCCCGGTTCGTCACCTTCTTCCGATCCCGCAGCGGTAAAGCCATCGTCGTCTTCGTCTTCATCAAGTTGCGCAGGCGCTTCGCCTGTCGCCCCCTCTTTTTCATCCTCTTCCTCCTCGCCACCGCCCTTCGCGGCACCCAATTCGCGCTTTCTTTTTTTCTCGTCGTCTCTATTCATAGTGGTTGAATGCTTTTAAATCCAAACACCCCTATGGTACGGGCCCTCGGGCAAACGCTCAAAGACAAGACTGTGTATAAGTCGTCCCGTATAATGCCGCCATGCACCCGCGCGACGCAATTACCACGCATTTCAAAATCACGCCTGTGCACGAGAGCGCACTGCGCCGACTCGGGATCCGAACGATCGAGGACCTCTTGCGCCACTTTCCTTCGCGATACGAACAAGCAGGCGCTTCTGCGCAGACGCGCGAGCTCGTGCCAGGCGCTAAGGTAACGCTCATCGGGACGCTCTCGAAACTCAAAGCACGAAAACTTTGGAAAAGCAGACGCAACGCGACCGAAGGCTACTTCGAGGACGCGACGGGCAAAGTCAAAGTGATGTGGTTCAACCAGCCCTACATCGCTTCGTATGTGCCGCAGGGCACTGCCGTCAAACTCTCAGGGACCGTGGGCGGCAGCGCGGAGCGACCATATATCGCCAACCCCGAGGTTGAGGTTGTGCCCGCGGGCTTCTCACCAGAAGGAATATTCGGCGACGGAGCGCAACAGCAGCCGACAACGGTATTTCCTGTGTACCCCGAGACACGTGGCATTACCTCAAGATGGTTTTTCCACGCACTCGATCGCGTTTTCGCAAGCAATGTTTTGAACGATCTCGAAGATCCGATTTCTGCGGACGTCCGCGCTCGGTATCACCTCCCTGATATCGCGACCTCGCTCAAAGCTATGCATCGGCCGGAGGATCAACGGCACGCAGAAGCAGCGAGGAAACGCTTCGCGTTTGAAGAAATTTTCGCGATTCAGATTGCTCGCGCGCGTGAGCGAGCTGAAAACGACGCACAGCTATCCTTCCCGATCGCTCACGCAGAAGCGAATGTGGGACGTTTTCTTTCATCAGTCCCCTTCCCGCCAACGAGTGCCCAGACACGCGCAATCGATGAAATCCTCAAAGATTTCAAAAGACAGCATCCGATGGCGCGACTCTTAGAAGGCGACGTCGGGAGTGGCAAGACGCTCGTCGCTGCAGCGACGGCGTATGCGGTAGTGAACAGCCGGCCGCCCGGTCGGGCGGCCGGCAATCTGCAAGTCGCCTACATGGCCCCGACAGAAATTCTCGCGGGCCAGCACTTTCAGTCATTTATCGAATTCTTCAAGGATCTTCCCATCAACATCGCGCTTATTACTGGCAGTGGCTGCAAAAAATTCCCGTCCAAAATCTCGCGCACGCGAGCGACCGACATTTCACGCGCGCAGCTGCTGAAGTGGGTCGCAAACGGCGAGATCGCGATGCTCGTGGGCACGCACGCGTTGATCCAGAAAAAAGTGCAGTTTCAGCATCTCGCATATGCAATCGTCGACGAGCAACATCGCTTCGGCACGAGACAACGTCGCGAGCTCGCACACAAAGGCGACGCTGCGCCACATTTTCTCTCCATGACGGCAACACCAATTCCTCGCACGCTCGCGCTCACACTCTACGGCGATCTAGATCTTTCAATTTTGGACGAATTGCCACCAGGGCGAGCAAAAATCACGACGAGAATCATGAAGCCCCAGGATCGCGGCGTCGCGTACGACGCCGTGCGAAGTGAAGTCGTCGCTGGCCGACAAGCATACGTCATCTGTCCGCGCATTGAAGAACCCGATCCATCAAAAATCAACGCGCTTCAGGCAAAATCAGTAAAAGCTGAGGCCAAGCGTCTCAAAAAGGAAGTTTTTCCGGATTTTGAAATCGGTCTTTTGCACGGCGCGATGAAGCCCGCTGAAAAAGACGCTGTCATGAGCCGTTTCGCCTCAGGTGAGATTCAGATTCTCGTCGCCACGTCTGTCGTCGAAGTCGGCATCAACGTCCCGAATGCAACAGTGATTCTGATTGAAGGGGCAGAGCGATTTGGACTCGCGCAATTACACCAACTTCGCGGCCGCATCATGCGCAGCTCCCACCCTCCATACTGTTTCCTCTTGCCCGAAACGACCGGAGAAATGGCGATGAAGCGTTTGCGCGCGCTTGAAACATCGGCTGATGGATTCCGACTCGCCGAAGCCGATTTGGAGACGCGCGGCGCGGGAGATTTATTTGGTCGTCGCCAGTGGGGCGTCTCCGATCTTGGCATGGAAGCACTGAAAAATGTGAAGCTTATCCGCGCAGCGCGCACCGAAGCCGATGCCCTTATCCATGAGGACCCGACGCTCGCCGATCAACCCGCATTACGTGAGCGTGTCGATGCATCGTCGGGAGAAATGCACGGCGGGTAACTAGTGGTTTTGAATAACGATCGAAGCCTGATCGGTACGTGCACCACCATCGCCGCGACTAAGACTAATTGTGTAGGTGCCGCTACCGGCGTAGGTGTGATTCAGCGTAATTGTCGGCGTCTGCGTACAATTGCTGGAATTGGTCTGGTTGGTGGGCGACACACCGTCTCCCCACGAGAGCGTGTATGCCGTGCACGATGTCGGCAGACCAAATTGTATTGAGACAGCAAGCGGATTGCCGCCCACGGCAGGCGTCACGGTCGGAGCGCTGTACTGATACGGCGGCGCGTTTGAAGTGATAATGACGCTGCCGACTTGCGCGTTTGCGGTGTTCGCGATCACGACGGTGTATGTACCTGCGGCGAAGGTGTGATTGACGGTGTAGCGGAACGGCTGACAGCTTGCGGCGTACGGCACTTGGGCTGTCTGGCCGTCACCGAAATTAATCGTGTACGTGCCAGCCGCACACGCGCCGCCTGAATTCACGATGCCGGTGAAAGTCACGGCGAGCGGTGCGGGACCACTCTGCGTGTTCGCGGTGATCGAGTCGCTGTTACTCGCGACAGTGCTGCCACCACCACCGGGACCCGTCACGACGACAGTCGCCGTCGTCTGATGTCCGCCCGCGGACAATTTGATGAGATACACGCCACCATAGACGTACTGGTGCGGAAATGTTTGCGACAACTGCGTACACACGCCGGGTGGCGTTTGAATTTGTTGCGGTATAGTTCCGTCGCCAAAATCAAGCGTGTAGGTCGCGCTCGTGCAGGAATTTGTGGTGTTGACGGTTGCATTCACGGTGACGGCAAGCGGCGCATTACCCTGAATCGGTGTCACTTGAATGAAGCCGCCCACCGGTGAACTTGCAACACCGGAAACGCCATTAATCGAGCCCCCGGAGCAAATGATCGCGATTGCTGCGGCCGTGCGCGGTCCTACTACTCCAAAACCAGTCGTGCCCGGTGAGCCGGATGAGACGATATTGAATTTTGTTTGCCATTTTTGTACGGCAGCCTGTGTGAGTCCACCGTAGTAGCCCGTC